>NZ_CP036271.1:5521894-5841476 GCF_007745175.1 Caulifigura coniformis | reverse complement strand
TCATGCTTTCAGAATCGCGGACGGATGTTCCCCCGCGTCCCACACCGTTCGCATGACGCGTCCTGCCCCATCGACGGCCACTTACGGCCTGCCCACTCCAAGAGGTGCTCTCGTGAAATCGGTTGTTCTGTCAGCGGTATTTTCTCTGGTCTTTGCAGGAACGAACGTCATGTCGGCCGAAGTGAAAGTCGGCGATGCGGCCCCGGATTTCACGGTCAAAGATGACCAGGGGAACGACTGGAAGGCCTCCGACCACTATGGCAAGAACGTCGTCGTGATCTACTTCTACCCGGCCGACACCACCGGCGGGTGCACCAAGCAGGCGTGCGCCTACCGCGACGATCTGCCCAAGCTGAAGGAGGCCGGTATCGAGGTCGTCGGCGTCAGCGGCGACACCGTGAAGAACCACCAGCTCTTCAAGAAGAAGGAAAACCTCAACTTCGCGCTGTTAGCCGATACCGAAGGCAAAGTCGCCGAGGCGTTCGGAGTTCCCACCAAGGCTGGCGGCACGGTGAAGGCCGTCATCGACGGCAAGACGGAGGAACTCGTCCGACCGATCACGACGGCCCGCTGGACGATCATCGTCGACAAAAACAAGAAGGTCGCGTACATCGACAAGATGGTGAAGGCCGCCGAGGACAGCAAGACGGTGGCCGAAGTCGCCAAGTCGCTGAAGTAAATCGAAACAGCCCCCGGCCGCTCGCCAGCAGCCGGGGGCTTCACGTTTGAAATCCAGGCCATTCGCGCCCCGGCCGTCCGCTCTTCGCCGGGGCGTTTTTCGTCCAGCGCCTGTGCGCCTGGCTGATCCCGCTCCGCCCAACGCTCCCCCGTGTCTTCCGCCCCGACCGACGCTCCTACGCTCGATCCCGCTCCGCGGCGGCCACTCGTCGAACGCCCGGCCACACACGCCATCGCCTGGGCCCTCATCACGTTCGCGACTGCAGCATTCGTCGCGCTCCACTTTTCAGACGCCGGTAACAGGGCCGCAGCCCTCAACGGCCGCTTCTTCGAAGACTCGAAAAACTCCAGCCCGTTCCTCGTCCTGCTCCTCGCAGCCCCCCTCGTCTGGCAGTCCGGACGTCGTCGACGCGAGCGCCCCACCGCGCCGGCTGGATCCCCGCCGCAACCCCTCGTCGACTTCCTCCTCGCGCTCGTGTTCGCCGCCGCCGGAACATTCGCGGCCCGCTGGTACGCGGCACCCTTCGCAGGGCTTCCTCCGGCAATCCACGACGAATACAGCTACCTGTTCCAGGCCGAGACCTTTCTCGACGGGCGAACCTGGCTGCCCAGCTTTCCCGAGTATTCCGATCTCTTCGATCAGATGCACGTCCTGAACGAAGGGCGTTTCGCCAGCCGGTATTTCCCGGGCGTCGGCGCGTGGCTCGCTCCGTTCGTGAGCCTTGGAAACCCATGGGAAGGTCAATGGCTGGCGAACGGCCTGATCGCCGCGGGTCTGTTCCTGGTGGGCCGACTCCTCTCCGGACGCGCCGTCGGGATCGTGGCCGGCCTCCTGTATGTCGTCTCGCCCGGCATGCTCGTCTTCAGCAACATGCTCGTCGCCCACATGCCCACCATGCTCGGGTTGATCCTCTTCCTGTCCGCAATGCTCGCCTGCCGTCAGCGGCCATCCGCCGGCCTGGCGTTGATCGCCGGAACGGGCCTCGCGTTCGCCATGCTCTGCCGCCCGATGACGGCCGCGGGATTCGCGCTCCCCTTCGGCATCGACTGGATTTGGCGGCTTATCCGACGCCAGCCCTCCATGCCGGGAGCCGACACACTCAAAGCGCGCCTCCCCCCCTCGATCCTGCAAACCCTGGCCCTTGGCTTCCCACTCGTCATCGGGGCCGTCGGATTGCTCGCCTACAACCACTCCATCACTGGCGATGCCCTCGTCTCGCCTTATCAACTCTACACCGACCTCTACACCCCCCGGCACGTTTACGGCTTTAACAACGTGACGCGCGGCGAGAAGGTCGCCGGGCCGAAAACGCTCGAACACTACGACAGCTGGGCTGAAAACCTCACTCCAGCCCTCGCGCTGAAAAACGTCGGCATCCGCGCCACCAGCAGCTCCCGCTGGACTCTGGCCACAATCCCCCTGCTTTTGTCGCTGGCCGTTGTACTTCTCGACTGGCGAAGGCTGTCAGCCGCCTGGAAACTCGTGTGCGCTTCGATCGTCAGCCTGCACGCCGTTCATATCCCTTATTGGTTTACAGGGATCATGGACTGGCACTACGTGTTCGAATCAGGACCGCTTCTGCTGCTGATCATCGCGTATGCCACGGTGCGTCTGGGCTCGATCTGGCGCTCCTGGTCCATGCCGAGAATGCGTCTCTGGTGGGCCGCCCTGCTCGCCCTGGCCATCCTGATCAACGACATCTCCATCGAGCCCCTCTGGACTTCACGGGTCGCCATCGCCCGCAGTGAGGCGATGTTCGCGCGGCGGCGATACGGCCAGTTCCGCGCGCAGGCGGAGGAGCTGGCGACGAACGGACCGATGATCGTCTTCGTGAAGCCCGATCCAACCGACCTGCACATGGACTACGTGACGAACCGGCCGACGCTCGATGGCCCCGTGCTCGTCGCCCGGCTGAGGCCCTCCGTGAACCGCGAACTCGCGGCACGTCTCTTCCCGGAGCGAACCCCCTTCGTCTTCGACGCGGCCAAGCGCCAGTGGAGTCGCCTCGGCGACTAATCGTATTTGCGGCCGACTCTGCCAGCAGTGGCTCTCCCGGTTTCCGGCAGCGCCTGCGACAACCTCAATAGGTCACAGAAACCAGGAACAGTCCCTGCGCCGGGGCCGTTTCGCCGGCGACGTTGCGATCGAGTGCCTGAAACGCGTGCTGGAACTGGGCGAGCGTCCACGCCCTGCGGCCGACGCAAACCAGCGTGCCGACAATGGAACGCACCATGTTGTAGAGAAAACCGTCGCCGACGATCTCGAACACGATGTAATCCGCATCAGCGCCGGGGTCGGCGCTCACCGGCGCGGCCCCCCACACGTTCCAGCCGGACGCGCGCGTCAGCCGCGCCTCGAACATGGTCCGAACGCTCGTATCGGTGTTGGGCCAATGCGACTCGAAGCTGCGGAAATCGTGCGTTCCAACAAGCAGATCGGCCGCGTTCTGCATGGCGTCCACATCCAGCGGCCCATTCTGCCGCCACGCGAACGGCCGGATGAACGGATTCTCGATCCGCGATTCGTGGATCACGTAGCGATAGCGTTTGAGCTTCGCCCCGTAGGTGGCGTGAAAATCGGCCGGGACTTCCTGCGAATCGCGGACGACAATGTCGTGAGGAAGTCGGGTCTGAAGGGCCGGCTGCCATTTGTCGGGAGGGATCGTCGATTCGGTGAAGAAGTTGACCACCTGCCCGAGCGCGTGCACGCCCGCGTCGGTCCGGCCGGCCGACAACAGACTGACCCGTTCCCCGGTCAGGGCTTCGATGGAGGCTTCGACGGTCGACTGAACGGAGACGCGATCCCGCTGGACCTGCCAACCGGCGTAGCGGGTGCCGTCGTAGGCGAGTGTGAGACGGATGTTGCGGGCCATGCGGGGAAGATGAACAGATGCGTGGACGTCGGCAAGTGCGTTGCGATGGCCTATGAGCATCGAGAAATCCGGGGACGGGGCCTATGGCGATCCCGGGCCGCTATCCACGCAGCCGATCCGCAAGCGGCTTGGAATCGACCTGATGCCGTGACTCTGAGTCGCCGCGCGCATTGACCCGTATTGAGCGATTGGTCGTGATTGCGATCAGCGCAATCATCGTCCCCCTGCACTGCCTGCCGGAATCACTGCCTGCCGGAATCGCGGCCCTCGTCCCGGGCCCTCCGCATGGCGGACCTGGGACGAAGCCTGGCGCACGGAAGCCACAAAGTCAGTTCGTTTCCGACTTCTCGACCTCGGACAGGTACGCGAGCAGCCGATCGCGTTCGCTCGTGAGATGGCGGACGCGCAGGAGCGACTTCACGCGAGTCTTCAGCTCGATCCTGTGGACCGGCTTGGAGAGAAAATCGTCCGCCCCGGCGGCCACGGCTTTCTCGATATCCGCCATGTCGCGCAGCGCCGTCACCATCAGGATCGGGATGTTCTTCGTCCGCTCGTCCACCTTCAGCTTCTCGCAGACCTCATACCCGCTCAGCTTGGGCATCATGATGTCCAGCAGGATCAGGTCCGGCTGCGATTCCGTGGCGACGTCGACCGTCTGACGACCGTCGGCCGCCATCAGGATCTCGTGCCCCTCGTCGGCGAGATACGCCTCGAGCAGCTCACGATTCTGCAGGTTGTCGTCGGCGATGAGGATCCGGCCGGTCAGGCGACCGGATTCGGAAATCGATGCTTGCAGCTTGGGACGGGGCATTGTCCACGCAGATTGAATTTCGGCGGAGACAGAACTCCGACCGGCTGGAAATTGAAGCGCGACTGTAACAGAACGCGAAAGGGGGACCAAGTGGCGATAGACGGTCCCGGCACGACCGACTAAGTTCGCCCCTATGGCCGTTTCCGAAGAAGTCTTCGACGTCTGCGATGAGAACGACCGGGTGATCGCCACGGCGCCTCGCTCCCGCGTGCATGCCGAGCGGCTGCTGCACCGGGCCGTGCATGTGTTCGTCTTCAACAGCCGGGGCGAACTCCTGCTCCAGCGCCGTTCCGCCACCAAGGACGAAGCCCCGCTCAAGCTCACCTCCTCCTGCTCAGGGCACCTCGGGGCCGGCGAAGACTACGAACAGGCGGCCCACCGCGAGATGCAGGAGGAGATCGAGCTCTCGGGGAGCCTCGAGTTCCTGCACAAGTTCCCGGCCACGGTCGAGACGGCCTACGAACACACCGTGCTCTACCGGCTGGTCAGCGACAGCGAACCGCAGCCCGATCCGGCCGAAATTCTGCGGATGGAGACAATGTCGCTGGCGGAGGCGAAACAGCGGATGATCGACGATCCCGCCGACTTTTCCTCCCCGCTCCGCGTGCTGCTCGACTGGTATGTCGAGCATTCCCAACGCTCGTCGACGGAGGAATCCCGGTGAAAGTTCTGTGCGTGACAGGCGGATGCGGCTTCATCGGGTCGAATTTCATCCGGCTGATGCTGGCCGGACATCCGGGCCTGAGCATCCTCAACCTCGACAAGCTCACCTACGCCGGGAACCCCGAGAACCTGGCCGACATTGAAAACAATTCCCGTTACGCCTTCGCGCGGGGAGACATTGCCGACCGGGCGTTCCTCGAAGAAGCCCTCTCCCGCGGGCCTGTTGATGCGGTCGTGAATTTCGCCGCCGAGAGCCACGTCGACCGCAGCATCCTCGACTCCGGACCGTTCGTCCGCACAAACGTCGTCGGAACGCAGGTGCTGATGGATGTCTGCCGCGAACTGAAAATCGGACGGTTCGTGCAGGTCTCGACTGATGAGGTCTACGGTTCACTGGGACCGGACGGCCTGTTCACCGAAGACACGCCCCTGGCCCCCAATAGCCCCTACTCGGCGTCGAAAACGGCCGGAGACCTGCTGGTCCGCGCCTATCACCACACCTTCGGCTTTCCCGCCGTCATCACCCGCTGCTCGAACAATTACGGCCCCTACCAGTTTCCCGAGAAGATCATCCCGCTGTTCATTTCCAACGCGCTCGCGGGACAGTCGCTCCCGGTCTATGGGCAGGGACTGAACGTGCGCGACTGGATCCACGTCGAGGACCACTGCCGCGGCGTGGAAGCGGCCCTGCTCAAAGGACGCGCCGGGGAGGTCTACAACTTCGGCGGCCGCTGCGAACTGACGAACATCGAACTGACGCGGACCCTGCTGCGGCTGCTCGGCAAACCGGAGTCGCTGATCCGCCATGTCACCGACCGGCCCGGGCACGACCTCCGCTACGCGATCGACTGTTCGAAAGCCGAACGCGAACTGGGATGGTCGCCGCGGATCTCCTTCGCCGACGGCCTGAAAAGCACAATCGACTGGTACCTCGGCCACGGCGAATGGGTCGAGCACATTCGCTCGGGCGAATATGCGAAGTACTACGAGCAGCAGTACGGCGGCCGGCTGTGACGTGCCGCCGTCAGCGGGTGACCGGCCCCGGCGCGAAGGGGACTGAGGACTGCTGAACCGGCGTCTCTTTCTTCGGGCGCGGCTGGATCAGCATCGGAACTTTCAGCACCTTGAAGTCGGGATCGCTCGTGGTGATCACCACATGGGCGATCTTTTCCACCGGGTCGATATCCCCCGCGACGTCGATGCGGATGGGGGTCGCCCGACGCCCCTGCGGCGTGATCTCCGAAGGTTCGATCGTCGCCTCGGCCAGGTCGGTCGACACCACCTCGGGCGTCTGGCCCCGGGGACGGTGGTACTCGATCCGGACATCGGTCACGTCCAGCACCTTGTTCCGGTCGTCGATGACCTTCAGCGTGCGCGACAGCGGTTCGCCGTACTGGTAGAAGTAGAGTTCCGAAGGCTCGAGGCGGACCGATTTCGCCGGCAACTCCACATTGAATTTCAACTCGGCTTTGCGGTCTTCACCGTCGTTGTAGGCAACGGCGATGGTGTATTCGTGGCGGCCTGCTTCCTCGTTCGCGGTCGGCAGGGCCAGTTCGATCCGTCCCGCTTCCCCCGGCGCGTATGTCAGCTTGTAGCGTTCCGCTGTCTCGGCGTTCGACCTGAAGCCGACGATGTTCGCCGAAACGCAGCCGCAGCTTGGCTTCGCGCTGAGAATCTTCACCGGACGGTCGGACGTGTTCCGAAAGTTGAAGTGAGCCCGCACCGACGGCACCGCCCGCGTCTCCTTCCAGTTCACGGCGTACTGCGAGAACGACAAAGCCGACTTCGGATGCCCGCCGCTGATGGCGCCCGGAGCCGCCGGGCTCGTCCATGCGACGAAGCTCGCCAGGCAGGGAGACAGCACCAGCGACAACAAAATCCAGCGTGAGCGATCCATCGCAGTTCCTTATCCGGGACGAATCCGTTCGTCAGGGGCCGGTTTATAGCCCGAAACGCGAAAAACGGGCAACGCGGGTCGCCGCTGCACCTGTTCGGCCGCAATCGATCGGCAAGGGACGCCGCCCCCTGCAGGGACGGCCGCCCTACCCCCCCGCCCGCCCTCGCAATTCCTGCAGTTTGAGCCACGCCGGCCCCAGGAAACTGGGGAGATCGCTCGCAATCAGGCCCGGCTGCGAAAGTTCCTTCGCCGCCAGGTCCCCCGCCAGCCCATGCAGGTAAACGGCCAGGCGCGCGGCATCGAAGGGGGCCATTTTCTGGGCCAGCAGGGCTCCGGTCAGCCCGGTGAGGACATCCCCGGTGCCCCCCGTCGCCATTCCGGGATTGCCGGTGGAGTTGATGACAATCCGTTCCCCGTCCGTGACCACTGTCCCGTGCCCCTTGAGCACGACGATCACCCCGTGCTCCCGGGCGAACTCCGTGGCATGCTCCACGCGGTCCGCCTGGATCACCTTCGCGTCGACGCCACGCATCCGCCCGAATTCTCCCGGATGCGGGGTCACGACCCGCGCCGCGGGCGACTTTCTCCAGGCGTCCGCCTGATCGACGAGGGCCGTCAGCCCATCGGCATCGATCACCATCGGCCGCGGACACTGCTCGATCATCAGCCGCGCCAGCGAGCGCGTGTTGTCCGTGACGCTCCAGCCGGGCCCCATCGCCACGGCGGACACCGACTCCCACCGGTCGGCGATCAGCGAAAACGCCGACCCGTCCAGGCGACCATGGGCGTCTTCGGGAAGCGGGAACGTCAGCCACGACGGTTCAAACGACGCAATCAGCGGCTGGAGGCTCGCGGGTGTCGCCACATCAACGAGACCGGCTCCACCACGGAGCGCCCCCAGGCCCGACAGGCACGCCGCCCCGCTCATTCCGCGGCTCCCCGCGACGATCAGCACCCGCCCGAACGTTCCCTTGTGTGAATCCGGGGGACGCGCGGGCGTGGGAGGAAGGTCATCAAGAAACGTCGGCATTTCAGCGCCGTTGTGACGGAATGTGCATTCGCGACGAGGCGGAGCGACGGCCTCCGCAGCAGCAGCTACTTCGGCGACTTGATCGCATACAGCGCCGCCGCGCTCCGAATGTACAGGACATCGTTGGCGACAATCGGCGACGCAGTGATCCCTTCTCCGTTCATCGAGTTCTCCGCGACGACTTCGTACTTCCGGCCCGCCTTGATGACCATCACCGTACCGTCCTTCGCGGCCAGGTAGATGTGGCCATCGACGTACAGCGGGCTCGATCGCGACTGCGAGTTATGGTTCCGCTCAAAGTAGACCTCCTCGCCCGTCTCGAGGTCGACGCAGGCAAACTTGCCATCAGACATGAAGAGATAGACGAGACCATCCTTGATCAGCGGGCAGGGAACATCCGGCGTGCTCCGGAACGTCCACCGGTAGGCACCGTTCGGGCCTTCGATCAGCCCCGAGAGAGCGTCGTTCACCTTGAAGGCAAAGACCGGCCCCTTCTTGCAGGTCGGAATGATGATCGTCCCCGGCGCCACTCCCGGAGACGCGACGAGCCGGAACGTGTTGTCGTACTTGTTCTTGTTGAACTCCGACGGCCCGTTCAGGCCGGAGATTCGCCAGCGTTCGCTTCCGTCTTCGAGGTTATAGCCGATCGTGTGATTGGCACCGTGAGTGACCAGGAACTTCGTCGTGCCATCGTCATACAGGATGGGCGACGCGTACGAGTGCTTGCACTCGTCGTCCGCTCCGGTTTCACGCTCGACGGCCCACACTTCGCTGCCGTCCTTCTTATTCAGCTTGATCACCTTTCCGACGGTGTAGGGCCCGCCCCACGTGCCGTGAATGAGTTGCAGGTACAGGTGATCGCCGAAGAGAACCGGCGTCATCGTCATGCCGAACTGGATGTCGATCTTGCCGTAGCGGTCCTGGACGTCGAGCTTCCAGACCTCGTTTCCGTCGCGGTCGTAGCAGCAGAGGATCCCGTTGCCGAAGAAGCACCAGACGTGCTTGCCATCCGTCGACGGCGACGGCGAGGCGGAATTCCCTTCGCCGGCGCGGGCCAGCTTGTTCCCCGTCGTGACAACCTTCTTCCACAGTTCTTTTCCAGCCGTCGACACGCACATCAGGACGAGGTCGTCCCCTTCCGCGCTCGACAGGTAAATCCGATCCTCCCAGATGGCCGGCGTCGCGCCGCTCGGCCCGGGAAGCTCCAGCCGCCACGCGATGTTTTCCTTCTGGTTCATCCACTCCGTCGGAATGTTCTTCCCGACGGCGATTCCGTTGTTCGTCGGACCGCGCCACGCCGGCCAGTTGTCAGCCACAGCGTCTGCGGCCACGAGTGAGAAGCACACCAGCAGAAAGAGAATCGCGCGGGGCATACGGAGACCGTGGCAGGGCGAGGGGAACAAACTGGAGAGACCTGTTTTTACCGCGACTCACACGGGTTCGGCAACAAGCAGCGTCCTCAGGCCACGTGCTTGTGACGGGTCAGCACAACATCGGCCAGAAAGATCGCCGCGGCGATCGAAACCGTGACGGCCACGCACGTCGACCATGCCGGAAGTGGGCCGAGGGCGACGGGATCCCCGGTTGACATCAGCCGCCGCAGCCCGGCCAGGCCGTACGTCAACGGATTGGCCCGCATGATCCACGCCAGCCAACCCTGCTCCGGAACCGGGAAGAACGCCCCCGAAAGCAGCCACATCGGCATCAGGAACACGCTCATGACCGCGTGGAACCCCTGCGTCGATTCCATCGGCCACGCGATCAGGTACCCGAGCGACGTCAGGAGAAACGCCAGCACGGCCATCCAGGCCACGGCCGCCGCCCACGTCATCCAGGGAAGATCGAGCGAAACCGGGGAAACCGCGCCGAGGCTCGCCAGCACGGGGGCGATTCCCACAAACACCAGCGCCTGGATCACTGCCAGGATCGATCCCCCCAGCACCTTCCCCAGCACAAGCGAGAAGCGTGGAATCGGCGAGACGAGAACCGCCTGCAGAAAGCCTTCCCGCCGGTCTTCAATGATCGAGATCGTCGAGAAAATGGCCGTGAACAGCAGGATCATCACTGCCACGCCGGGGAGGAAGTAGTTTGCATAGCCGGCCGAGGCCGGGCCTCCGGGCATGCGGAACGAGCCACCCAGGCCAGCGCCGAACAGGATCCAGAACAGGATCGGCTGCACCAGGGCGCCGATGACCCGACTCCGCTGGCGGAAGAAGCGTCGCAGCTCTCGCCAGGCCAGCGAGCCCGCCGCAAGCAGCGCGGTGCGGGCGCTCCGGGAAGACGTGGGGGACGCAGTCGACATCAGTCGTCTCGATCAGGACGGAAAAACTTCCGGCTGATCTTAGTCCTGTTTCTCCGGAAGCGTGAGCATGCGTCCCGAACGCTCGACGATCCACGAAGTCGCCCGGTCAGGGGCGGCTCCGGGGAAATGGTCGACCAGGATCCGGTCGCCGTCGCGGAATCCCGCGTTGTCCGCTTCCGAGTGGAGAGCCACGGCGTTCACGACGAGGGTCCCCGGATCGGTTTCATCCCGTCCCAGGATCAGCCCCGACGGCAGCGGAACCCCATCCAGCTGGATTTTGAGCGACTCCACGACATCCGTCCCCGCCTTCCGGATCGAAAGCTCCAGGTCGCCCGGAGAAAGGCGGACGATGTCGCGCAGTTCGCCAACCGCCGAGGCAGGCACGCCGCCGACTTCCGTAATGCAGTCGCCGGTGCGAATTCCCGCCCGGTGTGCAGGCGTGTTGTCGTCCACTCCAATGACGACAAACGTTCCATCGGGCTGGGGCTTACCCGACCACGTCAGCCCCAGACGCGGAGGCGCCGCGCCAAACTTGATCCGGGCAAGAGTGGTCTCTTCACGGCAGCGCTCATGAAAGCCGCCGCACTTCGGCGCTTCGGCCAGGTCGACGAGCGTGTGGAGCGTCATCCGCGTAATGCGTTCCAGCCCTTCGAAGTTGATGCGGTCCGCATCGTCGCTCGGGCGGTGGTAGTCCGGGTGCTCTCCCGTGTAGATCATCAGGTACGGAATCCGCTTCCGGAAGAACGTGTAGTGATCGCTGTCGTCGCGGTTCTTGAAGTCGTACTGGAACGTGATGGCCGTCGCTTCGTTGCTGCGAACCAGGGCGCGACGCAAGCCAACCGCCGTTCGCGAACCGTAGATCGTTACGGTGTCATTCGTCAGCCGGCCGATCATGTCGAGATTGAACGCCACCTTGATGCGGTCCAGCGGGATCGTCGGATTGTTCGCCCAATGCTCCGACCCCAGCAGCCCCTTCTCTTCGCCATCCCAGAACGCCACGACGATCGACCGCGGCAGCGGAGTCGAAAGACGCGACAGTCCCTCGACGATCTCAAGGATGCCCGACACGCCACTCGCATTGTCGTCCGCGCCGTTGTGAATGCGGCCGATCGGACCATTGCTGTTGAGCCGCGAGCCATACCCAACGTGGTCGAGATGTCCTCCAATGAGGATGCACTCGTTTTTCAGAACCGGATCGCTCCCCGGGATGATCGCGAGAACATTCCGGTAGCCCGCCCCGAATTCCTGGACGAACGAGTCGTCCTCGCCCAGCGGCTGAGCGCCGAAGGCCTTGAGACGATCGCTGATGTAAGCGACGGCGGCATGGCCGCCACGGGATCCGGCTTCGCGCCCTTCGAGGGCATCGCTGGCAAGGAAATAGATGTGTCGTGACAGGTCGGTCCGCGTGACCGAAGCCACCGCGGCACTCAGGTTCTCAGCAGCTGTCGCCGACGCACTCGCCACCAGCAGGGCACACAAGGCAGTGAAGCACCGTCCGCGTTCCCACCATCCGTAATCATGCACGCGACGCCAACCTACCTTCCCAAGCCTCACCACCCGCCAGCCGACCGACGAGCCATCGAGCGACTGCCATAGTTTCCGTAAGATACGAAAGACAGTGAAGTCTTGGCCATGGACCGGGCGTTGTCCAGCCTCATCCCACCCTCTTCACTCTGATATAACAACGTTCCGCCAACGCCCACCGGCGGACATCGCTCGATTGTGCTGCGGGTTGATCCATTCGGCCCGGGTGCTGCAACACACATTTCGGGAACTCTCCATGCTCGGCCTGATGCGCTCCACGATGCGAATGGTTGTTGTCTGCGGTCTCGCTCTCTTTGCCCGCGCTGCGGCGGCCGACGACCAATGGGTCGCCTACGAGCCCGGCGCGAACGCCAACGGCAAACGCGTGGTGCTCGTGAGCGGCGACGAGGAATACCGCTCCGAACAGGTGTTTCCTGCCCTCGCGCGCATCCTCGCGACCCACCACGGCTTCCACTGCACGGTGCTCTTCGCGATCGATCCCAAGGATGGCGCAATCAACCCGAACGTCACCACGAACATTCCAGGGCTCAACCACCTCGACCAGGCCGACCTCCTCGTCCTGTTCACCCGCTTCCGGAACCTGCCGGACGACCAGATGGCCCACTTCGACCGCTATTTCCAGTCGGGAAAGCCGATTGTCGCCTTCCGCACCGCCACCCACGCCTTCCAGCTTCCGGCCAGCTCGACTTACGCGAAGTACTCGTGGAACTCGAAACTGGACGGCTGGCAGGGAGGATTCGGCAGGCAGATCCTTGGAGAAACGTGGGTCGCTCACCACGGCAAACACGGCAAGGAGAGCACGCGGGGCGTCATCGCTCCGGGCGCAGAGAGTCACCCGATCCTGAAGGGAATCAAGAGCGGCGATGTCTGGGGACCGACCGACGTCTACCGGGTCAATCTCCCCCTTCCCGGCGACAGTCAGCCGCTGCTGCTCGGGGAAGTGCTGACCGGCATGCAGCCTGGCGATCCCGCCGTTTCCGGCCCGCAGAACGATCCGCTGATGCCGATCGCCTGGGTGAAGACCTTTGACGCGGCGGAAGGAAAGAAGGCCCGGATCTTCACGAGCACGATCGCCGGCGGCGAAGACTTCGAGAACGAAGGACTCCGCCGCATGAGCGTGAACGCCTGCTTCTGGGCCCTCGGTCTTGAGGAGACGATCCCGGCGAAATCGAAGGTCGATTTCGTGGGCGACTACAAGGGACTGAAGTTCCGGAACAATGGATTCGATCCGGGAATCAAGCCGGCGTCGCTGAAACAAGGCCGCTGAAACAGCCGGGCTGGAACACGCGACCGGTGACGACCAGTCAGCCACGACGAGACCGCCGGTGTCAACTGGCGGTCTTTCACTTCAGCAACCCGGCGTTCAGAGCGACTCGGACGCGTCAGCGACGGTCGCCGCGGCGTCGGCCCGTTCGCGCTGATAGTCGGCGATCATCTGCCGGATCTTGCAGTGACAGACAGTACATCCGCGGCCAGCGTCGGTCGCGGCGGAAACTTCTTTCACCGTCTCACAGCCATACACGGCCACGGCATCGCGAATCTGCGATTCGCGGACGCCGAAACAGCGGCAGATGGTGGAGTTGGCGAGGACTTTGGTAGCGGTCATTGCCGTGAACCTGAGACTCTGTCTCAACAAACGTATCCACCTGCCTCAGAGGCGTCAACTAACTTCTTTCCAGCCTGGCCCACCTTTAACGCCCGCGATTCCGCCAGCACCACCAGCCCGGGACGGCAAACACGGCCAGCGCCATCAGCAATCGGTGCATCGTCGTGTCGACTGGAGGCATCTCCAGCACGCGGACAAGCCCGGATTCCTCATTGTGGAACGCCAGTCGCTCCGGATGCGTGTACAGCGACCATTCCTCGCGGCTCCCCCCGGGCGTCAGCGTCGACGGCAGAAACCACTGCGGAAGCATCAGACGCCGGCCGGTTTCCGCCTGCATGATGTCGCAACCGACATTCGGCAGAGAGTTGTCGGCCGAAATCGCGATGGTGTACGGGCCGATCCGGAACTGCGCGCCAGGAAGCCCGCGCCCCCACCATGACATCTGGCTCCGTTGACTCACAAACCATCCGTCGGGCTGGGCACGCACGCCCGTGATATCGTTCCGCCAGCCCGAGGAATCGACAATCGTCTTTCCGGAGACCGTGTCGAGCACATGCCCGTTCGCTTCGTAGGCCCGCGTTCCGTCGCTGGAGACCGCGATCGGAGACGGATCGAGCTGCTCCGCGATCTGCTTCCCGGCCTCCACGTCGAACACGTCCAGCCGGTGGGTGCCAAACACGAGAAAGCGACTCGAGTCGCTGGAGAACTGGCAGGTCGACTGATGGTCGCCGTCATTCAGCACGCCGAGTCGCGATCCGGGAACGGGGGCGACGGGACAGGTCATCTCCGTCGGCCTCGGCCCCTCGTCTGAAAGCGTCCACAGTCGAAGCACCCCTTCCGTCTCCGCGGCAACCCACTTGCCGTCAGGACTCATCGCGTTGATCCAGCCCCCTTCCACGCGGCCGATTTCGCGCCCCGTCTCGAAATCGTTCACCCGGATTCCGTCCAGACCGTCATCCGTCAACAGCCTTGCGCCGTCCGGTGTGACCCACCGCATGCCGTCATCGTCGCCCGCGGACACCTTCCCGGTGCGGAGATCGATGATCGAGTCGTCATGCTGGCCCACATGCGTCCCCAGCTTGGTGACGAACAGCCACCGTCCGCCGGGTTGAATCCGGAACGCCACATCATCCGGAGCCTCTTTGCGCATCCCGGTCGTGTGCCAGATCTCCTCGCGCCCGCCGTCGGGGAATTGCCGCTTCCACACGGTCCAGTTGGCCGTGTGCGGCGCCCGCTCGGCCCCGATCAGCGCTCCATCTTCCGCGAGTCCCAGGACGCTGCAGCACTCCGCGGGCGCCAACTGGAACGAGTACGACTGCACAGGCCCCCACCACCACCCCGCCACGATCCAGGACAGCACGGCTGACAGCAGTGCAGTGAACAGCGGACGACGACGGAAGAACGACATTCGCGCGGGACCGGACTCACGGAAGGGACGGCCGAGGAATCTCGACAGACATGGTAACGCGGCCCCCGTGCCGTCGCACGGGAATTGACGGCCAGAGCGCGAGTGACGTGGCTGCGTCAGCCGGCGGTCTCGCGAAGGTTCCGGAGCGACGCCCGATTCCGGCCTCCGCCCCACCAAAATCATTGCCCCTCCTCGGGCCCCTTGCCTGACATTTCCGTGACTCCCCCGACAGCCGTGGTTACACTTCCCATGCTGGAGACATGCCTCGCCTGTCTCCGGTCCCGCCTGAAGTCCTCCCTCCCTGGCCAGCCCTATGCTCCGTGCCGGAACCTGCCTGTCGGTGGTCGCAGCGATCCTGCTGTCGTCGACCACATCGACCGGTCAAGAACCGTCATTCCGCCGCCACGTGATGGCTGCGCTCTCAAGGGCAGGCTGCAACCTCGGGACCTGCCACGGCAACGCCAACGGCAAAGGGGGATTCAAAATCTCGCTCCGCGGCGAAGATCCCGCCGGCGATTACAAGGTGCTGACGAGGGAAGTCACCAGCCGCCGCGTGAATGTGCTCGCTCCCGCCGAAAGCCTGCTGCTCCGCAAGCCGACGATGCAGGTCGCCCACGAAGGCGGCCTGCGTTTCGCCGTCGATTCCCCGGAATACCAGGTCTTCCTCAACTGGATCGCCGCCGGCGCGCGGGACGATGCCGAAAAAGCCCTGCGCGTCGTCTCGCTCGACGTCGAACCGCGCGACGCGATCGTCACGGAGCCGGTGAAACACGCGCAGCTCAAGGTGATGGCCACCCTCTCGGATGGGACGCAGGACGACGTGACGCGCTGGGCCTGTTATGAGCCATCACAACCGATCGTCGAAATCACCGAGGCCGGACGCGTCACGCCGACTCAGCCGGGAGAAGTGACCGTCGTCGTCCGCTACCTCGACAAGCAGGTCCCGGTGCGCCTCGCGTTCATCCGCCCTGCCAGCGCCCCCTGGCAAAGCACGCCGCCGCGAAACCGCATCGACGAGCTGGTCTTCGGAAAACTGAAATCGCTGAATCTGCCACCCGCGCCGCTCAGCGACGACACCGCTTTCATCCGGCGGGCCACGCTCGATCTGTGCGGAACGATCCCCACGGCCGAGGAAGCACGCCGCTTCGTGCAGTCGAACGATCCCGGGAAGAGGTCAAAGCTTGTCGAGGAATTGCTCGACCGGCCGCAGTTCGCACAGACCTGGGCCCTCAAGTGGTCCGACCTCCTGCGGAACGAAGAGCGGACACTCGACCGCAAGGGGGTCGACAATTTCAACACCTGGCTCAAGATCCAGATGACGGTCGACCGTCCCTGGAACGAAATGGCCCGCGAGCTTCTCTCGTCGCGAGGCAGCACTTATTCCGAACCGGCGTCGAACTACTACCGGGCCCTGAGAGATCCCTTCACGCGCGCCGAAACCACGGCCCAGCTGTTTCTCGGCGTGCGGTTGCAGTGCGCCAAGTGCCACAGCCACCCGTTCGATCGCTGGACCCAAAACGACTACTACGCCTGGACGAACGCATTTTCCCGCGTCGACTACAAGGTTCTCGAGAACCGCCGGCGGGACACCAACGACAAGCACGAGTTCGATGGCGAGCAGGTCGTCTTCGTTCCCAGGACCGGCGACGTCAAAGACCCGCGCACGGGCGAGCCCCGCGCGCCGCGAATGCTCGATGAGCACGAGGCCGCCCTGCCAGTCACGGCCGACCGACTCGATGAACTGGCCGATTGGGTCGTGGCCGACGGCAATCCCTACTTCGCGCAGGCCCAGGTGAACCGCATCTGGTTCCACCTCCTCGGACGCGGACTCGTCGACCCGATCGACGACTTCCGGCTCACCAATCCGGCGTCGCATCCGGAACTGCTGGAATGGCTGACGCAGGAGTTTCGCACCAGCGGCTTCCGGCTGAAGCCGATGATCCGCCTGGTCATGAACTCCGCCACCTACCAGCTGGCGTCCGAAACCAATGATGCGAACGCACGCGACGAACTGAACTATTCACATGTCCCGCCGCGGCGGATCGCCGCCGAGGCGATGGCCGATGCGCTCGTCCAGGTGCTTGGCTCGCCTCTGGAGTTCACCGGCTACCCGGCCGGCACGACCGCCGGCGAACTGGCCGGAACGGGGGCCAGTGTCCGCCGGGGACGGACCTCCACCATGGGCGAGCAGTTGCTCACGACGTTCGGCAAACCGGCCCGTCAGCAATCATGCGAATGTGAACGCGTGACAGCCCCCACGCTGGCGCAGACATTCCAACTCGTGAGCGGCCCCGTGCTCGACTCGATGCTCGTGACGAAGAACAACAGCATCGGCCGCTGGCTGGCCGAGGGACGCTCCGACAGCGACATCGTGCGCGAACTCTACTGGTCGGCCCTCAGCCGCGAGCCCTCCGACGCGGAGTTTCGGGCCGCGAGCGCAAAGCTCGGCAGCGTCCCCGATCGCCGCATCGTGCTGGAAGACCTCGCCTGGGCGCTGGTGAACTCAAACGAGTTCCTGTTCCGCAGATAAAAGCCTCGCAACCATCTCACGCACTCCGGATGCGGGGATCCGCGCTCATCTTGCCGCGATGTTCGCATTCGGCCTATGTTCCCCCCTCGACATTGGGCACGTGAGACGAAAGATCTCCAACTGCTGCCGAGGGCTGGAATGGCAGGGCGCTGGCTGATTGTGATCGTCGTCGCCGCCTCCATCAGCGGACGCTCCAACGTCGATGCGGCCGGCATTCTCGGCAGAGTGCGAGGCGAAGTGAACGAGTCTTCGAGCGGCGGCGGCTCCGACCAGGGAGGAAACTCCTCCTCTTCATGCGACGATGAAGACGACGGACTCTTCGGCGACGTGGCGACCTGGATCACCCTTCGGGTCGTGACCAGCCCGTTCACGCTGCCGATCGTGTTCACCGACGACCAGTACGAACGGGATGCTGCATTCGACGGCGCTCCCTACCAGTCCAATCCGAAAGGCTACGTGACGCTGACCGAATCCCCCGACTCCAGTCGCGAGTGGGCCGGGCGACTCTCGATCGACTCCGGCGGCAACTTCGATGACCTGTTCACTCTCAGCGGCCGACTCCAGCTCGAACACCGGAATCGGTTCGGGATCGACGCGTCGTGGACGAACCTGAATGAGCGCGTTCCGGGCGGCCGCGACGACATGACTCTGGGAGACGCGAATGTCGTCTTCCGGTTTGCCCAGAGCGAAACGGCCCTGTTCTACACCGGCCTGGGCTTCAACTGGCTCGAAGATCACGGCGACTTCGACGCCGGCTTCAATTTCACCTATGGAGCAGACTGGTTCCCGGCGAAGCCGCTGGTCGTGTCGTCGTCGATCGACCTCGGCGGGTTGGGAGGCGCCAGTTTCTTCCGCAGCCGGACAACCGTGGGCGCCCTGATCGAACGCTTCGAGATCTACACCGGATTCGACTACTTGAATGTCGAAGGAGTCGATATCCCGACGGGAGTCGCCGGCCTGCGAGTCTGGTACTAGAGCAACTTCATGATTCGTGTGCAGTGTATCCGCAGGAACGGATGTAGTTCAGGCATTCGCTCGGAGTGAACTCGTCCACCAGCACTCCGATCCGGTTCCAGAGTCCTTCTGTCGTCCGTTCAGCGCTCGTCCGCAAAAGCGTCTTGAACTTCGAGAACAACTTCTCGATCGGGTTGAGATCGGGTGAGTACGGCGGCAGGTAGTACACCTCAGCCCCGGCCTGTCGAATCGCGTCACCCACCGCGCTCTGCTTGTGGCTGCTGAGGTTGTCCATGACCACCAAGTCTCCCGGCTCCAGCGCCGGGATCAGGAACTGACGGACGTAAGCCAGAAAGCATTCCCCATCCATCGGGCCATCCAGCACCAGGGGAGCAATCACTCCGCTGGCCCTGAGCGCCGCTGCGAACGTCGTCGTTTTCCAATGCCCTTGAGGGACATGGTCCACGACCCGGCGTGATTTTGGTCCCCAGCCATAGCGTCGCGTCATCTTCGTGTCGGCCCCGGTTTCGTCGAAGAACACCAGACGGCGACAGGCTTTCGACTGCACCAGGATGTTCCACCAGCGGCGCTTCTGAGCCACATCCGGCCGCTGTTGTTCAGCAGCTTTGAGCACTTTTTTTGAGAGTGATTCCCCAGCGCCGAAGCGCATTCCACAGAGTGGTCGCGCAGCCCGGCAGACCGAGTTGGCGTTGCCTTTGGGCGAGCGTCAGGCCGGGGTCGTCCTGGACGCTTTTGAAAATCCGCTCCCGATGCGGTTCCAGAACGCACTCCGGGCCGACATCTCCCTGCCGGGGAGTGATCTGGCCAGTCTCTTTGCGAAGCGCGAGCCAGTTCCAGATGGTTCGTTCAGTGACCTGAAATCGCCGGGCGACTTCGGCCGGCGGAGAGCCGCGGTCGACTTCGGCCACGACACGTCGCCTCAAATCCATTGAGTAGGGGGTGGGCATGACTCTTCCTTGATTGAGCCAACCACTTGAGAAATCCTTTCCCCTATCATCCCTCTGAAAAGCAACTGTGGAAGTGCTCTAAAGGGGCAGCTTTTCGGTCGGGATAAAAAAAGAAACCGCCTTCTTTATGAAGGCGGTCTCGGTGACTGCAGCGACGCGTCGCGGATTACTCTGCGGCGGCCGGGAACTTGCCATCCTTCAGGAGGTCGCCATAGGTCTTGCCTTCACCGGCGTCCTTCGACTCGGCCGTCTTGAGGGCTTCCTTGATCTTGGGTTCGTCCTTGACGTTCTTTCCGCCGACGGCCGTGCCGAACTCCTGGGCGTACTTCGAGAGCTTCTTCTTGTTGGCTCCCTTTTCCCCGCCATGGCAGATGCCGCACTTCGATTCATCGACCTTGGCCTGGTCGAGCTTCGTGTAGGTCTCTTTGAAGGCCTTGAAGTACTGCAACCGGGCCTGAGCCCGTTCCGGCGCCATCAGTCCCGTGGCCGCGATCGCGACGATCGCCAGAACAAACATCGAAAATCGCTTCATACGCTACTCGCTCCAATCGCGCAGGGGTTGGTTTCGATGGCGTTTACCCACCAGAGCGGCTCGCATCATTCGGCCCCTCGTGGCGCAATAAGTCAGACGGTGTGCCTCATCCCTACACGCCGCCATCGAATCTTCATGGATTAGACGTGTCGGCAGATGACCTGTCAATGATTCACTTCAACGGAAATTGATACGTCGGAGCGGTCGAAACTGCTGTCCCTGATGCGGGTTGGGTAGGAGAAGCGGCGACTTTTGCAGCGTCGTACACCCGCCGAGGCGAGAACAGACCGGCCGAGGCGGCCTGGTGGGGAATCGAGCTGGCAGGAATCACCTGCCGAGCGGGTCCGAGGTCGATTTCGATGTCTTTCAGGTCCAGGACGCGGTCGGTCGGCTCCGCAGCGGGAACCGGGACTGAGGAACGCGCCCCGGGGGATGACGGCGCGCTTTCCGCAGCAGCAGCCGGGGCACCGGATCCCGCCGCGCCGTACGGGGCGAACAGTGTCTCCAAAGCCGAGCGGACCCGGACAGCCGACTGGTCGGCCGGGACGGAACTCGCCGTCTCCATCGACACGCGCGGGGCGGTGACGTCCGCGGGCTGCGACAACCGCGCCGGACGTTCCGGCGCGACGCGGCGCTCGCTCGCGGCCGGAGTCAGTCGAATCGGAGACGGAGCCGTCTTGCCCCCTTCCGGGGCCGGGCTCTTCGGAGCCGCCGCCTGCTCGTCAGGAAGCAGGTCGAACGATTCGGCATTGTCTCCCGTGGCGCGCCCCAGGAGATCGTCCGTCAACGAATCCGCCACCAGCTTGGCCTGCCCGTCGGCGACGAGGGCCGCGGCCAGCTCGGGGTATTGCTTCCACATGGCAGTCCCCCATTCACGCACGTCCGCATACGCGCTGCGGATCGGTGGCTGGTCGGTCCGGGGGACCAGCATGAAGCCTTCGCTGTAGCGAACGACGTGATACCGCAGCGCGATAAACGACAGTCCGGCCCCGAGGATAAGGCCAAACAGGAATGGCTTGGTTCTCGACACGTCAACCTCTTGGAAATAGCGATGACGGTGGTCCATGAACGACCTCTCCGGCAATCACGTCGACCGCCGGCGACCCGACACGGCGGCATCAGTGGCCCTGGCATTCCACGGGCGTCTGCTCGTGGACGCCGTGCAGGCGACCGACAGGCAAATCTAAACCTGACCCGTGAGCCAGGCGGCCGAAACTTGAGTGCTTCGACGCGTTTCCACGCACGTCAAACCGCCCGCCCAGCCCTGGTTAGGAAATGCCGGAGCAATTGCGCAGCTTGCCCACACTCCCCAACAGGAGTCGAAACGCCCAGTCGCGGCCTCACGGGTGGCAAACCTCATCTTCCCGCCCAAGCCGAGGTTGAGGTAAAAGCCGCCGATTCCACGCTTCCCACCCAAGCTTGACCCCGATTTCATGTCCCCCGTCGCCGTCCGCCTGTCGCTCGTCGCCGCGATCCTGATCGCGGCCGGGTCGGGTTGCGTCAGCCGTCGGTTTACGGTGATCTCGGACCCGCCGGGCGCCCTGGTGGAGGTAGACGGCCAGCGAATTGGCGTCACGCCGGTCTCGATGGACTTCACCTACTACGGTACCCGGAACATCACGCTCTCCAAACCCGGCTACCAGACCCTGGCCGTCGAGCAGCCGCAGCGCACGCCCTGGTACCAGATCTTCCCGTTCGAGTTTTTCTCGGACAACTTTGCGCTGACGCACATCACGGACCGCCACGTCTTCAACTACCGGCTGGTCCCCTCGAGCCCCGATTCAGAAAATCCGGGCTCCCTGATCGAGCGCGGCCGAAACTTCCGGTCCCAGGCCCAGATTCCACAGTAACGGCGCTCAGGCCGGCAGGAATCGAAGGCAGTGACTTTCCTGCCACGATTCGAGCATTCACAATTGCCCGATCGAGTTCAGTCACGGGCGCCCGCGGGCGCCACCAACGGGATCAGGCAGCAATGAGCGTAGGGATCGGAATCATCGGCGTCGGCTTCATGGGCATGACGCATTTCGAAGGCGCCAAACGGGCCGGAAACGCCGAGGTCGTCGCGATCGCCACTCGCGATCCGAAGAAGCTCCAGGGCGACTGGTCCAGCATCCAGGGCAACTTCGGCCCCCGCGGCGACTCCCTCACCGATCTCAATGGGGTCGACTGTCACAGCGACTACCAAGATCTGCTGAAGAACCCCCGCGTGCAGCTCGTCGACATCTGCCTGCCGACGGACCAGCACGAAAAAGTCGCCCTCGAAGCGCTGGCGGCCGGAAAGCATGTGCTGGTTGAAAAACCGATCGCGATCGAAACGGCCGCCGGTCAGCGGATGGTCGACGCCGCGAAGAAGGCGGGCAAGCTGCTGATGGTGGCGCACGTGCTGCCGTTCCACGCCGAGTTCCGCTACGCCGCGGACATCGTTCGCAGCGGCATGTACGGCAAGCTCAAGTCGGCAACGTTCCGCCGGGTGATCGCCCCGCCCGACTGGTCAAAGGACATCGCCGATTTCCGGAAGCTCGGCGGCTGGGGGATCGACCTCCATATTCACGACAATCACTTCATCGGCCTCCTGTGCGGGACGCCGAAGCAGGTCTACTCGCGCGGCATCCTGGTCGACGGCCTCGTGAACCACGTCTGCTCGCAATACCTGTTCGACGACCCCGAGATGACGGTGAGCTGCACGAGCGGCGGCATCGCGGCCGCAGGACTCAAATTCGCCCATGGCTACTCGATCATCCTCGAGCAGGCGACGATCGAATTCGACGCCGGGACCTACGGAGACGAATGGGTCGTCAATCGGCCGCTCACGCTGATCACCAACGACGGCGCGGTCACGAATCCTGAACCCGGCGGCGGATCCGAATGGTGCTCGGCCTTCGCGGACGAAATCCAGACGGCCTGCAACGCCATCGAGACGGGCGACGAGTCGCCGATTCTGTCGGGCCAGCTGGCCCTCGACGCCCTCAAGCTGTGCCACGCCGAGGCCGAGAGCATCAGGACCTCGAAGGCGGTGGATGTCAGGTAACAGGAGACCGTGACGACGCTCCCCTCGGGTTCAGTCGAGCATTGTGATGCCGAGAAAGATCCGCGAGCTCGTTCGCGAACTCCTGCACGCGAACTTCCAGCTTGCGCAAGGAGGCGGAAAAGGCTGACATCGACAGTTCAGCCACCCGGACTTTGAGGGGATCGTTACAAGCAGTGGACACGACGGCGACGATGCGAAGCCGTACCAGGAAAAGCAGGTGGCCCGAGCAATCGAGTCGATCAATGAAAGCCGCTGATCGCTATCACAAATGGGTGGAATGGAGCGACGAAGACGGGGTCTATCTCGGTCGCTGCCCTGACCTGATGACTGGAATCCACGGCGACGATCCCGTGAAGCTCTATG
The DNA here is from genome assembly GCF_007745175.1 of Caulifigura coniformis. Lineage (GTDB taxonomy): Bacteria > Planctomycetota > Planctomycetia > Planctomycetales > Planctomycetaceae > Caulifigura > Caulifigura coniformis. Next base: position 5,818,288 of record NZ_CP036271.1, on the reverse strand, counting down.
CAGATCTGTGCGAAATCGTCGATGAAGTGATTGATCAAATCGAGCGTGAAGGCCGGAGACTTCCAGAGCCACGGACGAGGCCCATGCAGGAAGTGGGGTGACGTGACGACTTCAGTCTCTTTCGTCACATGTCCGTGCTGAACCGGTGCACCGTCGTCTGTCGGTAGCTCTCCCCCGGCCTCAGCACCGTCGACGGAAAATGAGCATGATTCGGGCTGTCCGGGCAGTGCTGGCACTCGAGGCAGAACGACGTCTGCGGCTGCTGGTGGGGCGACTGCTCGGGCTTCAGGTTGTTGGCCGTGTAGAACTGCACGCCGGGTTCAGTCGTGAGAACTTCCATCACGCGGCCCGATTTCGGATCGCGGACTTTCGCACAGGGCCTGAGCTTTCCGAGCTCGCCGTTGACCAGGTAGCAGTGGTCGTAGCCCTTCCCGACTTCGCCGATGTGCAGACCGATCGGACGGGGATTGGTGAAATCAAACGACGTATCGGCGACCGGTTTGACCTCGCCGGTGACCGTGCCGGTTTCGTCCGCGAGGCAGTAGCGGTCCGCGGAGATCTGCATTTCGTGATCGAGAATCGGCCCGGAACCTGAGCCCGACAGGTTCCAGTAGGCGTGGTTCGTGAGATTGAGGACGGTCGGCTGGTCGCTCGTGGCGGCGTATTCCATCCGCAGTTCGCCATCGGCGGTGAGCCTGTACGTCACCTCGACATCGATGTTGCCTGGATAGCCTTCCTCACCGTCTGCCGCGCGGTAACGAAGAACGACGCCATCACCCGCGTCCGTGGCCGAACCGCTCCAGATGCGCTTGTTAAAACCGATCTTTCCGCCGTGGATATGGTTCTTTCCGCTGTTGGCGGTGACGTGATATTCCTTGCCATCGAGCGTGAACTTCGCGCCGCGGATCCGATTGGCGTACCGGCCGCAGATGGCGCCGAGCGAACCTGGGTTCAACGTGTAGTCGCTCGACTGGGCGTGCCGCACGTTGACGTTGGCCAGCTTGCCGGATTTGTCCGGCACGTTCACCTCGACCAGCGCGGCCCCCTGGTTGGTGACCTTCGCACTCAGTCCGTTCGCCCCCGTGATGGTGAACAGCAGGCAATCGCGGCCATCTTCAGACGTGCCCCAGCGTTCGACGGAGACGCTCATGGATCTTCACTCGGCTGGTGCAGCGCCGGAGGTTCGGGAGAGACCTGGACGCAAAGGCTCTCCAGCCGGGCAACGGACCTGCGCCACGCTACACTGCGTCGCGGCCTCCCGCAAACAAGTCGTCTTCCAACCCGTCGGCAGTTCGAGCTGGTCATGACTTCCACTTCCATCGACGTCGCCGCCGCCCACCTGCACTTCGCTCCGGCGTGCTTCAACCGGGCGTGGGAACTGCTTGACAAGCCCGACCGCACGTCGGCCGAGAACGACGAAATGCTGCATTCGGCCGTCGCCTCTCTCTGGCACTGGTCCCGGCGGGAAGACTGCCGTCCGCGCAACCTGGCGGTCGGCTACTGGCTGGTGTCGCGGGTCCAGGCAATGCTTGGAAATGGACTCGAAGCCCGTCGGTTCGCCGCACGCGCCGCCCTGCATGCGACCGGCGAACCGCCGTTCTACATGGCCTACGCGCACGAAGCACTGGCCCGCGCCGGGCACGTCCTGCATCACGAACCGGCCGTGACGCGCCACCTCGACGAGGCGCGCCAGCTCCTGGAACTGGTCACCGATCCTGAAGAGCGGAAGATGCTCGAGGCCGACCTGGAATCGCTGGCTATTCCTGCAGCGGAATCGTGAACTCCATCGGCTGGCCGACCCGTGTCACCTTGATGGCGACTTTGTCGCCCGGATGCCGTTTCGACACCGCGTGCCAGAAGACGTCCGCCTCGCGCTCGAGAGCGGTCTCGCCGTCGTAAGCGACGATCACATCCCCCTCCTTCAGACCGGCCTTCAGGGCGGTCGCGTGCGCGCCGTACTTACCGAGTCCGATGACGCGCAGCGCCGTCTGCCCCTTCGCGATCCCCTGCGACTCGCGTTCCGACTCACCGAGAGGCTCGAGCCGCATGCCCCCCAGCGTCATGCGGCGCAGGCCCCACGACGTGACTCGCCAGGAAATATCTCCCGCCCGCTTCCACCCCGCCGGAAGAGTCAGCGTCGCGGGCACCATCTTGCCGCCGCGCTGCAGCTCGGCCTTGATCGTCCCCCCTTCCGCGGGAGTGCGATGCAGCACCCACTGAACGTCCGCGATGGAAACCAGCGGCTGGCCGGCGAGCGAAACGATGGCGTCACCGGGCTGAATGCCGGCCGTCGCGGCCGCGCTCCCGGGTTCGACGCTGAGCACCGTGGCACACTCCCTGGGATCGAGCGTCAGCCCGACAACCGAAGGATGCGGGGCCGGGAACATGACCGATTCCGGAACGGGCTTCCCCGATTTCCAGTACAACTCGCGCTGGGCGTCGCCGATCTGGTGACAGTGAATGCAGCTCTGAACAACGTTCCCTTCGTAATTCAGCGTTGCGGTGTATTTTTCCTTGAGAGCGGGGTACTGCTCGGGAGAGGCGAATTCCGTCGCGGGGCCTCGTTTGCCGGCCAGCGATTCCCGGTTCCCCGGAAAGGCCGCGTGCAGTTCAAGCCCCCTCGCGAGGGCTTTTGCCATGCCGGTCAGCGAAACGTCCCCCACCCACTCGGTACGGTGCGAGCGTGTTCCGAATCGGCCGTAGATGGTCTTGTCGGCATTGAGCAGGAACACCGCGAACGACTGGTCGGTGTCATACTGGAACAGCGACAGGTCGAGTCCGTTGGTCCCGACGATTCGAACGCACACGTATTTTTCCAGCAGCGGCTTGATCACCGGATCGGTGTCGACCAGTTCATCATCCAGCTTCACGCATTCCTCGCAAGGAATGCACCGCAGCACGACAACCAGCGGCTTCCCGGTCGCGCGCGCCTGTGCGAAGCCTTTCTCGAGATCGTTGTAGATCCAGAACCCTTCGGCTTCGACTTTGGCCTTGTCGGCCCGAACCTTCTGCTCCCGAAGGTTCGGGGGAGCGGCCGACAGCAATGAACCCAGGGCAAGCCAGAACACGAACGCCGTTCGCATGACAACCTCCGGGGGAACGTGAGGACGGAATGATCCTAACGAGCGGGCCTCACCGGGACGAACGTCGCCCACGCGACGACGGGATGGGACGTCGCGACTCCCGCACGAGCCGCACGAGCGTCCGCGTCATCCACGCAGTTGAAACGGCGAATACGGCCATCCAGGCGACGTTCCGGTCTCCTTTGATCCGCACCCGATCCGGATCGGACGGCAGGAATTCAATGTCGACGCGTTGGCCGTCGCTGATCCCGGAATCGAGCGGTGCCCGCAGCACGGCCGCACGCCGCGCCCCGCCGCGATCTTCGAACTCGGCTTCGACACGCAGGTACTCCCGCGAGCGTCGTCCCGGTTCGACAACGCGATTGACCCGCTGGACCGTCGCGACGGCCTGTTGACCGGATACGAAGTAGCGAAGTTCGTGAAACGTGTGCCACGACGCGACAAGGAAGGCCGCAGTCGCGGCCAGCATCAGCATGAAGCGTCCACGTTCGGCGTCCGCATCGATGCCGGGAACATCACCGCCGGCCGGCATGGGCATCAACGTCATGTCACCGCCCGTTCAGAAAGATCTCTCAGAAATCGCGGAACGGCCCCCGAGGCTCGGCCGCGTCCATCGTCTTCTTCCAGTCTGCGAACTTCGCCCTCAACTCAGCGGCTTTCTCGGGCTCGGCTTTGAGCAGGTCGTTCTTCTCTTCGAGATCACGGGCAAGATTGAACAGCATTTCGCGCTCGCCCAGGCGAATCCATTTCCATTCGCCGATGCGGGCCGCGGAATGATCCCGTCGCTGCCAGAACATCTCCGTCCGCGGCGATGGCGCACTTCCCCTCAGCACCGGAAGCATGTCGAAACCATCCAGCGTGACGCCCGCCGGGTTTGGCGCGCCGCACAGCCTGGTGACCGTCGGGAACACTTCGAGACTGGTCAGGAACTCGTCCGACGACGTGCCCGGCTTGATCACGCCGGGATAACGGGCCAACGCAAGCACGCGAATCCCCCCTTCGAACATCTGCGATTTGTGCCCTCGCAACTGGCCGTTGCTTGCCTGGCCCGATCCCCCATTGTCGGAGAAGAACAACACCAGTGTGTTGTCGGCCAGCTTGAGTTCATCGAGCGTCTCGAGCACCCGGCCGATCGCGGCATCCATCGAGGCGAGCGCCGACAGATATTCCAGCTTTCGTTTCGAAGGAGTCGCGACGATCGCTTCCTTGCCACGCGACTTCCCGGGCTGGGTGTCGTCCTTCAGATGCGGGAACTTCTTCTTGAATTCATCCGGGCCCTGCGCGGAAGAGCGGATGACCGGATCGAGGTTGGACGCACTGTGGGGAGCGTTGAACGGCAAGTAGAGGAAAAATGGCCGGTCGCGATTCTGACGGATGAACTCGACGCCCCGGTCGCGGAACAGGTCGGTGCAGTAGGTTCCTTGATCCTTCGTCGTCGGCTCGTTGCCGGCATACATCGAGGGGACGCCATACCGCTCGTGCGTGAAGTAGTCGATCCCCGTGTTCACGAAGCCGTAGAAGTCGTCGAAGCCTTTCTGCAAAGGGAGGAATCGCTTCAGCGTCCCGAGGTCCCACTTCCCGTACAGCGCGCTCTGATAGCCGGCCGTTTTCAACACCGCCGGCAGCAGCACTTCGCGAGTGTCCATCCCGCCGATCCGCTCGAAGGTGACCTCGTACTCGGCCGCGGAGTATTTGTGACCATAGTCCGGGGCTTCGTTACGGATCATGTCGTAGATGCCATTCCGCTGCGGGTAGCGTCCGGTGAGCAGGGCCCCGCGGGAGGGAGTGCAGGCCGGCCAGGCGACGTAGAAACTGGTCAGCCGAACGCCTTCCCGCGCAATCCGGTCGAGCGCGGGCGTGATGACTTCCGGATTGGTGAGCCCGAGGTCGTTGTACCCCTGGTCGTCGCTGACGATCAGAACGACGTTCGGCGGACGATCGGCCGCGCGAGAACCACTGGCCATCGCGGCAAGCATTGCAATCGCTACGGCAATTGGCTGGATGTGGCGACTGACAGTCATTGATCCGTTCCCGAAACAAAGGAGGGGACCACGGAAAGGTCGGATGAAACGGAAAGAACGTTCAGACGTTGTCTTTCCGCGTCCTCCGCGGATTTCGTGTATTCCGTGGCTTATTTTCAGGCCGTCCTGGCGACGGCCTCCAGCAGAGCGTCGTGAATCAGGCCGTTACTGACGATGACGCCGCGATTGGCGGACAGTTCGCGGCCATGAGTGAACTCGAGCGGCTTGCCATCGACGTCGGAGACTTTGCCGCCCGCCTCTTCCACGACCAGCACGCCGCCAGCGTGATCCCAGATCTTCTCGCGGTAACCGGCCTTCGTCGGCAGGCGGAGATAGGCATCCGCCTCGCCCCGGGCCACGACGCCATACTTCGCCTGGCTGTCGAGCCGGACAGGCGTGGACTCGATTCCCAGCAGCGCGGCAATCTGCGACGAGCGCCCGTGGGCGCTATGCCCCGATTCGACACTCTCGCAGAACCTTGCGGCTGATGCCTTGCCCGTTCCGCTGACGCGGACCGGCTTCGTCTCGTTCGAGCCGTCGAGCCGTCGCAGCGTTGCCCCTTTTCCGCGAACCGCCGAGAACAGGCAGCCCGTGTCGCGATCCCAGCCATCTTCGGCCGAGAGGTTCGGGCACCCCAGGAGGCTCACCACGATCTGCCCATCGACGATCAGCGCCAGCGACACCGCGTACTGCTCGCCCCGCAGGAACCCCTTCGTGCCGTCGATCGGGTCGAGCGTCCAGAAGCGGTCGCCGCCGTCCCCCCGTCCGGCGTCGATCCAGCCGCAGACGGTCTCCGCGTGCACGCCCGGATTGGCCGGCGTCAACAACCCGACAACCCGGTCAAGGAACGGCCGCCGCTCGTCGCTGAGCAGGTCGGCCGCCGTCTCTTCGCCGATGATCGGGTCGTTCGGAAATGCATCCGTCAGGATCCGGCAGACCACCGCCTGGCTGGCGAAATCCGCGATCGTGACGGGACTGCGGTCGTCTTTCTCCAGCGACGATCCGGCGATCTCCTTCTGCACCTTGCGGCAGATTTCGCTCGCTTCGCGAACCGCTTCCAGAGCGGTTGCCAGTTCCTTCTCGAACCCCATGATCGCGTTCCAATACAGGTCAGACGGTGAAGATCACCGCACAGTAAGCAAATCGCCGCAGGGGACAAGCATTACGTGAACCGATGCTCCCAGCCGCCTCGGCCCAGGGGGCGACGCGAGTCGGCGCCGAGCAGCCAGACGCCAGGCTCAGGAACGCATCGGCCAATGGAATACAGTTCAACTCCACCGGGCGGCTGCGACAGCAGCGTTTGAGCATCCTCTTCGCTGACGCAGAACAGCAACTCGAAGTCTTCTCCGTCGGAAAGCGCGTGGTTGAGGCGGTCGGCGTGAGGCTGTCCCGGGGCCACATCGTCGTGAATCGGGATCGCCCCGGCATCGAGTTCGATTCCAACCTGGCTCGCTTCGACAATGTGAAACAGGTCCGAGGACAATCCGTCGCTGAGATCGAGCATGGCGTGCAATTCGACGCACTGATGCAGGGCCTGGGCCTCTGAGAGTCGGGGGCGAAACGTGCAGTGACGGAGCGAGGGAAGACTTCCGCCAACCGGGCCGGTCACAAACACCCGGTCGCCCGGCCGCGCTCCCGCCCGCGTCACAGCCCCCCTCCCCGTTGGCTCCCCCAGGACGGCCACATTCACGACGAGTGGCCCGTCCCAGGAATTGGTGTCGCCCCCGACGATCGGACAGCCCGACTCCTGTGCGAGACGAAGAAGCCCGTCATACAGCCCCTCTGCGAGTGCGCGGCCGCCGCGACGCGGCAACGCAAGGCTGACGACCGCTCCCGTCGGCCGGCCGGCCATCGCCGCAATGTCGCTCAGGTTGACCGCGAGACACTTTCGGCCGATCAGGTCTGCAGGTGTCTCTCCGACGACGAAATCAACGCCGTCCATCAGCATGTCCGTGGTCACCAGGGTCGCCGTGGACGTTTTGAGCAGCGCCGTGTCATCTCCAATGCCGATGGCCACCCGCGGACCGCTCCCCGCCCTGCGACGGACATCGTCGATCCAGTTCCATTCCGAGTGTTCCGCAGGCGGCATGGCGACGGGGTGTGATTCCGGGAGAGTGGGAATTCATCGAACCGCCGACCATCACTGATGCCGTTCATCGAGCGCGGTGATTGCGGTTCGCTCCCTGAACCCTACAGTGAAGCACCGTGCCTTCGCGACTGTCGCGTCGACACCCTCCCTGCCTCGCGCCGACCGGGAAACACTGCTGTGCCTGTCTTGATGCGCCTCCCACTCCTCGTCTGTCTGCTTCTGCTGGCCCTGAACGGCCAGGTAACGGCCGCAGCACCGAACATCGTTCACGTCCTGATCGATGACATGGGGTGTTCCGACCTCGGATGCTACGGCAATGGCGAGGTGAAGACGCCCCAGATCGACCGCCTGGCGTCGGAAGGACTGCGGTTCGCCAACTTCTACACGAACTCCCCGATCTGCTCTCCTTCAAGGACCGCGTGGACGACCGGGCAGTACCCCGCCCGCCTCCGGATCCTCTCGTTTCTCTCGAACCGCGCGGACAACGAGAAACGCGGCATGCCGCAGTGGCTCAATCCCGACGTCTGGACCATCGCCGACGGCCTCAAGGCGGCCGGCTATGCGACGGGCCATTTCGGGAAGTGGCACATGGGAGGGCAGCGCGACGTCGGCGAAGCTCCCCTGATCACGGAGTACGGATTCGACCGCTCTTTGACGAACTTTGAAGGTCTCGGCGACCGCGTCCTCCCGCTCCTGAACGCCTTTGACGGAACGGAGCCCAGACGCCATGCGCTCGGAAGCGACAACCTGGGACGCGGTAACATCCGCTGGCTCGATCGCGATCGAGTCACCGGCGCATTCGTCGAGGGAGCGCTCGCCTTCATCGATCACTCCCAGGCTCAGAAGAAGCCCTTCTTCATCAATCTCTGGCCCGACGACGTCCACTCCCCCTTCTTTCCCTCGGAAGCGAAATCCGACCTCAAAATGAAGCGACGGCGCTACCTGGCCGTCGCGGAGGACATGGACCGCCAGTTCGGAGCCCTGTTCGACCGCATTCGAAACGACGAGACCCTGCATCAGAACACCATCATCATCGTCACCAGCGATAACGGACCGGAACCAGGCGCCGGATCGGCCGAGCCGTATCGCGGATCGAAAGGACAGCTCTGGGAGGGAGGCATCCGCGAGCCACTCATCGTCTGGGCCCCGGGCTTGATGAACAGGTCCGCGATCGGCACGCAGAACCGCTCGTCGTGGCTCACGTCGGTCGATGTCGCCCGTTCGCTGCTGACGATCGGTGGAGCGTCGCTGCCGGAGAAAGGGACGCTCGACGGCGAGGACCTGAGCGCCACGCTGCTCGGACGCGAAAGCCAGTCCCGAAAATCGGCCGCACTCTGGGTCCGTCCGCCCGACCGGCCAGGGCCGAAGGATGCCCCGCTCCCCGATCTGGCGATTCGTGAGGGCCACTGGAAGCTGCTCACCATGCAGGATGGCAGCGGCCTCGAGCTCTACGACCTCAACGCCGACGCGACGGAGCAGAAGAACGTCGTCGCCGCCAATCCCGACGTCGCCGCCCGGCTGAAAAACCGGGCGATCGGCTGGTTCGACGAGGTGTTCGCCGGGTCGTTTCCCAAGCGGCCTGAATGACGCGTCTCGAATCGCACGCCCCCGGGCCCTCCTCGTCGCTTCTCATTCGTCAGCCCCATCATGACTGCCGTTACCGTCGACCACGTTGAACATCGCTACGGCGACCGGCAGGCACTCGCGGGGCTTTCGTTCGACGTCGCGACCGGCGAAATCTTCGGATTGCTCGGCCCCAACGGCGGCGGGAAGACGACCCTTTTCCGGCTCCTGAGTACGTCGCTGCCTCTGCAGACCGGGGCGATCACGGTTCTCGGGCTCGATGTTTCCCGGGATTCCCACGCAGTTCGCCAGCAGATCGGCGTCACGTTCCAGTCGCCAAGTCTCGATCGCAAGCTGACGGTCTCCGAGAACCTGCAGCATCAGGGGCACCTGTACGGGCTGATGGGGCACGACCTCCGCACCCGGATGGATCGGCTGCTCGAGCAGTTGGGCCTTTCCGACCGTCGAGGCGACATCGCCGGCACGCTTTCCGGCGGGCTGCAGCGCCGTGTCGAGATCGCCAAAGGCATGCTCCACGATCCACAACTGCTGCTGCTCGATGAGCCCAGCACCGGCCTCGACCCCGGCGCCCGCCACGACCTGTGGCGCTACCTGGGACAGCTGCGCGCAGCGGGTGTCACCGTGCTGGTCACGACGCACTTGATGGAAGAAGCCGAAAAGTGCGACCGCCTGGGGATTCTCGACAACGGCGCCCTGGTCGCCATCGGAACGCCAATGGAGCTGCGAAGCTCGATCGGCGGCGACTGCGTCACGCTCCAGTCGCCTGATCCCGATCGCCTGGAATCGCTGATCCTCGACCAGTTCCGCGTCCCGGTTCAGCGACTCGGAGAATCGCTCCGCATCGAACATGCCCAGGGACACGAACTGCTCCGCGACGTTGTCGCGGCCGCCGGTGATCTCGTGAGGTCCTGCACGCTTGGTAAACCGACGCTGGAGGATGTCTTCATCCAGCGGACCGGGCACAAGTTCTGGGAGGCCGATGCCGAGAACGGCGACAAGAAAGCGTCACCACGAAAACGGCGAGCCTGAGCGAAGCGAGAGCGTTCCAGGCCCCCTACTTCGTCTCGAGGCTGTCCTGCCCGTCCGTCAGCCATTCGAGGTTGAACCGCGCCACGGTCAGCTTCTCCCCGGCGAAGTCCGACTTTGCCCCCGTCCCGTAGAAACACAGAATTGTCCCGTCCTTCGTCACGCCCAGGTCGCTGTACGCCGCCCACGAAGGCTCGACCGATTTCGATACGGCCCAGGTCTTCCCTTCGTCGTAGCTGACGCGAACGGTCATGTTCCGGCGATCGCGGCTCTTACCCGGATCGGCCTTTCCATCCGCCCGTTCGAGGTTGGCCGGATTGGCGAACAGAATGCGATTCTTTCCGGCAGTCTTTTCCGTCGACAGCCGCACCAGGCTCCCCATGCAGATCGGCTCGATCAGCGCATCGTCAAACACCGGCGTCGACCAGTTCGTCGCGCCATCGGGGCTGATCGTCACGAGCCTCCGGTGGGCCTTCGACTCGTTCCTGGCGTTCAGCATCACCCGGCCATCGACGAGTTCAATTGCGAGGGTTTCACTGGGGTTGATGATCTCGTCTGTCAGCGGAACGGCGATCTCGCCCGCGTGCCACGTCTTGCCCTGGTCGTCGCTGTAGATCGTCGAGGAGACCGACGGCCGGTGCGCGTTGCCGCCGGTGGCCGTCGACAGCCAGACCGGAACGACCAGGCGGCCGTTGGTGAGCTGGATCCCGTGGTCCGGTCCGGTGGCAAGAACTTTCCAGTCGTAGTGCTTCCGGAATGCTTCAAAAGCGTCGGTGATTTCGACGGGAGACGACCAGGTGCGGCCGTCGTCCCTGCTGTTCATGTAGAAACAGCGGAAATACTCGAGGCAGAACAGGAAGTGGACGGTTCCATCCCGGTCGGCAATCAGCACCGGGTTGTTGTAGGTGACGTCGCCCGGCTTCACGTTCTTCAGGCGCAGCGCGACCGGGTTCTTGGTTTTCGGCCCGGGGACATCGACAACCTTTTCGGCCTTCGACCACGTCCGCCCGCCATCTTCCGAGCGGCGAAGAAGAACGTCGATCATGTCCCAGTCGCTGCGAACGCGACGCGCTTCGCACCAGGCCAGGACCGTCCCCTTCGCCGTCACGACAATCCCCGGGATGTGATAGAGGGCATAGCCATCATCTCCGGCCTTGAACAAATCGACCTTTTCCAGGAACGGCTCGGCCGCCGGGGCGCTCGCGGAAACAAGGCAGACAACAGCCAGCACACATCGCGACGAGAGGCGCATCACGGTCGCTCCGAACGTTTCCAGGGGAGATGCCGGAGTATGCGACGAGCCCATCCAGACCGCAACAACGCACGAAGCCCGGCGGTCACAGGAACGCCGGGCTTCGTGGAAATCAACTTGGCTTCGTGGAGACGAGCGACTCACGCCGCCGCCGACATCGGGGCGAGCCGCAGCGCGGGACGCGCCTGATTTCGCACGGCCTCCAGAATGCGATCGGCCACATCAAGCGCCGCCAGCCCGCGGCGACCATCCACCCGCGGCGATTCACCCGTCCGGACGGCCTGCAGGAAATCGGCCAGCTCGGCCGTCAGCGCATCGACACCCGTTGGAATCTCCGGATGTTCGATGGCGATGAAGTCGGTGAACATGCTTTCCTTCAGGCCGGCGATGTCGACGCCCGGCTGCTGCGCCAGTTCAAAGGGAAGCTCGCCATTTTCAGCGCGCGGGCCAGGGCGATAGCAGGTGACCTTGCGCTCGTGGAGGTCGGCGTGAACGCAGCCCGAATTCGTCCAGGCGATCATGGAACGCCGGAAGAAGGGGCACACCCGCAGGGCGGAGAGATCGGCAACGCAGCCGCTGTCAAACGTGATGCGTGCCTGGACGCCATCTTCCAGGCCGCCGGCAATCGTCGCCCCCATCGCCTCGACGTTGGACACCGCACTGCCCGCCAACTGCAGGCACAACTCAATGTCGTGGATCATCAGGTCGTGGACCGCGCTGATATCCATCGAGCGAAAGGCATACGGACTGAAACGTTCGGCCCGCAGATAGCGGGGCTTCGAGACGAGCCGGTCCAGCGCCTCGAACGCCGGATTGAAGCGTTCGATATGCCCGACCTGGATCGGCACGCGATGTTCGCTCGCCAGGCGGACCAGCATCCGGCCCTCTTCGGTATTGGCGGCCAGCGGCTTTTCAACGAGCACGGGCGTGCTGCGGCGCAGGAAACTCGCGGCGACGTCTGCGTGCATGCCGGTTGGCACCACGATCGACGCGGCGTCGACGCGTCCGAGCAACGTGCGATAATCGGGCGTCCATTCGCAATGGCAGGCGTCCGCAACCGCCTTGCCCTGCGTTTCGTTCGGATCGGCGACAGCAACCAGTTCGACAGCCGGATTGCTGGAAAGAATTCGTGCGTGATGCCGGCCCAGAGCGCCCACGCCGATGACAGCCAGTTTCAGTCGTTCCATGACTCTGCTCCCCTGCCTCGAAGAGATTCCATCCCCTTCGCCGCGCGCTCTGGCACGGCGGGTGTGTTGTAGCAATTGCAATGATTCGATGCTACAGGGACCTCAACGTGCGGCCGGAGCCAGAGACGTGTCCGCGAAGGGACAATCGCCTCCTTCGTGGTCACGCAGCTTTCGCGGTCGTCGGCGCATTGCGGAACGCTTCGCGCTGACGCCCCATCTTGCCCTCGGCCTGCCGCGCGATGAAGTCGAGGAGATGCACCAGCTCGGGCGGAAGCTGGCCGGCGAGCTGCGCTGAAAAGTGTTCGCGGACCTCTTTCAGGGCCTTCTTCTGACGGAAGAGAAGTCGATGTGCCTGCTTGATGACGGCAATCGACTCGGCTGAGACGCCGGCCCGCTGCATTCCGACGACGTTGATATTCAGCATGGTGACCTGGTCGCTGCCGAAGGCCAGCATGTACGGGGCGACGTCGATCGTCACCCGTGAACCGCCGCCAATCATGGCGCACGTTCCGACAGATCCGAAGTGGTGAATGACGGAGTTGCCAGAGATCACGGCTCGATCATGGACATGGACATGCCCGCCCAGGAGGACGCCGTTGACGATGATCGTGTCGTCGTAGAGGCGACAGTTGTGGGCGACATGGGCATTCGCCATCAGCAGATTTCTGTCGCCGATGCGGGTGATGCCATCTTCTTTTTCAGCGCCGCGGTGGACCGTCACCCCTTCCCGGAACTGGTTGTTGTCGCCGATGACGACCTGCGTCTCCCCTTCGACATACGACTTATCCTGCGGCTCGCCGCCGATCACGCTGTTGGGCCAGAACCGGTTGCCCCGGCCGATCGTCGTGCGGCCGACAAGGGCGACGTGACTGTCGAGGATGCAGTCGTCCCCGACGACCACTTTCGGTCCGACGACGCAGAACGGCCCGATCTGGACGTTCTCGCCGATCTCGGCGGAAGGATGCACTTCAGACAGGCGTGAGATGGAGGTCGCCATCGTGGCGTCTTTCGTAGGGGCCGTTCTTCCGGGCAAGTCATGCCGCCCGGCGGAGAGTCTGCCTGGAACTGTTCGGAAAGGTCGTCAGCCTTCGGGCCATCTCGTGATTGAGGTGATGGCCCGAACGGGTCGCGTGAAAGTGGCCTGTCAGCCGCCCGCCGCACAATGCCAGGTCGCCAATGGCGTCGAGCAGCTTGTGGCGGGCGCACTCATCGGGCCAGCGCAGGGAATTGTCTTCGATTCCGCCGTCGTGAAAGACGAGCAGGTTCTCCGTGGTCGCGCGACGGCCATATCCCATCGCCCGCAGCCCTTCAATCTCCGAGGCGAGTACAAAAGTCCGCGCTCCGGCGATCTCTCGGAGAAACGTTTCCGGACGGACAGCGACGCACGCCGATTGCTTCGGAATGGGGGAGCCGGGCCCGTAATCGAGGGAATACCGGACCCGGTATTCTGGATCCCCATTCGCTTCGATGGTCTGGCCGCCGTTTCCTTCAACGGAGAACGGGGAGGCAGGCCGAAACGCTTCCACTTCGGCCGACTGTTCGACGATTCCCGCCACGAGCAGCGCTTCGACAAACGGCAGGGCCGAGCCGTCGCCAATCGGCGCCTCGGGCGCATCGAGTTCGACGAGGCAGTTGTCGATGCACAGTCCGGCCAGGGCGGCCATGACGTGCTCGACCGTTTCAATTGTGGAATGGCCGTCGGAGAGGGCCGTGCGTCGCGGCACGCGGGCGACAAATTCCGCTGTCGCCGGGACGGGCCTCGAATGAGGAAGGTCGACGCGGCGGAAGGCGATTCCAGAGCCTTCCTCTGCCGGGTGAAACACCAGGCGGCAGTCGATGCCGCCGAAAAGCCCGAATCCTGAGACCTCGGCGGTCGTCGCAATCGAACGCTGGCGGTCCAGTGTCATCAGGACATCACTGCGGAAAGAAAAGCGGAAAAAGCGTCCCGATATGCAGAAGCACGGATGGGCGGATTGGGCCCATCCGTGCCTGAAGAAACTCAAGCCAGTTCGCAGCTTGCTCAGCGGGTCGCGGGTCCGCCGGCAGGCGCGGTCGCGGTGCGCGGCTTGGCAGCGCCCGAGGTCTTCGCGTACTTGTCGTTCAGGTAGTTCAGGATCGGGTCGGTGAGGTCGTCTTCACCGCGATAGTAAACCACCTGGCGGTTCATGCTCTGGATGATCGCCTGGGGATTCTCGGCGTCTTCCACCGGATTGCGGTTGAACCGCATGATGAGCGTGTACTTGTAAACGCCGGCGTACTGCTGAACCGCGTTCTGGACTTCCAGGTACACGGTCTTGTAGATGTCCGCCTCGGCACGCAGGAACGTCAGCTGCGAGGTCTTCTTGAAGGTCTCGAGCTTCGTGGTCGCCGCGATCAGCTCGGCTTCCATCTTGCTGTAGTCCGGGCTTCCCTGCTGCAGCTGGGTCATCCGCTCCTGGATGGCCTTCATCGCGTCGATCTGCTTCTTCGCCTGCTCGTCAGCCGCCTTGATCTGCTCCTGCAGCGCGGCCGTCGAGGTCTTGAACTTCTCATAGTTCTTGAAGACATGAGCCATGTCGATCAGGCCGACCTGGTGTGCGGCCGACTTCGGCGCCGCAGTGCCCTGCCCGAGCGAGTCCCGGGCTGAGAGGAACAATCCGGCCGCCATCAGTGCGGCGGCGGAGCAGATAATGAGCTTCTTCACGGCGAAAGCACTCCTTTGCTGGGCCGGACGAGTCCCGGCCGCCCGCGGCAGCCGAATTTGATCCGAACATGGCCTGATGCCCCCCGCGGGGCGATGTAAACGAAGGTCGGTCGACCCCGGCGAGTCCAGTTCCCCGGAGGTCAACACGGAAAATCTCCCAGTTCACCGAATTTCGGTCAAGATGAGGGAGAACCTTGCCGACCGGCAGACGGGGGAGATCGGCAGGAACTGCGGGTCCCTGATCCCGTCCCCCCTCCTCCAGACCTCCGCGCAACCGCTCACGGACTGGTGGAGGAGCTATGAACACCATCCGATTCAGCCCGTCACGCGCCCACGGCTCTCAGAATCTGCCTGCAGAGTCGCGGCAGGCATTGGAAACCCCGACTTCTCCGGAGAAATCGCGGACGGCGCCCAGGTCTGGCATGCAACCGAGGGACGCAGCCGGGCGTTTTCGTTGCGGACACAGTCGCACGCCCGCATCCCGGTACGACCTCTCCGCCGGGAATCCGCCTCACCCTCCACGGGTCAGGACAAGGGAGAAGGGCCAAGAAGGCGCAACCACACACAGACACGCGCCCTCCTTGCTCACCTTCATGATTTGGGCGGGCGTCCCTCCTTGTCATTTCGTTCGGAACTGCCGACAATCCAGCATGATGCGCCGATCACGCGTGAACCGCTGTCCGACCGCGCTGTCTAATTTTGTAACCCATTCCGCTGCAAGTCGTGAGTCGCTCGATGTCCGCTTCGACCAAGAACCTGTTTGATAAAGTCTGGGACCTGCATTCCGTCGGCACGCTCCCCTCCGGGCAGACGCAGCTCATCATCGGCCTGCACCTCATTCACGAGGTCACCAGCCCCCAGGCGTTCGACATGCTCCGCGAACGCAACCTCAAGGTGAAATTCCCGAGCCGCACCGTGGCCACGGTCGACCACATCATCCCCACCGACAACCAGCTCCGTCCGTTCCAGGACTCGCTGGCCGAGGAAATGATGTCGGCCATCGAAAAGAACTGCCGTGAATTCGGCGTCACCCTCCTCGACCTCAAGGACAATCGCCAGGGAATCGTCCACATCGTCGGCCCCGAACAGGGCCTCACACAGCCCGGCATGACCATCGCCTGCGGTGACAGCCACACCAGCACCCACGGCGCCTTCGGGTCGATCGCCTTCGGAATCGGAACCTCCCAGGTGGCCTATGTCCTCGCCACGCAGACCCTGGCGATGAACAAGCCGAAAGTCCGGCGGATCGAGGTGAACGGCCAGTTGGGCAAAGGCGTCTACGCCAAGGACGTCGTCCTGCACATCATCCGCAAGCTGGGCGTCAAAGGCGGCATCGGCCACGCTTACGAGTTCGCCGGCGACGTCTTTGACCGGATGACGATGGAGGAGCGGATGACCGTCTGCAACATGAGCATCGAAGGCGGCGCCCGTTGCGGTTACGTCAATCCGGACCAGACGACCGTCGACTACATCAAGGGCCGGCCGTTTGCTCCCAAGGGGGCCGACTTCGATAAAGCCGCTGCCTGGTGGCTGAGTCTCGCGTCACCGAAGGGGGCCCGGTACGACGACGTCGTGAAGTACGACGCCAAAGACATCGAGCCGACCGTCACCTGGGGCATCAATCCCGGGCAGTCGGTGGGGATCGGGGAGTCAATTCCTCAGGTCGCGACGTTCGACGCTGAAGACCAGGCCGGCGCTCAGGAAGCCCTCGACTTCATGGAGCTCAAGGCCGGCCAGTCGCTGGATGGCCTCAAGATCGACGTCGCATTCATCGGCTCGTGCACGAACGGCCGGATCTCCGATCTCCGCGAAGCCGCCCGAATCGTCCAGGGCAAGCATGTGAAGCCGGGCATCAAGGCGCTGGTCGTCCCCGGTTCGCAGCAGGTTCGCGAACAGGCGATGCAGGAAGGCCTCGACAAGATCTTCGAATCGGCTGGATTCGAGTGGCGCGGCGCCGGGTGCTCGATGTGCCTCGCCATGAACCCCGACAAGCTCAAGGGCCGGGAGATCTGCGCCTCGTCATCGAACCGGAACTTCAAGGGCCGTCAGGGCTCGCCGACCGGACGGACGCTACTCATGTCGCCGGCCATGGTCGCCGCCGCCGCCGTGAGCGGCTGCGTCACCGACGTCCGCCAGCTGGCCTGACGTCAGTGGTCACGCGCCTGGGTCGACCCACTCCTTCGTGCCGTCGGCCCAGTTTTCCTGCTTCCAGATCGGGACGACCTGCTTCAGGGTGTCGATGAGAAACCGGCCGGCCTCGAACGAGTCCCCCCGGTGTGGGGTGCTGACGGCGACGGCCACGCTGACGTCCCCAAGCTCCAGCCGGCCGAATCGGTGAGCCAGGGCAATGCGGATCGCGGGCCAGCGGCGCGCCGCCTCGTCGGCGATCTCCTGCATCTTGGCCCGGGCCATCTCCGGATACGCTTCGTAATCGAGAGCAATGGTGCGAAGCCCGCCCGTCATCTCGCGAACGGTCCCGAGAAACAGGACCACCGCCCCGGCCTGGGTTGAGCGAACCCACTCCGTCAGTTCACTGAAATCGATGACCTCGCGGGTCAGATCGATCCGTGTTTCACAACGGCTCACCGCACCCAGCCCCTGCGAAGAAGACCATCGAATAAAACAGTCTTGATCGAGTCCGCCGAACTGACGGAATGAAAACGCCCGTTCCGTTTCCGGCACTCCGCCGTGAGGTGGTGTTCGAGGGCGATTCGATGCTCGTGATACAGCCCGAGCAGTTCTCCCGCGGAAGAGATATCAAGCGTCTGCTCGTTCTCGGAGTCGACGATTCGGAGGTCGCCGTTCAGTTCGGGATGAATCTCGATCGGCGCGAGAATCTGAATTCCATAGATCTCCAGCCCGGCGGCATTCAGCTGGTTGAACGGGCGAACGACGTCCCCGAATGTCAGGAAGTCGGACAGTACGACGGCGATCCCGCGTCCGCGATGACGGCGGAGAGCCGCTTCGACGGCCGCTTCCACGGTGCAGTCGCCGCCCCCGGTCAACCCTTCCAGGAATGAAAAGAATCGCTTGAGACTTGCCCGGCCTCCGGAAGGAGGAAGAAAGACCGGTTCTTTCTGGCTGGCGGAGCAGGCATAGACGGAAACACGTTCCACATTCATCAGGCCCATCACGCCCAGCGCGGCAGCGATCTGACGGGCCAGTTCGAACTTGCCTTCGAACATCATCGACGTCGACCCGTCGAGGATCAGCACGCAGTGCATGTCCTCTTCGTGGGCATACAGTTTCAGGTAGGGCTGATTGAGCCGGGAGAAGATGTTCCAGTCGATATGCCGGAGGTCGTCGCCCGCCACGTAGTCGCGGTAGTCGGCGAAGTCGACACTGGTTCCCCCCTTATCCGAAAGGTGTTCACCGCGCTGCCGGTTCGTGAGCCGTTTGACCGGAGCCAGCCGCATCCGCTCGACGCGGGCCAGGACGTCGTTCGGCAGGAGCGTCGTGAACTGCTGAGTCGTCGACACAGGATGAGGCTTCGGGGTCAGGAATCTTCGAGATTCAGATCAGGCGACCGCACACTGTCACGAGAGTACCATCCCGATGGCCTGGGGGCATGCCTTCAGGCAGACTACGACCTCCCCGGCCCTGATCGTGGGGCTGTTCGATACGTTTCTCCCCGATTTCGAAGACAATGGCTGAACGCATTCCCCTTTGCCAGGCGTCCGACGTTCCCCCCGGGACTGGAAAAGAGTGCGTCGCCGATGACCGGATCATCGCCGTCTTCAACATTGATGGGCGATACCACGCCATCGACGGCATCTGCCCGCATGCCGGCGGGCCGCTCGCGAACGGCTGCGTGACGGGAACCGTCGTCACCTGTCCCTGGCACGGCTGGCAGTTCGACGTGACCACGGGGAAACATCAGCTCACACCGCGGATTCAGCAGAAGACTTTTGAGGTCGTCGAAGACGGTGGCATGCTTTACCTCGCTCAGAATGGCTGAGATCGCGCTCAACACGTCATGTCGCAAATCGTCAAGCACATCGAAGGCGTCGCGTATCAAGAGGGGGGTGAGGAACACTCTGGGTGGCTTCCGCCTGGCGCAGCGAAGCCGTTGCCGACTCCGATTCGCCACCTCGTGCTCAATCTGAGGATTGAGAATGTCGACGGAGGCTCCCTGCTGCTTTACGAATCGCAGGATGGCTCAATGAGCGGCGATTGGTGGTACGACTCGCTCGAGAAGGCAATGCAAGGCGCTGCCGCGATGTTCGGTGTGAACGCAGCGCAATGGGAGGATGGCGTCTAGGCGGCGCGCCTCACGCGTCTGATGAGTGAACATCAGTCACCTCATCAAGTTTCATCGATTCAGGGCAGGTTCGGCCGGATGGCGGGTCACGAGGTCATGCCGTCGGAGACGGGACCGTGCATGAGGTGACGGCTCTGGCGCTCTCCGGCGTTAAGTTGGCCGAAGCAGACTGAGCTTTACCAGTGCATTCCGGAAAACGAAGCCGAATTGCTGAGCCGCGCGGTTCCCGCCTACGTTTCTGTGGGCGAACACGTTCAACGCACCCCGGAGAACTGGCATGAACGCCGAACAGTCGACGCTCAGCGGTAAGGCTTATCACGAGCCCTCGGTCGTCACCCAGGGATTCCTGGAGATGCTTCTGGTTGTCGGCGTGAGCATTATCTTTCCGCCGATCCTGCTGTTCGGGTTCTTCGTCGTGAACCCTCGTGAGGAAATCGTCGTCCTGCGTTTCGGCAAGTATGTCACCACGCTCAAGGAGCAGGGAATCCGCTGGATTCATCCCGTGGGGCGGACTCTGCATCGAATCTCGACCCGTGACACGACGCTCGACATCCCATCGGAAACGGTCGTCGAAAAGAACGGCAACCCGATCCAGATCAGCGCGGTGGTGCTGTACCGCGTGCTGGATACGGTCAAGGCATCACTGCACGTGGAAAACTACCGGCAGTTCCTGAACGACCAGGCGGGGGCGGTGATCAAGCGCGTCAGCTCGCTGTTCCCGTACGAATCGGCCGACGACAGCGTTTCGTGCCTGAAGAAAGAAAGCGACGTGGTGACGAAGGCGTTCATCAGTGAACTCCAGGAAGCGGTCGACCCAGCGGGGATTGAAGTGCTGATGGTGCGGTTGAACGACCTGACCTACGCTCCCGAAATTGCGCAGGCGATGCTGATGAGACAGCAGGCGCTCGCCCTGATCGACGCCCGGAAGACGATCGTCGAGGGAGCCGTGCAGATCGTTCGTGATGCAGTGACGCAGCTGACCGACGCGGGATTCGACCTCGATGAGACGGACCGCGACCAGTTGATTTCCAACCTGCTGGTGGTGTTGTGCAGCGGAGAACGGGCCCAGCCGGTCCTGGCGGTGCAGTCGAACAACGGACGGCACAAGGCCGCCTGAGGCGTTCTTCGAGCGTGAACGCCGGGCCGACGGCTCGCGGAGTCGTGGGCTCGGTGGAGGTGTCACGCGGAATCGAAAGAGTGCCTGGGGGCAAAACCGTCTGGCAGGGGTGCGCCGGGCGGGGTATGGTCATGCTGACACCTGGCGGAGATCAGCATGGCGAAGAAGGGAAGTCTCAGACGCAAGGCCGTGGGCGCAGGCGCTCTCGGCCTTGTTGCATTGGGAATCTGGCTGGGGCAGTACTTTCCCGGCTTCGGGTTAGGGAAAGGACTCGGCTTCGGAACAGGCTCCGGTGATTCCGGGACGGCCGGCACGGAAACGTCGAGCGAAGAGCCGCGGACAGGAACGCCGTCCGCCACGATCGTCAGCTCGGAAACGCCCTCTGCAGCGGGTGTCGTTCCGCCCGAACGGCTGCGCGTGATCATCGACGGGGATCACTACGTCCTGGCGAGTTCGGAAAGCGGACAGGAGGGAAAGACGCTCGACGCCACGGAGATCGCACAGCTGACGAAGTCGACCACCGGCGATGACCAGGGAATCCGGATTCGGATCGAGCGGACCAAGCGGGCGACTGCCGGCGCACGACAGGCGCTGTTCGAAGCGCTCGACGCGGCGGGGATCACCCGCGACTCGCGTCACGAGTCAACAGAGTTTCTCGATTCGGTCCGCCCCGCTCCGTAGCCGCAGTGCCGGCCGCGGGCCCCTTTGGCGCTCAGGTCCTTCAGGCGTCTCTCTGGCAGCATTCGTGGCCCGGCAGGCGCCTCGCCCTGCCCTGCGGCGCCAGGGCGCTGGCGAGTCGCGTTCAGCGTTTTGTCGACACCGGCTCGTCACTTCCGAGCCGGACGCGGACGCGAATCACGCGACCTTCACGCAGCACCGACAGCTCGACGACATCGCCGGGCTTCTTGCTCTCGATGACGGACAGGAACTCGGACGCGTTGGTCACCTTCGTGCCATCGATCGCCGTGATGACATCGGCCGTGCTGCGGTCGATCTGCGGTCGGATTCCGAACCGCGAGCGCACTGCCTGAGGGGGGCGGAGACCGGCCTGCTCCGCCGGGCCTCCAGGTGACAGCCTCGCGATCCGCAGGCCGTTGTCGGTGACGGTGACATGCGTGATGCCGATATCGCCGCGGATCACGCGTCCATGCTTCAGCAGTTCGGGGACGACCCGTTTCACGAGGTTCACGGGGATGGCGAAGCCGATGCCGGCGCTTTGCTGCACCTTGCTGGCGATGGCCGTGTTCATGCCGATCAGGCGTCCCTGGGCATCGAGCAGCGGACCGCCCGAATTACCCGGGTTGATGTTCGCGTCAATCTGGATGATTGATTTGATTTCCCAGTTGTCGTGAACGGCCAGCGAGCGATTCAGGCTGGAGATGATGCCTTCGCTCATGGTCCGGAACAGGCCGAAAGGATTCCCGAGAGCGAACACGCGGAGGCCGACCTTGAGTTCGTCGGAGTCGCCGAGCGTCATGGGAAAGAGCTGTTCCGCGGGCGCCTTGATCCGGAGGACAGCGATGTCGTTGATCGGATCGGCCCCGACGAGTTCCGCCGTGTAGATTTCCTCGTTAAACAGCGTGACCTGAATCTCGCGGGCGTCGTTGATGACGTGGTTGTTGGTCAGGATGTGGCCCTGCTTATCGAGAATGGACCCCGATCCATTCCCTTCGCCCGGGACGACGCCGAACAGAAGACTGTTCGCGACGACCGTCACCGTTGAGATGTTCACGACACTCTTGTTGCAGCGTTCATACACGGCGATGTTGACGGCCTCATCGGGAGAAGAGGCGGCAAAGCCGAGAGCCGGCAGAGACGGAAGCTGGGATTGGAGTTCACCGTCGACTGGCGCAGCCCCCTGTGCCGGCGCGCGGCGGACCGGCGCTGCAGGCACATCGCCCATGGCGAGGTTGCCGATATCCTGCCCGCGGCCCGTCAGCCAGACCGTGAAGAGGCTCGCCAGGACGGCAGATCCCAAGCTGATTCCCAGCGTCCGCAGGCCGTGCATTGCGTCGTCCGTTCCAATGTCTCGTTCCATAACTGCCCGCCGCCACTATTTCGAGGCGGGCTTCTCTTCGGCCTGGGCCTCGTCGGTGGTCGGAATGCCCAGGAGCTTGGCGATTTTCGGCCAGACTTCGCGACGGACCGCTTCAAACGACTCGGCGTTCTGGGCGGTCGGCTTCTGGCTGAAGGCCACTAGTGCATCGGCTTCTTTCTTGAGGAGCCGATTGATATCGATCATCTGCGTGATCGCGAGCCGATCTTCATTGGTGAGCTCGCCGGCATTCACCTTCTCGAGCTGCTGGACCAGGTGTTGCGACATGCCGGAGATTTCGCCCATCAGCTCCTGCACCTTCGCGGCGTCGTACGACTTGTTGACGTAGCCGTCGCCAATGGCGCCGATGTAGGCATAGCTGAGATAGACCTGCGTGGCGCCCATGGCGCCGATCAGATA
The DNA here is from genome assembly GCF_007745175.1 of Caulifigura coniformis. GTDB lineage: Bacteria > Planctomycetota > Planctomycetia > Planctomycetales > Planctomycetaceae > Caulifigura > Caulifigura coniformis. Next base: position 5,795,530 of record NZ_CP036271.1, on the reverse strand, counting down.
GAGCCGCTCGTCGACGGGGGGCTCTGCCCCGGGTTCGGCCGGGGCGGACGGCTTGGCAACGGGGGAATCGGGTGCGGCAGGGGGAGTCTTGGCGATCTGCACGTCGCCCTTCATCAGCCAGCCGCGTTCTCCGGCGGCGGACGCGACCCAGAGCCAGTCTTCCTGGACCTTCTCAACAGTGAGGAGGTCCCTGGGTTTGACCGTCGTGACGACGCGGTCCTTGATTTTCAGGTCAACCGACTCGAGAGGAGTGACGGTGTCGCCGACTTTCTGCGCCTGAACGGGGGATGAAGAGAGGAGCACCAGCAGGGCCCCGAGAGCTCCAGTGAGCGTGAGCATTCGCATGTGACGCGTTCCTTCGAGGGTCCATCCAACTTCCGCCGCCAGCGGGAATTACAGGCAAAAGGGCGATTTCCGGCAAGACGGGTCCGACAGGGCCAGAAGGTTGGCCACCCGGCAGGCCTCATCGCTGGTAGATCGGCAGGTAGCCTTTATCCATCTGCAGAATGGTCGCGTTGATCGACGTGACGTAGACCGGCCCATAGGTGGCGTCCTGCCAGCCGCCCGAGGAGGCCTGGGTGCGGACGAGTTCGGCCGACACTTCGCCGAAATACTTCATCCATTCCTTCTCGAGACGGTACATGACCTGGCTGTAGTAGTAGTGAGTGTAGTGCCAGTGCCCGAACTGCTGGGTCTGCGTGATTCCTCCGCCGCCGGGCCAGACGTGTTCGCGGCAGTAGCTCATCAGTTTTTCGACGTGGTCGCCCTGGTATTCGCCCGCGTTGAACAGAGCCGCCAGCGCCGCGGCCGTGATGGGAGGACGGGCTCCGCCTCCGCGAATGCTGTACTGGACGCCCCCTTCCGAGGTGGTGCAGTCGGCGATGTATTTCTTGGCGCGATCGATGATTTCCCGGGGGACGACGATGCCCGCATTGCGACAGGCACGCAGGCCCTGCACCTGGGTGATGCAGGTGGAACCTTCGTCAAAATCCTGGCCTTCGCGGGCGGAGACATAACCCCAGCCGCCGCGGGTCGTCTGGGCTTCGGCACTGAAGCGGACGGCTTTTTCCAGGACCTTTTTGATTCTCTCGCGGCGCTGGGCGTCTTCCTCTTCACCGAAGACCTGGGAGAGCATGAGCATCGAAAAGCCATGCCCGTAGGTGTAGTGGTAGTCGTCGGGATAGCCGATCAGGCCTGTTCCGTCCTGCGAAGCATCGAGCAGAAAATCGACGGCCAGCACGATGTTCGGGGCGTACTTGCCGCGTGTCGTCGTCGATCCTTCCGCGAGGAGGGCCGCGCCGGCGAGCGCCGTCATCGCCGCGCGATACGCCCCGCCGTTGGCTTCCCAGTAACCCTGCCGTTTCTGTTCGCGGGCGAGGAAATCGAGGGCTTTGGACGTGGCCGCTTCCACCCTGGGATCGCGCCGAGTCTGCATGGCTGCGAAGACCGGCCCCGCGCCGGCGGCCGTCGCGGCGAGAGCGATTCCGGCTTGCAGCATTTCACGGCGTGACAGCATTCTGACCTCCCTGTGGGGCGCGTCCGGAGGGCCACGAACGCGATCGATGAATTGTAGCGAGGACGAAAGGCCTGGAAGATGCCGAATTCCAGGCGGGACTTCGCCGGGATGGAGTGAAGAGGTGCCCGATCAGCCCCGGGCGGCTGCGCGGCGCAGGCGATCGTTGATCGCGCGGCCCAGGCCCGTCTCTGGGAATCGCGTCGCGAGAATGACATCGAGGCCGGCCGCATCGAGGCTTCGCATGGCGCCGAACAGGGCAGCGGCGGCGCAGGCGAGATCGCCCTCAGGAGACAGATCGACCACTTTCGCAAACCGGGTGTCACCGGCGGGAGCACACCATGTCAGCAGGCCGATTCTCCCCATGGGAACGGGATCTTCGGGCCGCCACAGACGGAGGGGCGTGCGCGTGGAATAGTGGCGATCGAGCATTCCAGGCGCCGGCGCGGCGGCTCCCTGGAGAATGGTGGTTGCCGTCTGAACGGGGCCGATCGCCGACTCGATCGCTTCCAGCGTCGTCCCTCCGGGGCGGCGAAGAATGGGGACTGCTCCGGAAAGGTCGACGACGGTCGACTCCACACCGACGCGGCAGGGGCCGCCATCGAGGATCATGTCGACCCGATCGCCAAGCTGGTCGGCAACATGCGCGGCCTGGGTGGGGCTGACCAGGCCGAAGAGATTGGCGCTGGGAGCGGCCACCGGGCAGCCCGCGAGGCGGATCAGTTCCCGGGCCTGGGCGTGGTCGGGGATGCGGATGCCGACCGTTTCGAGACCGGCGGTGACGATGTCGGGAACGATGGACCTCTTCCTGAGCACGAGGGTGAGCGGTCCAGGCCAGAATCGGGCCATCAGGGCGCGGGCAGCCTGGGACGCCTCGACTGCAAGTTCGTCGACGGCCTCGGGACGGGCGACATGAACGATGAGTGGATCGAATTCGGGCCGCTGCTTGGCTTCGAAGATCCGTGAAACGGCCGCGGCGTCGAGGGCGTTGGCGCCGAGGCCGTAGACGGTCTCTGTGGCAAAGGCCGCCAGTCCGCCGCGGCGGATGACGTCGGCGGCTTCCGCCGGGTCGTTCGTGATGGGGGCCGTCATGAGTTCAGTCGAACAGCACGCTGACGGATTCGTTGCGGTGAATCCTGCGAATCGCCTCACCGAGCATCGGGGCGATGCTGACGGTGCGGATGTTCGGCAGGCGTTTCTCGTCGGGCAGCGGGAGGGAATCGGTGACCACGATTTCCTTCACGGGGGCCTTTGCGAGTTTCTCCAGAGCGGAGCCGCAGAAGACTCCGTGAGTCGCGGCGACGTACACATCCCGCGCGCCGAACCGTTTGCAGACATCGACGGCGCCGCAGATCGAGCCGGCCGTGCTGATCATGTCGTCAAAGACGAGAGCCGTTTTGCCTTCGAGGGAGCCGCCGATGAGGTTGGCCTGGCGGGTTTCGGTGGCACTGGCGCGTCGTTTGTCGACGATCGCCAGCGCCCCTCCCAGGCCTTCGACGTGCTGCATCGCGCGCTTGATGCTCCCCTCATCGGGGCTGACGATCACGATTTCACCGGACGGGAACTGCAGCGAGCGGAAGTACTCATCGAGTACCGGGCTGCCGTAGAGATGGTCGACGGGCAGGTCGAAGAACCCCTGGATCTGCGCCGCGTGGAGATCCATCGTGAGGACACGATCGGCGCCGGCCTCGGTGATCAGGTTGGCGACAAGCTTCGAGGTGATCGGCACACGGCCGGCGTCTTTGCGGTCCTGCCGGGCGTATCCGAAGTAGGGAATGACGGCCGTGATCCGCTCGGCGCTGGCGCGCTTGCAGGTGTCGATGAGGATCAGCAGCTCCATCAGGGTGTCATTCGCCGGCGGCCCGGTCGGCTGAATGAGGAAGACGTCGCGACCGCGAACGTTGTGGTTCAGGCGGACCGACGACTCGCCGTCCGGGAAGTCTCCGAGCTCGACGCGCGCCAGCGGGACGCCGAGGTAATCGGAAATGGCAGACGCGAGTGCCGGATGGCAGCGACCGCTGATGAGCGTGAGATGATCGTACATCGGCGGTATGAACGCGGCGGAAGTGAGAGTTCCGCCAGTGTGACAGTCTTGGGTCCGGAACGCAAAAGTCCGCGGCAGAGCCGCGGACGGAAGCCGGATCGATGGTTGAACGCGGACCGGTCTGGCGCGATCCCGCGATCGGAGTTCAGTGGGCCTTGGCGCCGTCGGACACCGCCTTGCCGGTGTCGTGGTCGTGCGGATGATCCCCCTGCTCTTCGAGCGCCCGGAGCTGGGGGACATCGGGGGTGTAGTAATGCAGGCCGATATCAGGGGCGAGTGCGATCATCAGGCCGACCGCAAGAATCGCCGTGGGAGCGAGGATGATGTACTTCCAGCCCCCTTCGAACTTCAGGTGCATGAAGTAGGTGAGAACGAACGACGCCTTGGCGACGGCGACCGCCAGCACGAGGGCAACCGTGACGGCCTTCGGCATGTGGATGATGTCGAAAGCGATCGACAGCAGCGTGCAGATGCAGAGGGCGATGAACACGCTCAGGTAATTCACATGATGGTGGCCCTGCGCATGCTCCATTTCGTCATGCACGTGGGCCAGTGTGTTCGTGTGTTCGTGAGTCGTCATGTCGGTCTCAGTCGAAAATCGGGCGGGAAGGACGCCTGAAGCGGAAAGCCTAACGTCCGAAGCCCGGCGCGATGTACAGCAGCGGGAACAGGAAGATCCAGACGAGGTCGACAAAGTGCCAGTAGAGACCGCTGTTCTCGACCCAGTCGGTCCATTTCGCATCCAGCCGGCTCCCCTGCATCAGCACCATCGCGAACAGAATCATGCCGACGATGACGTGGATCGCGTGGAACCCGGTCATCAGGAAGTAGGTCGAAGCGAACAGGTTGCCGTAGAGGATCGGATGGGGATCGTGCACGCCCGCGAGAAGTGAACCGAGAACCGGCTCTCCGTTGATCTCGACGTCTCCCTTCGCGACTTCCTTCGACTGGCCGTTCGCCGAAACGAGGAGCAGCTTGCCCTCGGGAACGGTGGGCCAGGCAAGCTCGTCTCCGGCGTGGACGTCATGTCCGGCCGGTTCCTTATGCGCCCCTTCACTGCCGTCGTAGACGGTCGCAAACTCCTGCTGCCCGTCCTTCGTTTTCACGCTGACGAGGTGCTTCATCTCCCACAGGCGGCGGGTTGCTTCCGGCATCGTGAGGCGGTTGGCCGAAGCGTCGTCGCGGAGGCGCGAGAAGGTGAGGAACAGTTGCTGGTAGGCGGTCAGGCGCACCTTCTCAGCGTCATCCGCCTTCGCCATCCGGGCGAGAGCCTGCTGTCGCTTTGCATCGGCGTTCGCGTCGCCGGGGACGAGCTCGTTCAGGTCACGGTTGGCTGCCTTGTCGATGTCCTTGACGAGCTTGGCGATCGCCTGCGTGTCGGTTTCTGCGATGCGACCGGGCAGGATTTCGTGATCGAACTTGCCTTTGTATTCAAAGGCCTTGATGCCGAGGAACACGCACGCCAGCACGAAGGTGCCCGTCAGGAACTTCCTCGCCTTGGCGAAGTTTCGCTGCGCCATCGCTTCGTGCGCCACCACGACCCAGTAGCTCGACAGAATCAGCACGAAGGTGTTGATGCCGCCGGCCGCGATGTTGATGTGGGTGACGTTCGTGTCCGTCGGCCAGCCCGGCGAGCCGAAGTACAACACGATGTACGTTCCGATGAACGCCGTGAAGAACATGATCTCGGTGCCGAGGAACAGCCACATTCCCAACTTCGAGTTGGGAATGGGGATGCCCATCTTCACGGCGGGCGGATGAACTGGATGGGACATTTCGGGAGGATTCAGGATTCAGGACCCGTGATTCGGCCCGCGGCAATCCGCAGGCCGAGACTCCAACTCAATTCGTCGTTACCTCATCAGCCGCACGTGGTCGATCGTGAGCGCGGCCAGCAGCATCGGGAGATGCGCGAGCGACGTCCACAACAGGCGGCGGGCGGTCTGAACATTCGGTTCGCTGGCGAATCGCACGGTCGCCAGGAGGTACCAGCAGCCGAGGATGATCGCCGTCAGGGCATAGGCATCGCCCGCCAGGCCCAGCGAGCGGGCCCACAGGGTGACGGGAAGGAGGACCATCGCGTGGGCGACGGCCACCAGCCCGACCAGAGCGGGACGCTGGCCATCCGCCGGAAGCATTTTCAGCCCGGCTCCGCGGTACTGATCCTGGTAGATCCAGGCGATCGCCAGGAAATGCGGGAACTGCCACACGTAGAGGATGGCGAACAGCACCAGAGCCCCGTACGAAAGTTCCCCCGTCGCGGCCGTCCAGCCCAGCACAAGCGGCATCGCCCCGGGGACGGCGCCGATCGTCGTGCAGGCCGCCGTCACCGGCTTGAGCGGGGTATAGACACCAACGTACATGACGCAGGTCGCCAGGGTGAGGACGGCCGTCATCAGGTTCACGGTCGCCGCGAGCCAGATCGTCGAAACCACGGCGAGCGCGACCCCCATACGGAGCGCCTCACCTTCCGAGACTCGACCGGCCGGAAGCGGCCGGTTTGCCGTCCGGACCATGCGGGCGTCGGTCTCACGTTCGTACCACTGGTTCAGGATGCTCGACGCAGCGGCTGACAGTCCAATGCCGAAGAGCGCCGCACAGAGCGTTCGCAGGTCGAATCCCTGTTCCGTCGCGACGGTGAATCCGACGGCCACGCTGACGAGGACCATTGTCCCGATGCGCGGCTTGGAAAGGGTGACGTACTCCGCGAGGCGTTCCCGCAGGCCATTCGCGAGCACGCCGTGGCCCGCGTCGACCGCCAGGGTCGCCGCGGACTGTGGAGACTGGTTCATGACTGACTTCTCAAAACTCATCTTGTCGCGCTCCCCGTCGAAAGCGCCGCAAGCGGAGTCGCCTTCATCGTTTGTTGAGTGGACGCGCCCGAGACTTCTCTCAGGACGCAGGTGTGGCAGACGCGAAACGCATGCACCACGGCCGTCATCACAAGCAGAATGCCGATGACGGTGTGGGCCGAGCGACTCGCGACCTGCACAATGGAATCCGCAACGGCCACGTAGCCGGCGGCTGCAAAACCAAATTTCGTGACCCAGGCCCCGATGCCCAGAGACACCTGGAGAAGGCCCAGGGCGAGCACGGCGCGGGCTGAGCTGCGCATCCAGCGTTCTCCCGTCCGGCCGGCGATCACCGCGTTGGCGATGATCGCGAAAGCAGCCAGGATGCCCAGGCCGAGGTGTTCATGCAGGTTCCGGCCATGATGACGAACCATGCCCCCCAGGAGAAACTGCGTCATGAGGAGCAGCGGCAGGAGGAGGGCGGCAATGCGGGCCAGGGAAAGCCGGTCATTGCGAGCCTCACGATCGAAGGCGCCCGGCAACTCACCCCCGGCGTCGGCCCATTTCGGACTGAGCAGGGTGGCAACACCGCCCATCAGCGACAGGACGACTGCGGCAAAGGCGCCATGAATCAGGGCGAGGCCCCGTTCGTCGAGTTGGACACGGAAGCCTCCCAGCAGACCCTGCAGGATGACTCCCGCGAGGACAGCCCTTGCCAGCCAGAGGACGGACGGCCGCGACCTACTCAGGGCCGTCAGCACCACGAGCCCGATGGCCCAGATGCCGATCAGGATTCCAGCCAGGCGATGCCCGTGCTCGAGAAACTTGTCCCAGTCTTTCGCGAAATCGGCGAACCAGGGATAGGTCAGCATGAACTGGCCATCCGAATTCGGCCAGTCGCGGAACGCCATTCCTGCGTTCTTGCTGGTGGTCAGCGCACCGGCGACCAGAGTCACCGTCGCCACAGCAACAGTCGACCACGCATATCGATGAAGGAATCGGGAGTTGGGCAAGTCAGTTCAGTCGCGCCGTCACGGCACATCGTTGAAAAGTCATGAGTGCGCCGGTGCGGCGGCGTTTCCGCCGGCGAGGTCGTCCGGACGCTTCTTGCGCCCGCGCGGATCGGTCTGCATCCAGTAATCCTGCCCTTCCGGGCAGTCGGGATGCGAGTATTCATAAGGACCACGGTAGCAGACAGGAGGGACGTCGAAGTTGCCGTGTCCCGGAGGCGACGGGGCCGACCATTCCAGGCCGTTCGCGTTCCACGGATTCCGTCCGCACTTCTGGCCAAACTTGATCGACAGCAGGAAATTCCCCAGCAGGAGGAACTGCGCGAAGCCCATCAGGATCGCGGAGTACGTCATGAACTGGTTCATCGGAAGAAGATGTTCCAGGTACTCGTACAGGAACGGGTTGGCATAGCGCCGCGGCATGCCGGCGACCCCCAGCAGGTGCATCGGGAAGAACGTCCCGTTGAAGCCGATGAAGGTCAGGAAAAAGTGCAGCTTGCCGACCGGCTCATTCATCAACCGGCCGAACATCTTCGGGAACCAGAACGTGATGCCGCCGAACACTCCGAAGAGCGTGGCCCCGAACAGCACGTAGTGGAAGTGGGCCACGATGAAGTACGTGTCGTGGATGTAGATGTCGACGGGGACAGCGGCCATGAAGATGCCGGAGAGACCGCCGATGAGGAACATGGACACGAACGCCGCGCAGTTCAGCAGGACGGTGTTGAACTCGATCTTCCCGCCCCACATGGTGCCGAGCCAGTTGAACACCTTCACGGCCGAAGGCAGCGCGATCATGATCGTTGAGACCATGAACGTCATGCCGAGCGCCGGGTTCATGCCGGAGGTGAACATGTGGTGCCCCCACACAATGAAGCCCAGCCCCGCAATCGCCGCCAGCGAATACACCATTGGCTTGTAGCCGAAGATCGGCTTACGACACATGCAGGCGAGCATGTCGCTCACCATGCCCATTGCGGGCAGCAGCATGATGTACACGGCCGGATGCGAATAGAACCAGAACAGGTGCTGCCAGAGCAGAGGCTGCCCGCCACCGACGGTCGGCTCGGCATTGTTCACGACGATGCCGGCCGGGATGAAGAAGCACGTCCCGAGGATCCGATCCGCGACCAGCATGAAGCCGGCAGCTGTCAGGACCGGCAGGGCGAAGGCCTGCAGAATGGCCGTGATGAACATCGACCAGATGGTCAGCGGCATGCGGAACAGCGTCATGCCGGGGGCCCGCATGTTGATGATGGTGGTCATGTAGTTGACCGAGCCCATCATCGATGAGACGCCAACGAACGTGAGCCCGAAAAGCCACCAGGTCTGCGCAGATCCTGAACCGGGCGCGGCCTCGGCCAGTGCGGACAGCAGGGGATAAGACGTCCAGCCGCCGGCAGCGCCATAGCCCGCACAGAGGAAGGTCATCCCGAAGCAGCCGATCGCCGGCCACATGAACCAGTAGCTGAGCATGTTGAGGACCGGAAACGCCATGTCGTCGGCGCCGATCATCAGCGGGATCAAGAAGTTTCCGAAGGCGCCTGCAAGCACGGGAATGATGACCAGGAAGATCATCACCGTGGCATGCATGGTGAAGAGCATGGTGTAGAAGTCGGGCGAGATCTGTCCGCCTTCCATCGGGAACAGCGTGCCGAAGATCGGCATCGATTCCCAGGGAAACGCGAGCTGCCAGCGCACGCCCAGGGCCAGCGCTCCGCCGACCATCAGCATCAGAAGCGTCGTCACCAGGAACTGGATGCCGATGACCTTGTGGTCCGTCGAGAAGACGTACTTGCTGATGAAGCTCTGTGTATGAGCGTGGCCGTGGCCATGCGCATCATGACCATGAGCATCGTGGCCATGCAGAGCGTCGGCAGTCGTTGAAATCGAACTCATGAACAGCTCCCCGGGGCGGCAGTCCGCCGCGCCCACCTGGCCTGCGAACGAATCGCAGGAATTTCTTTTCTTCTGAGTGGCCTCTACTGCGCCGCAGCTTCTTTGACGCCGTCGTAGCTCTGCTGCTTCGTCAGTTCCCGGAGATACGGAATGAATTCCTCCTCGGGCCGCGCGACGAACCGGGCCTTCATCTTGTAGTGCCCCCATCCGCAAAGCTCGGCGCACAGGAGCGTGTATTCCCCGCTCTTGTCGGCCTCGAACCACACGGGAATCACCAGGCCGGGGACGGCGTCCTGCTTCACGCGCAACTCGGGCAGGAAGAACGAATGCTGAACGTCCTGCGTTTTCAGGTTGATCATCACGGGCCTGCCGGAGGGCAGGTGAAGGTCGTTCACCGCGTAGAGATCGGTCGGCTGCGGATCGGGCATCAACGGCAGAACATTGCCGTTCTCGTCGAGCCCGGGATAGCGGATGCGCCATTCGAACTGCCGGGCGGTGACTTCCGCCATCGGCTTGTTCTGGACCTCTTCGGGGAAGTGCGTCTTCACGCGGTAACTGGCCCAGACATCCATCTGGTACAGGGCGATGAACAGGAGCACCGCGGCGGGCACGATCGACCAGATCACTTCGAGTTCATGGCTGCCATGGGAAAACCACGCCTTCTCGACGTCGCCTTCCCGGTTGTCGCGGCGGATGCCAGTCCAGAGGACGTAGCCGAGCGCGAGCTGCACGCCGATGAAGGTGATCGTTGTGATGACGAGGATCATGTAGAAGAGGTCGTCGATGCGGCGACCGAGCGGCGACGCGGCGACTCCCTTCGACGGCCCATCACTGCCCGGGAACCACCAGCCATACCCGGGCGCGACGATGCAGGACCACAGGGCCAGCACCGGCACGAGCATGAAGAAGAAGACCCAGAACTTTTTCACCGCCGCATCTCCAGGGACTGCTGATTCACCGGCAACGTCACCGTTGCTCGAACCGACCGCCCTCCAAATGTGTTCTCATCCCACGCACAGCCTGTGTTCGTGAACCCGCAGGCTGCCATCGCATCACTCGTTCGACCGTCACCCTCCCGCCGCGACCTGCGGCGGCGCTTCGGCCGGCTTCGCTTCTTTCGACCCATCGCCGGGTGTCCGCTTCTCGTAGGGCACGCTCATGATGTAGTTCACGAGGTCCCACAACTCTTCATCCGATTTCTTTCCGCCGAACGCCGGCATGGGGGTTCCCTTGATTCCGCCGTGCAGCCGGCTGAACAGATCGATCGGCCGGCGGCCTCCGCGGTAGATTCCCGTCGTGAGGTTTCGGGGAACGACGAGGTTGCCCCAATCGTCGTAGAGGCCGGGCGTCGGGTTGTCGGCGCCGGCGGAGTTCTTGGTGATCGAGTACGTTTGCGGTCCATCGCCCAGCCCTGCCTCGCCGTGGCAGGCGACGCAGTTGAGGTCTTTCGACAGGTAGAGCGCCCGGCCGCGGGCGATCGATTCGGCGGTCGCCTCGAGATGCTTGACGGTTGGCGTCACGAGGGAGGCCTCTTCCTGGGCGGCCACCCAGCGTTCGACCGCGGTATCGACGATGCCGTTGAACGTGTCGGCCATCTCGCCGCCGTTGACGGCGTCGGTGAGCTCCTTACGGATCTCGGCGGCCGATTCACCGCCTTTCACGCGATCAGCGAAGGCTTCGTTCGAGTAGTCGTTCTTGAGCTGCCCGGTGAGCTGGTATTCGACCTCGCCACGCATTGCCAGCCAGAGGACGTACTCGACGAGCGCCATGTTCTCGTCGGGAGTGAGCAGCTTGAAGGACGGCATGTAGGTGCCCGGGATGCCTTCATCGATCGTCCGGGAAAGATCCGTCCGGGACGCGCGGCTGGCGGCCACGGTCGTCGTGAACTTGAAGATGCCGCGGCGGAAATCACGCGGCTTCGGGTTGAGGTAAGGAGCGGTCGGGCCGTGGGAGTCGCCTGAGACGCCGTGGCAGTGCAGGCAGTGCTCGGCGTACAGGACGCGGCCGAACTTCAGGACTTCGCCCGGCCCGATAGCGACGCGATCCCCTGCAGCCGGCAGTTGGGCCAGCCCAGGATCGGGAAACATGACGGATCCGTTCTCGCCGATGGCTTCGATGAGCGCGGGAGTGTCGTTCTTCTGGAAGAGGTTGCCGGACAGCCAGGCGGCTTCGAGTTCCGGACGGAGCGGCAGGTTCTCCTGGGTGAAATTGACCGGGACGGAGAGGGAGGTGGCGCCTTCACCGACCGTTCCGACGGCTGCATGCAGCTTCAACGGAAGCTTTTCCCAGGCGACGATCCGCGTGGGCTTTCCGAAGTAGGTCCCGAGAACCTTGTGGACGTATTCCTGCCCCTCCGGGATGAGTTCATTGTATTCCTCGCGGTGCGAGAACTCGGCATCGTGCCTGACGCAGCCGGACGTGAGGGCCACCATCGCCAGCAGCCCTGCGGTCAGCGCGCCGGGGAAAGCGCGCCCGCGCGCCGTTCCGGTTGATCGTGTGCCGATGGAAAACTCAGACTTCTTCATGGCTTCTCGTCATTCACTGTTGGCCCGTGCTCAAATCGACTGTGCACAGTTGGCCGTGAGCCTGCCTCGACATCAGGGAGCCGAGGCTTCCGGCGAACCTGCCGGCGTCGACGACGACTCTTCCGCGGCCGGTGCGGGGGCCGGCTCCTTTCCCAGGCTGATCTTCACTTCCTCGGGGCGAAGGACCTTGGTCGACGTTCGATCGGGGCTGGAGTTGCCTCCACATCCCCCTGCCGCCATGGCCAATGCCACGACGCCGGTCGCCAGCCTGAATTGCCGCATCTCGATTCCCCTCCCCCTGCATCCCCGCGCGACGATCACTTCGCCGCGAGCTTTGCGGCCTCGACTGAAATTTCCTGAACGACTTCACCATCCACCGGAATCGTGACTTTCAGACTGCGGCTGATGTAGTCCGCCTTCTCGTGCCAGACCACGAATTCGACGGTGGTTCCCGGCACGCCCTTGATCTCGAACGAACCATCTTCGCCGGTCACGACGCCCCATGGGTGAGCGAGCGGCAGGTGATAGCTTCCCATCCATGCGTGGTAATCGCACTTCGCGCGGACCGGGACGGCCTCGGCCTTGGAATACGTGTAGTTCGCGCCTGCCTGGTCGTTGGCGACGATCGTCTGGTTGAAGCCGGCCGAACTCTGGGGCGCGAACGCGGTGTTGTGCGCGACCGGATCGGAGTTCTTGAAGTTCAGCGGCTGACCGACGCGACAGATGACCGCGTGCGGCAGGAACCGGCAGCCCTGCTGATCGATGGAGATCGGCTCGGCGGGAGCGGGGGGAACCTCGCCGCCTGGCACCTTCTTCAGGTAAATGAAGACGTTCGCCAGGCCGTTGTTCGAGCCGACGACGACCGATTCATCCGGCACGGCCTTCTGCGAGCAGATCGCATCCTTTGTAGGAGCGCCCTGGGCAAGCAAGGCGGGGAGCGGGCTGAATGCACCGTTGACGACGACGCGTCCTTTGAACGTGCCGTAACCGGCGATCGCCGTGGACGCGGCCGGAGTCGCGGCCGCCTCAGCAGCGCCTCCCCCTTCGGCCAGCAGGACCGTCACCGTGGGCTCGGCGGTGGCGCCATGCCCCAGGGCGGTTGTCGGTTTCCCGCAACCACTCATCGGCGACACGGCGAGCAGCGCCAGCCCGACGATTCCAGACAACTGACGCGAACGAGCGGACATCATTCCTCACCTCCCGATGCCTGCGGGGCAGGCGGCGGAGTCTGCTCCGCCGGCGTCGGCGGCTCGTAGGCCACCACACCCAGCTTCTCGAGGATTCGACTGTAATTCATCAGGCTGAAGACCACCCCTTCCACCTGCTCGCGCGAGCTGGCTCCGAAGAGATCGGGGAACGGCGGCTTATCGGCCGGGAAGTTCACTGGCATCGACGTGTAGGGAGTGAACCAGGTCGGTTTATAGATCCAGGCGCGCGTCCAGTCTCCCTGGAGCCGCTTCTCGACGCGTTCGAGGTTCGGACCGCGAATGTCCTTGGGATCAGTCGACTTGTAGGGCTTGCCGCCGACCTGGTGGCACTTGGCGCAGAGCGGGCCGTTGAGCGTCTTCCAGGCCTGCAGCTCGTAGCCGTCCATGACGCCCGCGTGGGCCGACTTGAACTGTTCCTCCATCGATACGAGGAACTGCGGCTCCTGCTGCGGGATCGACTGATACGGATACTCGACGTTATCCACGGCCGCGAAGTAGTTCGCGAGCGTCTGGGCTTCCTCATCGCTCATGTTGAACCGCGGCATGCGCAGCACGGTCGTATAGCGAAGTTGTTCGGGGTTCTTCAGGAAGCGGAACAGCCAGGGGGTCTGGACTTTGATGCCTTGCTTGTAGAGCGGCGGCGGAGAGGCCTGCCACGCCTTGTTGACATCCTGAAGTTCCTCGCGGAGATGCGCCACCAGCCAGTGAGCGAGGTCGCCGCCGCGGCCGCCGTTCTTCTCGACGACGTTCGATTCCTGAACGACCGCCTTTGAACCGGGCAGCTTGATGCGTCCGGCGATGTCGAGCGTCTGCCAGACATCGAGGCCATACATCCGCAATTCGGGGTCTTCTTCTTCGGGATCGGGCACGCCGGTCAGAAGGCCGTGCGCCTGGACCAGCGCAAGTCCGTCTTTCCCGGCCTTCGCCTTCAGACCACTGACCGCGGGCTTCAGCTTCAGGAGCAGCCGGAGCGCCTCCGGGTGATCAGCCGGCGGAAACGCGTCGGCGACGAGCGTCTCCGGATGATTCACAAAGAACTCACGCAGCGGCTGACCGCCGCCGCGACGGGCCAGCCCGGCGAGGTACGTGGCCAGGCCGGTCTTCGGATCGACGCCCTGGGGCAGCGTCCCTTCGAGCAGGCGTTCACTGTTGGTGATGAATGTTGCGAGCGCCGCACGCATCGATTCGGGCTCGACCGCATCCGCGGCTGCGCGGCCTGCGAGAGCCTCCTGCGTGATCGCGCCCGTTTCAATCTTCGCCGAGTTGGCAATGAACCAGTTCGCCAGCTCATCCTTCGAGGCGCCGATCAGCTCCTGAAGCGGCGCTTTGTAGGTGATGCTGGGAAGCTCGAAAATGTGGCAACCGGTGCAGTTGTACTTGTCGACCAGTCGCTCGCCTTCGATGCGATCCCGGGCCGGACCCGTGGGCCGATACTGGTACTGCGGAGCCGGTGGATCGTTGACAAGCCCCAGCACGAACGTGGCGATCGACTCGATCTGCTGCTCGTTGATCGGGAACTTCGGCATCTTGAGACGCTCGTCCCAGCCTTTCGATTCCGTCTTGCGGAAGTCGTAGCTGCGGGGCTCCCTCAGCTTCTGCCAGATGAAGCCGGGACGCCCGTGATGCTCGAGGCTCTGGTAGAACGAAGCGGCGGACTGATCGGCGGCCGAGGTGTCCTTGTCGAAGATTCCCCGTTTGACGATGGCATCAATCCGCTTGTGCGTGCTCGATCCATCGGGTTCGCCGTGATGATGCAGGAACTCGAGGATGTGCTCGGGCGCCAGTTTGGAGGTGTCCTTACGCCCCCAGTCCTGGAGAGCCGTGCCGATTGGCTTGGCGTCTTCGAAGCCGGGGATGTCATGGCAGGCGTAGCAGCCGTAGCGCGAAATCGTCCGGCGACCGATGTATTCCATCTGCCGCGTCGCCCAGACCGCTTCGCTGACCTGCTCATCCTGGGAGCGGGCGACCAGTTCAATCTCGTCCCCCTTCACCCACTCACGGAAGTTCCAGGCTGTGCCATCGGTCTTCGGCTGGTAGGCGTAGGCGGGAACCTGGTAAGCGAACCGACGATCAGCCAGGGTCTTGTCGACCTGGGCCGCATCGGGGAGCGACTTCGACAGATACAGCCGCGTGAGGTCTTCCAGCGGAGTGCTGATCCGCACTTCCACGAGGCGCTCGAGGCCGTCGCTGAAAAGCTTCAGGGTGACCTTCGTGCCAAGCCCGGCCGAGGAGGCCAGCTGGTCGAGCTGCTCGTTCGAAGTCACGGCCTGACCGTTGAACTCCAGAACAATGTCATCCCGCCTGACCGGGGCGAGGCGTTCGAAGTCGGACTTCGGATTGCCGGCCCCATCCAGCGGCGGCTTTCCAGTCACATCGAGCGACAGGGCTCGCGATCCGGCTCCGGTCTGGAGGACTTCAACGACCCTCACGCCGCGATGCGGAGCGCGAAGGGAATCCGCGGTTTTCTCGGTAAAGTTCTTGTCGTAGACGAGGCCGAGCGACGGTCCGCCGACGGGCTGCGCCGGGAACTCCTTCGGACCGCCCTGCAGCAGGTAGGCCGCGATATCGGCCGCCGGATCGACCTGTTCGCCCCCGACGGTTTCAGGGTTCAGGAACAGGTTGGGCATCCGCGTCCGCGGATGATGCAGTTCCGGGTTCTTCAGCCAGGTGTACAGCCAGCGGAAGCCATCCTGCCCGGGCTTCAGCTTCTCATGAATGTTGGTGATGTTCGGACCGAAATCGGACTTGATGTCCTTGAGCTCTTCTTCATCGCGGGTGTGGCAGGCGAGGCATCCGCGGCGCTGGAAGGCGATCTTCCCGCGCTCGGCATCGGGCGTATACCCCTCGGCCGGCGAGGCGAGCGCCATCGGCTCCGACTTCGCCGTCAAGTAAGCCTGGATCGCTTCCAGTTCGACCGGCTGGAGCACCTCGGCGAGATTGTCGTGCTGGTTCTCCAGGTGGAAGAACTTCGGCATCTTCGTCGACGGGCGGAACCGCTGCGGGTCTTCCGTCCAGTACGAGATGAAGTTCTCGGTCACCTTCGATCCAACGTGCCTCAGCGACGGCCCGACCTTGCGCAGGTCGCCCGGAGGAGCCGAATTGGGATCCGCTTCAATCGCGGCCAGTTCGGCGGCGGAGTTCGGCTCCAGACGCATGTCGGGACCGATCGACCGCTTGCCGTCGTAGCCATTGATCTCGTGGCAGCCGAAACATCCGTACGATTTGATCAGCTCGTAACCCTCGAAGACTTTCGGAGCAGTGGCTCCGTACTTCTCGTTGACGCCGAGCTCAACGACGCTGTGGTGGCACTTGAGGCAGCTCGATTCGATGAACTGCCCGGGCTGCATCGGGTATTCCCAGAAGTGATTGGAATGCCAGCCGTACTTGTCGGCCCATTCCGTCGCCTGGGCGGGATCGCGCGGCGTGTGCTCGGCCGCCTGAAAACTCGTTCCTGATCCGTCGCCATCGTGGCAGACCGTGCAGCCAAAACGCTCGATCGGGTGCGGACTCGACGACGTGAGGAACAGATTCGCCTGCGGATGCGAAGTGAACGGCTCGTGGTACTTGTCCTTCGGGAAATTCGGGAGGTCGCCCGCACCGAAGTCGTTGATGTTCACGTGGCACGACCGACAGCGATCGACGCGCGAGACACGCGCCATGCCGAGCTGGATCTCGAGATCCTTCGGCCAGTCGTACTGGATGGCGTGGTGCGGGTTGAAGCCATTGATGATCGGCAATTCCTTCAAGGCACGCTTCGCCGCCGCAAACCTGCTGCGGTCGTCTTCCGGAAGCGCCTCATCGTTGGGCGAGATCTTGTACAGCTGCTCATAGAGGCGTGTGCGATCGCCGCGGAACTTGGCCAGATCGGCCTCGGCGGCCGTCTTCTCGGCGTAGATCTCGGTGAGTTCGTCCTTCACCAGCCGGAGCTCGGCCTGGATCTGCTGGAGCTTCAACAGGTTTTCGCTGGCGAGGCCGGCCTGCTGATCGAAGTCGTTCAGGCGCGAGGTGAGGACGGTCTGCGGTTTGGCGTCGCGGACGTTGAGGTCGAAATTGGCCCGGGCGACGTCGCGTTCGGCATTCTTGAACTTGGCTTCGCGGGAGACGAGATCGACCTGCGCCTGGAGGTCACGACGGCGGCGTTCGAGTTCCGCGATCCGCTCGCGGACCTTCGGGTCGTCCTGTTTCTCTTTCGCCGCATCCACAGCGGCGACTTTCGCGGCCTCGGCGTCCTTGAATTCCTTCGTCTTGTACGGTTTGAGCTGGTCCCGCAGCTGCTCGACTTTGAGCTTGTCGGCCGTTGTCTGATAGGAACGCCAGTCTCGGGCCTCGTCCTTGGCCATCATCAGGAACGTGGCCGCCAGAAGCACGATGGCGCTGAACGCGAAGATGCGGTGCATCTTCGGCAGCGGTCGCCAGATTTGTTCCGTGGCAGGCATGGGGAGGCGCTTTCAGCCCTTCAGATGTTAAAGAACCACTCTGGAATCGCGACGATGTACTTCAGGTTGAAGAACCATCGCAGCAGCATCTTGAGCGGCAGGGCCGCCATGAACAGGATCAGGTTCGCGAGCACCATGTAGCGCACGAACCCCATCCGGACGTACATACTCCGGAAGATTGTGACCGCCATCAGGGGCGGGAGGACGAGCAGGTATCCCAGCACCAGGGCGATGCCGAGGAATTCACGCAGCAGGATCGCACCAATGCCCTGAAGGGCGTTCATGTCGTTCGTCGGCTTGGGGAGTGATCGCCCCAGCCAGTCGATCCAGACCTTGTCCGACAGATTGATGTTGTTCAGCACTTCCAGCTTGTGGACATCCCAGTACTCGTAGACGCCGAACATGTTCCAGTTGGGGCCGCGGATAAACGTTCCGAGAACGATCATTCCGACCCACAGGGGCAGGAAGCCGAACAGGAAAATGTTCACCGCGAACTTGCGGTCGTTGTAGCAGTAGTAGCCGTTCCCCTTCTGGTTGAAGTCGATGTAGGGGATCGCCATCAGACCGCCGAGAATGATCAGCGGCAGGACGACGCCGGCCATCCACGGGTCGTAGTAAACGAGCATTTCCTGGAGGCCCAGGAAGTACCACGGCGCCTTCGACGGGTTCGGCGTTTTCACCGCTGAACCCGGCTCTTCGATTGGCGCCTGGAGGGCAACCCCCCACACGATCAGCAGGGCCGTCAGGAGCACCATGCACACCATTTCGGTGTAGACCAGATCGGGCCACACCAGCACCTGCTGACTGAGTTCCTTTTCCTTCAGCGGCTTGCCGGCGGCGAGGCGATCGTCGTTCTCCACCGCCTGGCTGAAATACAGCCAGGTGAAGAAACCGCCGAGGAACAGCATGCCGACGATCGGCACGTTGTCAGGCTTGCCGACGATTTGGCGGAAGTCGTAGTCGGTCATGCTGAGACCGACGAAAATGATCGCCAGATTCAGCAGGATCCACGCGGGGGTCGGCTTGGTCCACCACCGACGCGTCCAGACCATCACCCCGAATGCCAGTACCGAGAGGGCAAAATAGATTCGCGGATCGGCGACGACGGAGTCGACTCCGTTCTTGAACCAGTCCGGCAGCTTGAGGATGAACGACTGGGCCGAACTGGCCCGGATGGTGAGATGCACGGAGGCGATGACCAGCAGGAAGCCGGTATACAGCGACCAGAACATCGACTTGGGGATGTGCTTGAAGCCGAGGAACGACTCCAGATGGCCGTCCTGCCGGTAGCTCCGCAGCGTCCACATGAAATTCATGCCGAACAGCAGCAGGTAGAGCCACCCCAGGCCCTGGATCACGCCGCGCGTCAGATCGGGGGTATGGGATTCCATGGCTTCAGACAGGGGTCAATCGGGCAACACATAACCCCGCGACGGCGTCGCGGGGATCAAAACTCATGAGTCACAAAGGCTGGCTGATTCCGCCGTCCTTCCGGACGCGCCAGAAGTGGATCGCAATCAGCAGCGACACCACGACGGGGATCGCCACGCAGTGCAGGATGTAAAACCGGTTCAGGGTTTCTTCACCGACGTTCGCCGCTCCGAGGAGCAGGAACCGGGCATCGCTCCCCTTGGTGATGATGTCGTAGCCGCCGATGTTCAGCAGCTGGAAACCGGGACCTTCATGCCCCAGCACCGGATGGGCGCGGGCCATGTTCGAACCGACGGTAATGGCCCAGATGGCCAGCTGATCCCAGGGGAGCAGGTAGCCGGTGAACGACAGCAGGAGCGTCAACACCAGCAGCAGCACGCCGATCACCCAGTTGAACTCACGCGGCGGCTTGTAACTGCCGGTGAGAAACACGCGGTACATATGCAGCCAGACCGTGATGACCATCGCGTGGGCCCCCCAGCGATGAATCTCGCGCATGATGCCGAGGGTCGTCACGTCGCGGAGGGCGCGGATGTCCGTGAAGGCCCATTCCAGCGTCGGCCGGTAGTAAAACATCAGGAGGACGCCCGTCAGCGCTTCCACAAGAAAGAGGAAGAACGTGACGCCGCCCATGCACCAGGTGTAGGAAAGGGCGATGCCTCCCTGCTGCACCGAGACTGGATGCAGGTGCAGGAAGAAGTTAGTGAGCATCACGACCGCGCGGTTTCGGCGGTCGTAGGGCGCGGGATGCCGGAAGATACTCTTCCAGATCTGCGATTCTCGGATGTATTCGCCGACCGACATGTCGCGGGGATTCAGGGTCAGGATTCAGGGTTGTGTAAAGCCAGATGACGACGCCATCGGGACCAATCCAGCCGCACCGTCACACAATCTGCACGAACGACTTCTCGTCGCTCCATTGCCCGAGCTCTTCCTGGAACTTCACGCTCTTGTCCACTTCCAGCTGGCCGTCTTCCGCCACCCGGAGGCCGACACGCTCCAGCGGACGAGGGGCCGGCCCCTCGAAGTTGATGCCGTTGATGTAGAAGCCCGATCCGTGGCAGGGACACTTGAATTTCTGTTCTGCATCCAGCCAGTTGGGGGTGCAGCCCAGGTGGGTACAGACCGACGAAAGAGCGTAAAGAATATTCCGGCCGTCATAGCTGTCGGTGTGGACAATCCACACGCCGCGGCTGGCCTTGTACTTCTCGGAGACCGTTCCGAGCGGGTAATCGCCGGTCGAACCGACCTTGAAGCGGCTCGGCAGCTCGAGCACCGTGTTCGGCATCATGAACCGGGCCATGGCAAGGCCGCTCAGGCCGCCCCATGCCGCGAGAATGCCGAATCCGAGGTAGAACGGCGACAAAAGCGAGTCGAAGAACGACCGGCGTGATTCGCCCTTGGCCGGCTTCGCGCCCGCCGGCGGAGCTTTGACGGGAAGCTTCGGCTTGACGGCCTCGGCTGGCTTTCCAGCCCGGACGGCCTTCATCATCTGCTCGACGGAGGGCTTTTCACCGGCAGGCAGGGAGGCAATCTCGGCTGGCACAGCGGCCTTGGCGGCGGCCGGTCCGGCCGCCTTTGCAGCGGCGGGCTGAGCGGCTGCGCCCGAGACGGCTTTTCCCGCACGGGCGGCGGCGAGAATGTCGGCGGTGGATGTCGGTTTCGCAGCCCCGGCGGAGCCTCCCGCCGCGCGGGCCGCTGCAAGGATGTCGGAAGTCGATTTCGGCTTGGCCGCCTCACCGCCAGCGGCAGGAGCCTTGGCAGCCCGCGCCGCCGCGAGAATATCGGCCGTCGACTTGGGTTTTGGTTTTTCCGAAGGAGCAGCGGGAGCTTCTGCGGCAGCAGCCGGCTCCGCAGGCGTCGACTCGGTTGGAGCCGCAGGCGTTTCAACGGGGGCCGGGGCCGCTTCGCTTTCAGCCGCCTTCTTCTGGCGAGCCAATGCGAGGATCTCAGCCGTTGTCAGCTTCTTCGGCTCGGTCATACGGGATCCGGAGCGCAGAACACGCGGAACGAGTGATGACCGCGCGAAGTCAGAAGTCCCCGCGCGGTCGCGGAATCTTGTCAATCGCGGACGCTGGCGACAACCGAGACCCAATGCCCCACCGGGCTTTCTCACCTTCAGGAACCCGCGAGCCGAGGTTGTGCCGATTGTTTCCCGACGCCGGTCAGTTCACCCGGGCCTTCACGACGACCTGCACTTCCGGATCATCGGGATGCGTGGTCTTCAGCAGCAATGGCTCCTCATACGCCCCCATGACCGAAGGATTGAACGTCACGGTCACCCACTGCTGGGACGCCGGCTCCTGGGAATCTGGCGCGGCTTCGACCTGCGGCAGCGCCCCCTCCACCGTCACGACAAACGGCTCCTGATCCGCAGCCGTCAGCACAATCCTCCGCGTCCGCGGCTCGGCCCCCAGGGAAAGAGCGCCAAAATGAACCTGGGCCGGCGCCACGACGCCGCGTGAACGCCTCAGGAGGAACTGGCCGGCAACGCGACGCTCAGGCGCATCGCGAACAACCTCCAGAAGTGTCGGCAGCTTGCCAGTTTCCGGGCGGCGGCCGGGAAGGACGATTCTCCCTTCGTCGTCGTCCGGGAATTCCAGGACATAGGTGAACTTTCCACCGTTCTCCCGGACGTCATCCGGCAATGAGCCGAGAGTCACCGATGTCGTCCAGACGGACCGCCAGAGGCCCGGCTCCACTTCCTCCGCGGCTCCTTCCATGCGACAGGGTTCAGCCTTGAGCACCGCCGGCTCGATGGAGAATTCCGGAGGCGTGAGGCTGGCCGGCTTCCCGCGGGTCACCCGTTTGAGCACAACCGGGTACTTCCCCGTGTCGGCCGGCGCGTCACCGCGGGGGAGGTCGATCGCGAGAACGCCCGGTTCGAGGTCCAGATCGGGCAGGATTTTCATGGTGCAGCTGGCTCGAAACTCACCGGTCTCGCCAGCCCCCCCCTGCCCCACGTCCCCCTGAACCTGAAAGCCGACCCGAAATGAGACGTCACCGTCTCCTTCGAGAAGCTTGACCATGAAGAACAGGTCCTTCCCCCCTCCCGCCGGGAGTGCGACCTTCTCCTGCGGATGAAGAACGAACTGCTCCGTGGCAATTCCGTAGCACGAACATCCGGTCGCGGAGACTCCAAGCAGCTGTTCCTGACTCCCACGATTCTCGAACCGCAGAGGCGCATCAATGCGAACGGGGATGACCACCTGCTCGGCCTCGCTCCGAAGGATGGCCGGCGCGGACACCGAGTCGCTGACCAGCAACACACCCTCCTCTTTCCCGCCGCAACCGACCAGTCCGCAACTGAGAGTCCCAAAGACCATTGTGAGCGCCAGTCGCCTGGGCAGGCAGGCCCGCTGGCGACGACCTTCCGGACGACGGGGGAGAATCAGGCCGATCGAGAATGGCGACCTCAAGCAGACGCTGGCCATTGCCCCCTCCGCTTCAGAATTGCTTGCGGCTGTCCACCAGGATCGTGACCGGTCCGTCGTTCACGAGCGACACCTGCATTTCTGTCTGGAATCGCCCCGTCTCGACGGTGATGCCCTGCCCGCGAACTTCCGCGACAAAACTCCGATACAGCGGCTCCGCCACTTCCGGGCGGGCGGCCTCAATGAAACTCGGCCGGCGACCTTTGCGACAGTCGCCATAGAGGGTGAACTGGCTGACCACAAGCATCGCTCCGCCAACATCCGCCAGTGACAGGTTCATTTTGCCGTCGGCGTCTTCGAAGATACGCAGGCCGATCACTTTCTGGGCCAGGTAAATCAGATCATCCTGTCGATCGTCATTCGCGATCCCGAGGAGGACCAGGTACCCGCGCCCGATCTGGCCGGTCACCTCGCCCGCCACGGTGACGCTCGCAGACGACACTCGCTGAACCACTGCCCGCATGACGACGCCGGTCGGACTTCAGGCTTCCGCCTGCCACCTGAGAATTAAGCAGATTCGCGATCTCGGAGCAGCCCGCAGGCTGAAACGTTCTCGAGTTACCCGGCGAGGATTTGAACCTCGACAAACAGAACCAAAATCTGTTGTGCTACCGTTACACCACCGGGTAATGCGGCCGGCAAGTCGCCCTCGCGACGGCCTCGCGCGAAGTCTAATTAAGTCGGGCGCGGCCACAAGAGCAACCGACGCCAAAACTTTTGACACACAGGCGGGCGATCAGTTCGCGCGCCAGCAGTGGCGCGAAGCGCGACGTAAGACCGGAACCATGCCCGCCCGCACCGTCCTGGCAGCCATGAAACCGGCCGTGCTTCCACTCGACTCCAGCGCGGAACTCGATCAGAACATCCGACGGCGGCGGAGGCGCCGCCAGGCCGCCGGGTTGATCGTCACGATCGCGGTCGCAATCTGGTGGAACTGGCCGCGTGGCGATGAGCGTTTCGTTGGCGACTGGGGACTTTATCGGGCAAATCGCGATCAACCGTCCTTCCTCATGCGCCTGCACCGGAACGGGGGCGGGTGGTGTACACACCTCGCCAACGGCAAGTCGACACGGTGCAAATGGGAGGTGAATAACGAGATTCTGACAATCGGATATGGGAATCCCGGCTCCCCGCCCGCACTTCTCTTTCGCGCGCAGGGCTGGCTTCAGACGACCTTCGGCTGGCGGCTGTGGATCATCTGGGCTGAGGAATGGCGCGTCCTCGAGATCGATCGCGACACGATTCGCATCCGCCCCGCCTCGGCCGGTGAAGTCCTCGAGATGCGGCGGATCGAACTGGCTTCCGGTTGATTGCTCCGGGGACACGTTTCCATCCCCTTGCCGATCGCCGGGAAAGCGGTGATACTCCGAACGCGTCGCCCGCCTGCGATGTCTCAAGAGGCGTGACGCGTCACATGCACCTGTAGCTCAACGGATAGAGCATCGGTCTTCGGAACCGAGGGTTGGGGGTTCGAATCCCTCCGGGTGTACTTTCTTCCTCGCGGATGTCGGAACGCCGCTGGTGGGCGCTCCTTGCCGGCGTCTCCTTGCCAGGCCCGCGCGACCGCGGGCGGACCGATCGAGACGGTGTTGAGATCAGTTGGCCGTTGAGTTCAGTTCGCCAGCGCCGCCATCAGCCGTGCGGCCCGACGCTGCGGCTCGTGTTCTTCGAGCATACCCGCTTCGGCAACGTGCTCACCCTGCGCCTCCTGCAGGCGGCTCAGTAGCTCGGCCATCTGCGTTTTCGCACGTTCCATGAGTGCGTCGGGCGATTCCATTCGCGACAGATCCGTGTTGAAGAGGGTCGCCCCGGCCAGCACCTTGGCGTGGACGTCACTTAAGAGCCCGCGAACATCCGAAACGCCCATCCGGAAGAGCATCTCTCCCAGCTCCAGGCAGCGGATCAGCGCATTGCCCGTGTCGCCTGTGCAGAAATAGTCCCCCACCCAGGTCGCCATCGCGGCCCCCTCGATGAGGACGCGGTGCGAGGCGGATGTCGACTGGGACAAATCGATGATCGTTCCCCGGCGCAGCCGCACCGCTTCGGTCATCATCGTCGGCAGTCGCCAGTGACGAAACAGCGCCACCGTCACGTCCGACTGCGTGCACCCGATGATCTCCGCCTCGATCTGCTCCCGGCGCTCCGGCTGCGCCCACGCCGCCGCCGAAGCCTTCAGGAATTCATCGGGCGACGACCTCAGCAACGCAAGCGCGCCGATCTCCAGGAGCAGGCCGACCGTGAAGTGCTCCGATTCCGCTCCACGCGCCCGGCGGGCTGCCAGCAGTTCCATCGCGACGGCCTGCACGACGCAGCGGATCCAGATTTCGCGATACTGCTCACCGACTGGCCCGGGCCGCGTTGCATCGTCGCTGAGAAGAAACGACAGCGCGAGCGACGTGACCCGGCGAGTCCCCAGCATCTGGACCGCCCGTCGCGTGTCGGTCAGCGGTCGGCCAACGCCAAACTCGGCCGAGCTCGCCGCTCGCAGCAGACGGGCCGTGAGCGCCGGATCGGGGCGCAGCACATCAGCCACCGCCCCGAGCGACACATCGGGGTTCGAGAAAAGCTGCAGGAGCTTCACCGCGACGGCGGGAAGCGACGGCAGTCGCGCAAATGAGGCAGGTTCAATAGGCACAAAAAAATCTAGCTTGGCCCGAGAATGCGCTGCGGCAGGAATTCCCGCACTCCCCCGCACAGCCCCCATGACGCCGTCGACACAATCGACACAACCGGCCGGGGTGCGGCAATTTGCCCGGCCTATTTCACCGCACGGCCCATCCGGGGCCTTCCACTCCCGCAATGCGTCCTACGGCAACGCCCCCCCGCCCACGACACCGCGAGAGTCACAGGGCAGGATGCGTCCAGGCCTGCAGCACGCCGTGCTCATCCCGGTAACGGAGCTGGTCTTTCTCCACCACGACGAGTTCCAGCCGGCTGTCCTTCACAATGCAGGTCCGCCCGGTGACCGTCATCAGCAGGGAGTTCAGCGCATCGTTGAGAAAGCCGCGCTTCCAGCCCTGGATACTCAGCCGGTTGTGCGACACACGCCACTGGAAACGAGACTTGCGACCTCCGAAGCTCTTCTCGCCCAGCGAGTTCGGCGGCGGATCGTAAGTCCCCGTGCCATTGGCCTGGAACCGGAGCACATACGGAGCGGGATTCCCGCCCTGGAAGGTGTGCCAGGTCCCGACGACGCGCTGATCACCCGCGCGGGGCCAATACCACCAGCCCACACCGACGGCCAGAATCGCAATCGCAATCAGACCCCGACGCCGCGGACTGTTCTGTGGTGAAGAAGAGGGCAAATTCATTCTCGAGTCCGACGAAGAGAGGGCCCACCGGCCGCACCCCCGCGCCCAGCCAGAGCCGACTCATCGGCCATCAAAGGAGATCGGACGCAATCCATCCAGGACATGGGGGCCTTCATGATCATGTCACGACGACCACCTGAGGCCATCCTGTCCGTCTGGCAGGTGGCGGACCATTCCACTCCATCTCCACCGTTCATTTCCACAGTTCCGGGAACAAGGCAGTCTCCGCCGCAGTGCCTCTGAAAACATAGGTCACAGAGAGACGAACCGGCGAAATGTTCTGTGCCGGGGGCTCTCCCGGCAATCGAAACTCCCGAACACGGGCCGCAGATGGGTGAGGACCGCGCCACAAACAGCGGCGATGACGGTCAAACGGGATCACCGCCAGCCGCGACAATGACGCCGCCTGACATTTCCGCGAACGAGCTTGAAATGCTCTGCAATCTCGCGACAATCCCCGAACGGCCGCATGGCCGGTTTTCCTGCAGGCCAACCTGCGGGAAGCGAAGAAAAATTGCCTCAAGGGCGTTTGGCTCAGTTGGTTAGAGCGCTTCCTTCACACGGAAGAGGTCACAGGTTCGAATCCTGTAACGCCCACTTTTCTCCTGCTGAAACGCTGCAATTCAGCGTGTTTCCCTAGGATTCTTAGGGATGGCTCGTGCGTTGCCTGACCTCCAGACAACGCAGGAAGACCGCTGACCGCTCCAGACTGCGTTGGATTCTGCGTTGCCTCTGATGCCGCCGCGAAGTCCTCGTCCCGGACCATCGCATAGTGCTCTTGCTGCACTCGAACACTGTGCCCTAGCCAGGCTGCGACGACGTGTTCCGGAAACCTCTGGAGCAATTCCGTCTCACAGCTCGCCCTCATTCCCTGGAACAGTTTGGGCCACGGGTCGACGCCAGCACGCTTCAGAATCCGCAGTAGCTGCGTCCTCAGGTTCGTGCTCTTCCAGCTCGCCCGCTTGAACGACCTCGCTCGGTAGGCCTCCAAGACGTAGACCGCCCCCTCTGGAGCGTTCTCGAACGCCCTCTCCAGCTCCGGACGGACCTCAGGGAAAATCGGACAGACCCGAAACTCCTTGCCTTCGTGGTGCTCGGTCTTCGGCGAGGTAATGACCATACGGCCGGTCCGGAAGTTGATGTCCTCAAACTTGAGGGACAGGACTTCGGAGGGACACCGCAGCCCGGCATAACGGGCGAGGACGACGATCAGACGCCACTCGGGAGAGCACTCCTCCAGAACCTCGTCGATAGCCGACCGTTCAACGAACCGACGCCGCCGCTTATCTGTCACCGCAGGGGCGCTCACCTCGTCAAAGGGATTGCTCTGGCACAGCTTCTTCCGCTTCGCCGTCCGGAAGAACTGGCGCGCGATCTGGAGCCGCTTGTGGACGGTCGCTTGAGCCAGCCCTTGGTCGAGGAGGAACAGCTTGAACTCGTCGGCATCCCCCTCCGTGATGTCTGTGAGAACCTTCCGCGGCCCAAAGTGCGCGATGAGGTTTCGTTGCGTGTGACTCCAGACGACCTTGGTGTCGGGCTTCACGTCCGTCCGCATCTCGACGTAGGTATCGAGAAACGTGCCGAGCGTTGCCGGTTCGGAGCTTTCACGCGAAGGGATCAGACCGAGAGTGGCCAGCCTCTCCGCGAACTCATTACCGACACCCTTCACCCATTCGGCAGTTGCCGTGTCCGGTTGGACGCCCATGAGCTGAGCTGTCAGCAGCGACTCGACCCGGTACTTGATCGCGTCTGCGGCCTTCGCCGTCACCCGTCCGACGTAGAGCGTCTGGCGTTTGCGATTCTTGTCGAAGAACAGAATTCGCCGGATGCCATTCGATCTCTTCGTGACAGACGCCATTAGCTCAACTCTCCAGTAGCCAGTTCACGTTGAGCCGCAACGTACCTCCGAAGCTCCTCCGGCTCAAACAACACACGTCGCCCGAGTCGGACGCTGACGAGCCTACCGGCCCTTCGCTCTCGATCGATGTGCGATTCGCTGCACCGAAGTGCCTTGCAGACTTCCGCCTTCTCTAACAGTGCTTCCATGCTTCCTTCCGTGGAACTGATGAAACGAAAATGGCCCTGGCGACGCGATGCCCGCCAGGGCCGTGAAAACATCCATTACGTTAGTCGGCCACTTCCGGGCTATGCCGTCTACAGCTCAAAGCGACCTCATCTCACGCCGTAGCCGCGGGTCTCTCTTCTGCAACGGCCGATACTCGTCTTCGAGGCACTGCTTGTGGATCGTGTACAACCGCGCCGCGTGCTTATCCGCAATGGGGCGTGTCCCCGCCTCCCACGAGCTGACAAGCTGACGGCTGACGTTCAGTTCTTCCGCCACGTCCTTCAGATGCATCCCGATCCGACAACGCATCCTCCGGACATCGTGTGGGGACAGAAGAGAGTTGCCGACTCGAACCGACAGCTCCTCGTCCGTCTTCTTCCGCTTAGGCGGCACCTAGTTCAGCCACGCTTGGTCTTGTCTCCATCCGATGCCCGCAGGCGGTCGCGATGGCGATGTCGATGCCGTCTTGTTCGAAGACCTCACCAAGCAGTTTGGTGAACAACACGCCGATGGCCTCTTCGGGTGGGTCGTCCGGGTCGAGGTTGAGGCCGAAGGTTGTTAGCTTCCCTCCAATGGTCGCCTGTAGGTAGATGGTGGACTTGCCTACTGGCTGTGCGTGCTTAGGACTCATCAGAGCGCCCCCCAGACGTGTGCTTTGTAGGCCTTGTCTCCCGCAGTCTTCGGCTCGCAGCGAGGCTGATACAACGGCTTCCGCGTAGCAGGTTCCAGGTTCATCAGCTCATACGCCTTCCGCCACACCACGCGACGCGCCGGGGGCAGACTGGAGATCGCGACACCATGCACGGTCACTTCTTCGGGGTGATGGCCGGCAACCGTCCGCCAGGTCTTGGCGAAGTCCTCCAAGATCCGCACTCCGATAGCACAATTGTCCGTATCGCTCCGCATCGCAAACTGAGACGCCAGACCGTGGCGAGGTGTGCCCCGGAACATCGTCGGCAATTGCCCTGCGCGGAAGTTCAACAGGCTGAAAGCGACATGGTCAGCAATCTGCTTCTCGACCTTCGCGATACGCTTCGTGGCGTCGTCGATCTTCTCCCGATGCGCCGGTGCGTCGTCCGCCCGGTTCATCGCAGCGAAGTCCGCACGGAGCTGATCGGCAGCGTTCGTGACGTAGAGCGCCTGTAAGAGCGGTGAGGCCCCGTCTTGCTTCATCCTGCGCCCCGCACCGAGATGTTTGAAGCTGTCCGCGTACTTGGCGACGATCGGCTTCAGGGCCTCGCGTCGCTGACTATCGGTCAGCCTGTCGGTGGGCGCTCCTAGACCATCGAGCATCGCCGCCAAGATTGCGTCGTTAGAAGGCGGCGCGTTTTCTTGGAGCGTCCGCAACTCGCGACGTGATTCGTTCAATTGGCGGTGAAGCTGCTCGTGTTTGAGGATGTATAGGACGACCTTCGGGATGTCGTCGTGAATGCAATTAAAACTGTCAGCAGAAAAGGGGGTTGATGGCAAAGCCAAAACTAGGTTCCTTCCGTGTGTGAAAAGTCGCTCCGTTGCATCGTGCTTCGGCAGCGTGTGGGCCGGGTTGCCGGCGTAGGTCTCAAAGATCGCACGCATCCGGGTTAGGTCACGCAGATGCCCTCACATAGACGTGACCACGTTTGCCGTCGAGGCGTCGAACTTTGCCTTCATCAAAAAGGCGGTCGAGCGCCTTCTTCGTCGAACTGTTGTTGCGACCCGCGTTCGAGGCGATCGCGGATGCTGCCAGGCCCTCTTCACCTTCGGGAACATGACTCAGAATCAGGGAGTCAAGTGCCGACGCCGCTGGGACAATCGGATTCACGCTGGTCGTCACCTCACCCTTCTCTAGCCGCTGCTGCGGGCCATCGTCCGCAGCAACCCCGACACTCCATTTCGACTCGAAGACGGAGTCCTCGATTTCGAGTGACCAGGCCGAGCTGTGGCCGATCGGGCTTCCGACCTGTAGGTACAAGTCGTGATGCGTCGGTCGTTGGGGGCTATAGAGCTTTCTCCGACTCAGCAGAATCCACTGTCTGGCCCACTCGGCAAAACCAGCCCACATGAGGTCCGAGAGGATCGGCCTGCGACACGATCGACCGGTATCCTTGGCATGGTGTGAGAGAAGTGGAGTAACACCCGTGTCCTGACGAAGCTTCGTCAGCGATTGGCGGAGGTGTCCGCCCACGGAGAAGAAGCAACCGGCAGTCGACGAACTCATCGGGAGGGCCAGGTAGGCCGGATCAACGATGAGTGCTTCGAGGTTCCACCGTTCGACGAAACGCCGCAGCCGAGTCAACGACTCGGCGTCCGTCAGGTTAGGCAGGTCGAAACACCACCGAACGTCACATTCGGCCAGGCTGTTTATGCCCTTCGAGCGTGCAATGCGATCCGCCGCCTTCGTGATAACCAGTCGTCCAGACTCACCGGACATCATTCCGACACGACGGGGCCGGCTTACGGCGAACTGGCCCAAGAACGGTGTCGCCGTTCCGAGACTGATCGCAAGATCAACGCCGATCGTCGTCTTGAGGCACTTTTTCGCTCCGCCCAAGACGGCTTCAGCACCGGCAGCGAGGATTCCGTCGACCAGATAATCCTGTTCGATCGGTTCTGCTAGCAGCTCAGTAAGTGTAAAGCTCGCGAAGCCGTCGTCAGACGGCGGTGACTCAGTCGTCACGTGGACGCGACAGCTCGCTCGGTTGGGACTTGGAACACAGGACAGCCCTTTGGCCCCTTCAGTTCCATTGATTCTTCGACCAATCCCGCAGCGGCAGCCCGTGCCAGTGCCTTGTTGATCGTCTTAGGTGACCACCCGGTCGCGTAGCCGATCTGAGTTCGCGTCCGAGGCCCCTGATTGAGCACGCTGACTAGCTGGTCAGTCCGTGACTCGTACAACCCTCTGAGAAACTCATCCCACTCTTTTGACACTCAACCTCCCTGTCTAGGTAACGAAAACCGGGCTTTATGCCCCTAGGGGTAGCATACACACCGGATGCCATTTTGTCAATCGCCTTGCCGAAAGATTCCATGCCTTTTTGGCACTTTTGTGTCGCAAGTGGCCTTCCCCAGTAGCCTTAAGACGTTTTCGACATCGCAACCGGACCGGACTGCTCCCCCTTAAGAATCCCCGTGTCCCAGTCCGGGAGACTGGGGAGTCAGAAGATCCTGTCGATGGGTTTTTACGTATCGCTGCTATCGTCAAGCTTGACGCATTAGCGGTCGATCAGGGCTACTTTGGCACAGACGACAGGAAGCCGGATGAACGTCGACGATCAGACTCACCGAGTGCTCAGGGCGTACCAGAAGCGACACCTCTTGGGGATGCGGTTCACGGACTTCGCATTACTCATGGTTCGACCGTGGACGGTCTTGGGACTGATAATGCTGGCCGCATTCGCCGTGGTCGTTCCCAGACTGCCAGAAGCGGGCTACTTCGCCATCGGAATCGGTGTCGGTGGAGTGCTTCGTGACATTGGATACTTCCGGAGATCAAAACGTATTTGGTCTGTCGTCGACGCCATCACGGACTGGCAGAAGGTCGATGAACTTGTCGGGCCGTATCCGACAGCTGAGTGAGGGCGATGTGCTGGTGGCAACTGTGGGCTTTAGCCGTCGTCTCGGAAAACCCAGAACGAGCACCACCATTTGAGTGGCAGAGTCTCGAGTTCGACGTCACTCGATACGGCCAGTGGTGAGCCGGTCACTTCGATCGAGACAACGTCAGGTGAAAGGGTGCTGACCACCACACGCAATGACGTGGTCGCAACCTTGCCGCCTAGCTCTTCAATCTCTGGCCCACAAATAAAGAGCGAGTCGCCGGAAGTCGTGCGAAACACAAACCCCGGTCCGAAGTCGTCAAGGTCCGTGACCTCACTGATTTCGACAATCTCAGTGACTTCGCATTCAGTCGTGCTCGCAGCCGGGTCGACTCGGCCCGCGGGAAAGATCGGCAACGAAGCTGGTTGTTTCCGCCACCATACTCCGGCGAACAGGGCAGCTGCCGCGATCAATGAGATCACTAGGGCTAGTTTGTTCGCGACGCCGAGTGCCAGGAGAATCGTGCTCAATGCGCCGGCCCACACTAGGACTACAACGAGCATTCCTCCGCCCAAGATGGCGAGTTGTGCGAAGGACATGCCGCCCAGCCATGCAAGCGAACCAGGCTCCTCGGTAAGCCATTTCGGCGTCTGCCCCTTCCACTGAATCACGGTTTGCTCGCCCCTAAATTGCTAACCCCAGCACAGCGTTGCAGAGGCATGCAGGCTAATGGAAGGGTGAAATCTGGGGAGGTCTGTCCGCTCGCGATTCTTTTCCATCGAGAACGTCCGACATGATGGCACCGAAGAGGAGCGCGTGCCCCACCATCAGCACAGCCAGCACGAAGCAGAAAAAGATGTAGGAGCCGTATGAGGCGGGCAGTCGGACATCGAGGTGAAACCGTACACGACGTCGAGGCGGGCCGTGTGCTACGGGAGACCGGGCGTACCTTCCCCGCCTCGTCGCACGGCGTTAGAACTCGTCTGCCGAGTGCGCGCGGCAGTTCGACCCGAGTTGCTGACGGAGTTTGCTTCGATCTCATGGATGACATTTTTGTTCTGCAACAACGCCTGCGTCTTGTTGCCATTTGCTGTTCCATGCTGTCGACAGTCCTGGCGTCCGCCAGCGGAATGGGCCTGCCCTTCGTGGCGATCGGCCTGCTGTGGACGTTCTACATGCTCACGGTGTGGCACAGGCATCGCCAGCCGGCACAGCGGACCGCTTGACCATGTCCAAGCGCCGGAAGTTCGTCTCCCTGATCCTCGCATTGCTCGTTGTGGGCTGGTTCCTATGGCCGCGAGCTGACGCCAGGTTCGTAGGGCGCTGGACATTACAGGGACCGGCTGACCAGCGGCCTACGGACGACATTGAATTTCGCCGCTCTGGAATCGCTCTCGTCCGCGAAGTCGATACAGGCCAGTCGCTTTACTACCTGCGATGGCGTGTCGACGGCGACTTGCTGATGCTGGGTGAGAAAGGCAGCCCCGGCCACGTCGCGATAGCCGTGGCGCAATTGTGGGACTGGGTCAGCGACACTCCGGTGGTCACCAACGAACACGTCCCGTTCAAGATCGCAGAGGTCGGGGCGGACGCGATCTTGCTGCGGGGACCGGGCAGCGGAGCTGAGTCCCGGCTAACGAGAAAGAAGTGAGCGGAGTGGGCATACTCCGACAAAGGGCACGCGCATGGCGGGAAAGAAGTTGCAGGTCTTCGTCTCTTCTACATATTTGGACATGACGGAAGAGCGGCAGGCTGCCGTCCAGGCGATCCTGATGGCCGGACACATCCCTGCCGGGATGGAGTTGTTCGCGTCGGGAGATCAGACGCAGCTCGAAGTCATCAAGCGGTGGATTCGCGAGTCTGACGCCTTCTTTCTGATCCTTGGCGGACGCTACGGCAGCGTCGAACCGCTCAGTGGGAAGAGCTACGTCCAGTTGGAATACGAGTACGCAAACGACCTGGGCAAGTCGTGCTTTACGGCAGTCATCACGGATGCAGGTCTAAACCGGAAGCTCACTGACTTGCCCCCGGGGACACTACCACCCTCTAAGTTAAAGACTCGCCTGTCAAAGGAACCGCTGCAGAGGCCTGCTGGAGCGCAGCGGAAGCAGGCCTCTGCAGCGGGCGCACCTCCGGGGCCGGGGGACGATACCCCAAGGAGCTGTGCGGCCTGATCGTGTTGTATTCCACACGCCAGCGCTCGATCAGCACCTTCGCCTCCAGCAACGTCTCAAAGACTTCCCGTTCAAGCAGCTCATCTCTGAGCTTGCCGTTGAACGACTCCACGTAGCCGTTCTCCCAAGGACTGCCTGGTTCGATAAACAATGTCTTCACGCGAACTCTCCTGAGCCAATCCTGAACAGCGATGGCCGTGAACTCCGGGCCGTTGTCCGACCGGATGTGCCTCGGAACACCTCTCCGGACGAACAGATCGCTGAGACGCTCCAAGACGTCCTCGCTGGTCAGTCTCCGGGCTACATCGATCGCCAGGCACTCCCGGGTGAACTCGTCAATCACCGTCAGCATCCGGACCGGCCTCCCGTCGTGCGTCCTCGTCTGCACGAAGTCGTAGCTCCAGACGTGATCCCGATGCGCCGGCCGCAGCCGGACACACGATCCATCGTTGAACCACAGTCGCTTTCGTTTTGGCTGCCGTTTGGGGACCTTCAGGCCTTCCTGCCGCCACAGACGCTCGACCCGCTTGTGGTTCACCTTCCATCCATCCCTCCGGAGCAAGGCCGTCACCCGGCGATAGCCGTAACGACCGTACTGAGTGGCCAGGGCCACCATGTCCCGGATCAGGCGGGGTTCTTCGTCAGGAACGTGGGCCTGGCGGCGTTGGGTGGATCGGAACTGGCCCAGTACACGACAGGCCCGACGCTCTGAGATGTTCTCCGGGCCCAGCGAATTGCGGACGTAGGTCACCGCCTGGCGCCGCTTCGCCGGGCTCAGAAGTTTCCCGAGGCAGCCTCCCGCAGGATCGCCTTGTCCAACTCAGCGTCGGCCAGGAGCCGCTTCAGGCGGGCGTTCTCCTTCTCCAGTTCCTTGAGCCGCTTCGCCTGGTCCATCTTCAGACCGCCGTACTCTTTCTTCCAGCGGTAGTACGTCTGCTCGGTGACACCGATCTTCTTGGCCGCCGCTGCCACCGTGGCTCCCTGAGCGATCTCGACCTCGGCTTCTCGGAGCTTCGGGATGATCTGCTCGGCGCCAAACCTTTTCCTCGCCATGACCTTGCCTCCTCCAGGTGAAGGTCCACGTTCGAGGCACAACTTACCCGAACTGTGGACCCGTTGAAGGGGGGCAGGTCACAGGCGACGAGTCCCTATCCGGTTGGGTGCGTGGCAGCGAAATGCCCAACATGAAAGCCGTGTTAGACAATGTTAGTTCTCTGCAAAATGAGAACAAACGACTCCGGGCCCAAGTTGCAAGACTGAAGCGTCAGGCCGGCAGCGAGCGGTACGGCGACTATGCGTTCACTGATGCATGTGCGCTCCTCCGTGCGATCAAGTGCTCGGAAGGAGACGTGTTGGAACAGGTTGTGCAAATTGCACCAGGGGGCCAGCTTCCGCCAGCGATCACGGGATTGGATATTTTCAGTTATTACGGGCGGCAGATGTTGATTGACGCAGGCTCTTTTGAGCCTGACAAGAATTTCGCAGTGTGGCACTACATTGTAGGGCCACTAGGCGAATGCTTGGCTTTGCATGGCTTTGCAGACATAGCATTAAAGTCCGGCCACAAAGACACCATCAAGCTCACTGCTGAGGGAAGAAGGTTTTTGGCTAAGCTGGAACTTCAAGGTCCGTCGGGCAGTCCGGGCTAGGCCGCTGAAGCCCGCTCAGCGATTCTCTGCACTGTGCGTGGATGCCAGTCTGTTCCGGACGGTGCGGCGACTCGTGCTAGGTTCAACCCTCTGGCGATGGCTGCCCACGACAGCCCTGACGATGCTTCGGTCTTGATGCGGTCGATGACAGCCTGTTCCGCATCGTCGGCGATGAGCTGATTCTTGACGGCACGGAATCCGTACACGCGGCGAGTGTAGACCTCGCCCCGTTCCTTCTTCTTCGCCAGCGCCTTCCGTGTCCGCGAAGCGATGCTGCGGAGTTCGTGATCCGAAATGATTGAAAGCACACCAGCTAGGAGAAGGGCTTCGTCGGAACCGCTGTTGTCGCCGTGGACGACAAGCAGCCGAGCGCCCTTCCGCTTGCACTCCTTCATCATCATCGCGATCGCAACGCTGTCGCCGAGTCGGCAGTGCTTATGGACGATGACCGTGGTCCCCTTCTTGATCGACGCAAGCAGGGCTGACATCGCCGGACGCTCGGTCAGGTAGGTGGACCGTGAGACGCCGCCATCGGTGAAAACTGCGGAGACCGAGAGGCCTTGCGATGCCGCAAATGCTCGACACTCCGACTCCTGGACTTCAAGGCCGAGACCTGAAACCTTGGCTTGTTCGTCGGTGCTGACTCGGATGTAGATGAACGTCGCGGACATGACTGTGTGGCCTCAAGCGGTGAGGGGAAAGCGGTAGGCCTATCATCGTCAAGCGTGAGTATATGTCAACGACTATATGTGTGTATTGCTGTTGATATGGATGAATTGTCTAGCTGACAGTCGGGGTGGTAGTGCTGGTGTTTCGGCAGGTCATTACCAGGGCTTCCACGGTCGTGTTCTACGACACGGCAGGCCGGGTGGTGGGTGAGGTTGGTCGGTCGAGTGCGGGGCTGTTGGCGAGGCCGTCAGTGGTGTCAGTGATGATGCCAGGTGAACGGTCGGGCATGGGGTGATTGGAGACCTGAGGGGCTGGTGAGGTGGGTAGTGGATGGGCAGTGGATGGGTTGCCCCAAAAATACCATTTACTGACACGAGGTCATTAAACTGGACACACTGACGCCCCGTCTTCCCGATCCCCTGAGAAGGCCTGCAGTTCCGCCAGTCAACTGAGTGCACCCCAGGAGGGTTACTTCGGACAATGGGAACGGATTGTCCGATGTATACACAGTGGGTGTAAGGAGTTACTGCACGCGACCTCCACTGGCTTTGAACAGAGACTCCCCCGCGTCAGCTCCGGCCCAGAACCACACCAACAGCCATGCATTCACCTCTCGCACTCAGCAATTCACCGTACTTCTGTGCTCCCGAAGCCCCGAGCACAAGTTTGCGCAAGTTGAACAAATGGCGTGGTGCCGAACCCCCTCCATCGCACCTTTCCACCAGCTTCCGCCACCTTTCCGCAGCCCTGAGCACCTTCTTCCGGCTCCAGCAGCACCGCTCCCCCGGCATGGCCTCCTGTGGCCTCCAGGAGCCGCTTACGGCCCCTCCGGAGGCACGGGGGCTACCATCGCACTGGCTCGGACTGCGGCCCGCCTACGCGCCTCTCCGGGGCTTGAGGATGTTTGTAGACATGAATCAATAGGCTTTACGGATTCTGGTAACCAGTGTGCTATGACAGACACACAGGAGTGGAGAGGCACAGGAGAGAATGAGCACACACCCGGTAGTATCCGGATACGAATAAGGAGATTCGATTGAAGACGAGTGATGAAGCGATGGTCGCGGAGATCGTCGAAGCGGTGAGCAGCGGAGCGGCAACCAGTCGGGCAGAGATCGCGTCCGGGTTGGGGTTCAGCGGACCTACAGCGGCGAGGTTGATCGGACTGGCGATCAGGTCGAAGCGGCTGAAATTGGTCAGTCGGGATCGATTCAATTCACCGACCTACGCCGCAGTCCAGGGACAGCCTTCGGCAGTCGTCCATGAAGTCGCAGACGTGACAGGAGCCGTGGCCTGATGGAGTCAGAACAGATGCTGTTCGATGGCTTTCTCGCGGAAGCTACGATCGACGGAGAAGGCCGGAAAGCCGAGGCCATACGCAATTGTTTGCTTTGCGGTTTGACCTCGAAAAATGGCAGGACTATTCCGGCTCCGGCGTTCGGTGGTGCAGGCCGTGCCAAGAGCCTCTATGAGGGCGTCCACGTATATTTGAACCACGATATTGAGGCCGGAATCAGCCGCCGGGTGCAGGAGCTGGCCGGGATAGTCGAGAACGTCCGCCTCGATAGCCTTGGCCGTCCTCGGGGAGACATCCGCCTGAACGAGAATAAGGCGGGCGACGAACTCCGGCAGCTTGCGGCCTTCGCGGCCAAGGCTGAGAAGGCCGGATCGCCCCTGAAGCATGTCGGGATGAGTCACGTCGCCCGCTACACATTTTCCGCCCTGGATCGCACCGTTGTTCAATCAGTCGACGAAGTGTTCTCGGTGGATGTTGTGATCCGCCCCGCCACCACAAAGTCATTCTCAGAAAGCAATCATTCTGTGTCCGAAAAGCCCTTTAGTCCCTCTGATTTCCTCGACACGCTAAATATTGACCTACAGGCCTTCAGCAAGGCCCCTGTCGAGTATGCGTTCGGTGAGGCTGATCTTTTCGACGCACCGCTGACGGACGAGCGATCGAAGTCCTCGGTCGGCGAACGAGCGGTTGAAGCAATTGAGCTAGGCAGTCTGGCGGGCGATACACGCTCAGCGGTGCTGTTCGCGGCTGGGCTAGCTCATGACCCCAACGCCAGCGGTCGCAGGCGTACCGCAGAGAAGATTGATACCTCGAAGCTCCTGGAAGACCTGACCTTCGAAGAGTGATCCTAGAAAGCCCCTGGCTCGTTGTCAGGGGAACCCATGCCGGTCTACCGCTAGCAGCCGGTAGGCCGGCTTTTCTCATTTCGTAAGGAGCAAAAGCCATAGCTACTGAGCAGCTTAGATATGATTTTGAACTGAACCTGGCTCGGGCGGAACGCAACGTCGACCGCTTCGTGACCAGCATCGAAAAGCGATTTGATCGCGTGTCAGCGCGGCTCGAACGGTCACTCGATAAGGCGTCGAAGGGCTTCGGGGGCGCGGGGACCGGAGGCAGTGGCGGGGGCTTCCGCTCGTGGGAACGCGACATAGACCGAGCCGTCAAACGGCAGACTTCGGCGGAACGGGAGATCGCCAGACAGCAGAAGCAAAGGGAGCGTGAGCTTGCCGCTGATCGGACTCGGTTCCAGCGGGAAGAAGACCAGCGTGTTGCGGCCCGTGACCGTCGACGTGCTGAGCAGAATCGCAGACTGGAGCGGTTCAGCACCATGAATCAGACCGCCGACATTCGGGCGAAGACGATCTACGATCGTGGCAGCGAACTTGTTGACAATGAAGCCGCGATCGCACGGGCGCAAAAGGCCTGGCAGGCCTACCAGGGCGCCCGTGTCAGGATCGCTCAACAGGCTGCCGGGAAGAACCTTGCTGTCATCCGTGCGGAAGTCTCTGCGGCCGAACAGCTCTACCGCCGTGAGATGAACGCCTCTCTCGGCATGGTCAGCGGCGGTGGCACCAGAGGCGGGCGTAGTGGCCGAGCGTCGGCCATGCTCTTCCAGGGGCAGCAGGCGATTGAGGACTATTCCTACGCGGGCTTCCGTGGCCTGTCGAACAACCTGGCGTTCATGGGCAGCATGATGGGAGGCCCTGCGGGAATCGCCGTTGTCGCAGGTGTCGCCGCGAAGGGTGTCTACGACCTCTATCAGAGCTTCAAACAGGCCGGCTCGGGCGCTGGTGAGATGGCCACACAGATCGAGATGGCATCGACCCGGTTGGAGAGGTTTGCGCAGGCACGTCAGCAGTTCAGGCAGGAAGCGTTGGACTTCAGCGTGCCTACGAATCGGCGGGAGCTTGACCAGAGAGACGCGGACCTGAAGTTCCGTCGCCAGAGGGCCGGTAACACGGCAGGTCTTGAGGCCGATGAGAAGAACCTGGCATTGCTTCAGCAGATGAAAAAGCTCCGCGAGAGTGCTACGGAGTCATATTGGTGGAAAGGAATGGGATCTTGGGCACCCGGCCCTGTGGTCGACAAATTTGTTTCGAAGATGAGCCGGTTCGAGGATCTGAAGCGGCAGTTGTCTGATCCAGGCGTTGCGGCAGATCCGGACAAGATCGGAGACGAGATCGGGAAGATCCAGCAGCGCATCGCAGCCCGCAAGGATGAGATTGCAACGGAGCGTGACTCTATCGCGATGGAAGAACGTCGACTTATCAACAACCTTCACGTGGTCGATGCCCTGGAAAACGCCGCCCGGAAGCAGGACCGGCTCACCACTGGTCTTGAGAGGCAACTCGATATCGAACGCCAACTGGTTGAGGCCACGAAGCGACGGGCCGAGTCGATCCAGGATGCCGCATATGGCCGTGGTGATGCCTTCGGTGGTCGTGCGTTCGATGCTCAGGGCAGCATTCTGGCTCGCCAATGGCAGCAGAGGACGGAGCGTGCGCAGCACAACGACCGTGTCACGCAAACCCATGCGTTCCGGAAGATGTTCGGAGCTGACCCGAGCAACCACGCCCTTGGTGGTCGGTTCAACGACTGGCTCTCACGTCGCCACGACGCCATCGGCAAGCAGGGCGAGCAGTTGGAGGAGAAGGCCCAGTTCGACCTCGCCAAGCAGCGAGCCGACATGCTGAAGGCTCGGGGCGAGGAGCAGCTGGCACAGGCGAACCGCTTCGCGGAACGGGGGAACATCGGCCGTGCGGCAGACTTTTTTGACCGTGCTCGTGGATCGTTCTCGTCGGTCCAGGATATGCAGCTCCAGTGGGCGAGCCGGGGAACCGATCCCATGAAGCAACAGAAGTTCTTGGACGAAGCCAAGGCAACTGAGGGCTGGATTGGCGGCATTGATAAGGCTGAGTTAGCGGCGAACGAAAAGGCGGCAGCCGGAGCACAGGGGAAGATTGGCGTCCTTGAGTCCATGTCGAAGTCGGTCGAGGAGCTGGCAGCCCGGGCCGAACGGCTGACGATCTTCAAAGAGGCGGACATGGCGAAGGCCCGTAGCCTTAACGGTGAGTTGGACGGAATGATCCAGCGGCTTGAGCGCATCCAGGGACTGTCAGCCGGAGCTGCCGGTGGTGCTGGAGCGGGAGGTGGACGCGGACTACCTGGGCGAGCACAGGGAGGCCCTGTGTCACGGAACTCCCCGTACGTTGTCGGTGAGCGGGGAATGGAGCTATTCATTCCCACCGTCCCCGGCCAGGTCGTGAATGCCACGGACACACGTCGCATGCTCTCAGCGGCTCGTCAGGCTGTTGCTCCGGTGACGAGCACGACAAGCAACGTCAGCACGTCGTTCTCAATCGGCAGTATCAACGCCGCGACGGTCGACGTTGCGGAGATTCAGCGGCAGGCTGACTGGCGTAAGAAGGCCATGAAGGCCAGACGCGGTTTCTAACTCGACTCTGTTGCCGATCCCCTCATGGCCGTCTTGGCTGTGAGGGAATCTTTTATAGCGATAGCATCGTCGACAGAACCTATCAGCCCTTTTTTCCAGGCCTCCGCTTCATCACACTTTTTCTACCTTTGCCCATTTTTGCAGCCCTGACTTGCCGACGCTCCACTACCTGGTCGTGTTTCTGTGCGAATATCATGAGTGTCGAGTAACTCGTGATCTCATAGAAACGCCCACTGCGCACCAATGTGCCATCCAAAGTGACTGGCTGATTCTTTAGATACGCTTCCGCCGCCAACGCGTGATCCATGTGCGGAAGGTAGATTCTGGCTCGAATCTCTCCATCAGAGGTGCTAAGCCGCAACGCTACGGGACCTTCAGGGAGGCCAAATTCATTCGGCCTTCCATCAAGTGTTTCCACGAAACCTAGTAGCGACTGGATTCGAGGTGTGGTAGAGGGACGAAGCCGCTCTGCAATCTGAGCGATCAACGGAAATGTTCTTCCCGGCAACCGGACCACACGCGGCACGCTCAAGTCTGCAACTGGAATAGCGTTTGAATAGGTGGCACTAATTACAAGCTCACCCTCTTCATCCGCGGGCATCATGTCCAGCAGGCCGTCGCAAAGATTTGCCGTTACGTGTTCACCAAGCCCCTCCCAAGCGATCGGCGACTGAACATCCGCAGTGGAGACTGTTGTGGAAAGCCAGTTCAGTGCCGACATCAATGCGGTGGTCACGTCGCGAGCGAAGGGGAGAAAACTCGATTGCGCCCTAGGAACCTGCAGTGGGCATGCGATTGTCAGGACGAAACTACCACGCTCTGTCTGGCCGAGCTTGCAGGCAGCCAAGAAACCTTCGGCCTCAGCCAAGCTCATTCGAGGATGGTAAGTCCGGTCAGGTTTCACGACGCCACAAGCTGCGGCAAGAATAGTTCTTCGCGCGCCGGCCAACATCTCTAAACCATGATTTAGTGAGATGATTCCATTAGCTGAGCTTGCGCCACAATCAGAGAAACGCAGTATGTCTGACTCTGGAAGGAGCAACCGCTGTAGTAGTTCACCTGCAGCAGCTTTCTCTTTGTCAGCTAAGGTAGAGACTACCTCTGTCATCCGCTGCGGAAAATCTGGCAGCTGCTTCGACAATGGCACAGTGATTTGCCAAGTCTCTGCATCGGGATGAGAGTAAATCGCAGATCGATCCTGTGCCGTCTTTCCGATCAGGTTCCATCCGCTGTCACGAGCGTATGCCTGTACTCGGATTGGGTCTAACCTGGCGGTATCGTTCGTCGGAAGCTGCTGTTTAAGGGACATAGTGGATTTTCCCTCCGCCCACTATCGTCGGAAACAATGCCTTCAGGCCCTCTGGAGTGAACCGATTGGACTTTGGAATATAGACAGTCTGAGTTGTTGTGTTGGGGCTATCCGGAGCACCGTAAAGACTCAGCCAATATGCTGCCTGTTGGATTGCGAGGGATCGAGGTGACGATCGACACCA
Source organism: Caulifigura coniformis (assembly GCF_007745175.1). GTDB lineage: Bacteria > Planctomycetota > Planctomycetia > Planctomycetales > Planctomycetaceae > Caulifigura > Caulifigura coniformis. The sequence continues at coordinate 5,753,610 of NZ_CP036271.1, read as the reverse complement.
AGCCGCTCTGAGGGCGGGCAGCTGCAGTACGACTAGGAGTGTTGTACTCTCTCCCCCGGTCATTCGCAGCTTATCGTACTGCTCAATGGGTATGGAATATGCGAAGCGATTCCTCACCAAGGTCATCGGAGTGGCAGTTGCCTTCAACTGGACCTCGATCGTGAACTTCCTGTAACCCAGTGCTGGGAAATGATCGCCGACGTGGATCCAAGCATCAACGCCCATCCCATCTGGGATTCTCCCAGCGACCGTACAGCCACAATCGGCTGCAGCGGCAATTGCGTGGAGGTACGCGTAGCTAAGCTCAGACTCCACATCGTTGCTTGAAAGCGGCAACGTTAGCCCCATTCTACGGCCTCTGCTCAAGGTGCTCCGAACGTACGTCGTACACCACTCATTGTTGCGACGAACAGGACTGAGCGAAAGCGGCGCAACTTTACCCCATCCGCTCCGGCACATGCGCCAGATTCGCCGCATGCGAATCGAGGCGGTTAATCAGAGCATCGCACTGCCGCGACGTAAGATCATCGCTGCACTGGGGACCACGCGTCCGAAGCTGTAGCCTACGCATAGGCCATTGCGTAGCCTAACCGTCAGCGGGGACACCACTTGCGCATTGTGAGGCTTGACGAAATGGGCCAGATCCTGTTGAATCAAGCACACGGCCGGTGATCTAGTACATCACCGGCCGTGCTAACCGTCACCACCCTGGTTACGAGGGCAGCAAGGGCTGCTTCTCAGAGTACCGCTGTACGCGCCGTGAGACCATTGAGCTTGTCCGTGGTTCCGCCCGCGCCGGTACTGATCCGGGGTTCTTTCCACCGAGAGGAAGAACTCATGGTCGATTTCAACAGGCTTCCTAAGTCATTTCGCTCGCACCTTGAAGTTGATGCAACCTCAGTCAACGACGCGAAGGCGATGCGGGACCGCTACCTACCTTCTGAGGAACTGGCCTCGCAGGCCGTCGCTGCACTGCCTGACGTTCTCCGGCACGCCCCCGACCTTGCGGACACTTTGGCGATGCTGGCAGTCGATCCACGGATGACGAAGGCTCTGGGGGGCGAGGCTGGTGCCGCGTTGATCCTAGGGTTGGCATGCGACCGACTGCGACAGGAGCGGGCGTAGGGTCACTGATTCACGGCCGGGGAGGGGATAGCCGAGCAGTCCGGTCTCAACCGACAAAGCCTCTGGGCACCTGTCCCCGGTCTTCTGAAACGACAACAACCCGGCAGCCGCCATCGGCCATCGGGGATCGTCGTGCTTATTCTCGCCCGGTTCCAAGTAGAGGTATCAATGTCCAAGTCGGTAGCTATCCGGAACAGTTTGGTCGGCAACTGGCCGTATCCGACCGCGTTGGACCAAGCTGTGCAGGCAATCGAAGACCACGATTATTCAAAATTTAACTTCACTGCCGGAGGGTCGCACAACGCCCTTGAGCACGTACGGCGGAATCGTGACGTGCTTGCCCAGCATCAAATGTTTGAAGGGTGCTTCCTCGATGCCCTGGTCGGCCATAACGTCAATGTGATGGCGTACACTCCGGGATACATCAGTGAGATGCTGCGCTTGTGCAATAGGACACTTTTAAGGGCTGCCGGAGCACCTCTGGAGATCGGCTTCCCGGTGACAGTGTATCGCGGCTTTTCCGGAATCGGCCGAAGACGAGTCGCTAGAAGTTATTCTTGGTCCCTGTCGATCGAAGTTGCTTGCTGGTTCGCTCTAAGCCGCGGTGCTGCAAATCCCGCAGTTGCTCGTGCCAAACTCACGAATCTCGACGCAGTCTTTGCGTACATCGCTGAGCGCGATGAAGACGAAGTCCTTGCAATGCCGGCCAATTATCGTTTGGTCAAGATGGCTGCAGAGGAAATGCGGCGTCTCGCGGATGTCCACCAGGCAAGGATTGATGCTGCGAACGAAGCGGAGATGCAGGCTCTCGGCCGTTCCTACACCTAATGGGCTGCAAGTAGGCGGCAGCCGACGGATAGGTCGGCTATAGTCCCCCCTGCGGGCTTCTCCTCTAACCAACCAGATTGACACCAATGGCGAAGAAGTCCGCATCCGGCAACAAGTCCGCAGCGATCCGCGAGGCCCTCCAGGCGAACCCTGACAAGGGGCCGAAGGAGATTGCGGAGATCGTCCAGGCCCTGGGCTTCAAGGTCACTCCGGCCTACGTCTCGATCGTGAAGTACAACCTGTCGAAGTCGCCCGGGGGAACGGGCCGGAAGGTGCGGGTGAAACGGTCCGGCGATCGTCGGGCAGAAGGCCACTTCGAGGGCAACGGCTTCGCCCCGATCGACGCTGCCATTCAGTTCATCCAAGCGGTCGGTGGTCTGGATCAGGCGAAGGCAATTCTGGCGACGGTGGAGCAGCTTAAGGCCGTGGTCTGAGGGCCGTGTGCTGGTGGCGGGCCGCTGAACGACGAAGCCCGCCGGGCGATGATGCCGGGCTGGCTTAATTCGTTCAACTCAGCTTCGCATCCCATGCACTCAACACAGCTGCACTTGGCTTCAACCTACGACCTACCGTTCATCCTGTTCGCTTGGACTGTGTCTCGACTTCCGTTGATCGTTGCCGCCGTCCTCTTCTTTGTTGTTCTCTTTCGCACGGGCTTTCGACGATCTCGGATGGGTTGGATCGAAAAGGCGTGCATCGCACTGATAAGCGGTTCTTGGCTTCCCTGCCATGTAAGCCCGGCTGTTATTTCCTTGGCTTGCCGACAGGCTTGCCCCATCGCTTTTCATAGGCCCTTCGCCGCTGGTCGATAACCCGTTCGTAGGTCAGTAGCAGGTCTTCGTGGGCACCGAATCCCCGCTGTTTCTCCAGTTGCTGCGAGAGGAGTAAAATGACCTTCTGCTCGACGCTCTTGGACATGAGCCCCTTGCAGGATGTCCTTAAAGCGCTGCGAAGCGTTTTCGCGAATCGGTAAGCGCGTCCCTGACCTTCAGCGAGGTCACGCTCTTCGTCTGCTGGGCACTGGAACTGTGGCCCTCCGATACCGCGAAGCATTCGGAACTTTGCCCAACCCTCCGTGGTTCTGGGAAACCAGAGATCAGACTCGGCGACGATGAACACCAACCCCGACGTGGTTAATGATCTCAGCAGCAACGGTAAATCGCCTTCTTTGTACTGCAATTCGAACCCGTCGAAGACGGTGTTAGATAGTTCCAGAGGGGTAATGATTCCCCTCCTATGCATCTCTGCTTGCCGCTTAATGAAGGTTGTCGCAGCTTCCGTTTCCACTCTTCAGACTCCAGCATATCGTGAAGCTATTCGTGATCTCCGGCGTCTGCGTTTCGGCTTCGGAGGAGTGTCTTCGGTCATTCTGAAGGACGCCGCCACACAATCGGGTGATCCGCACCTCCCAGAATGGAAGTCCATCTGCGTTGACCGGGGGCCGCCCCCCTCATTCCACTTGGGAACCCTGCCACATCAGTTCCACCCGAGACGACGAACCCGAAGCACTGGATCAGTGCCACCATGCAACCTGAACCACCGTAAGGACCGCCAAAAGGGTCATACTCAAGCCTGGACTGACCGTTGTCGTTTCGCTGACAGGCGATCAGCTGATAGTCACCATTCTTGAACGCCTCGATCATGGAGAAGAATTCCCATTCGAGACGTGGCCGACCTGCTTGGTGGCTCAACTCGAAGTCAGGAATCCCGGGCAGCCAGCGAGCACGGTCTTCGTCCGTCCACCAGTTGAAGCAGTCGAGTGCTTCACGGTCAAAGAGTTCAGGCCATTGATCGTCTGGACGAAACTTGTCTGAGTCTTTGTCCTGCTTCAAGGCCTCAAAGACGCCACGGAAACGATCAAAGGCGACCGCATCGGGTGCCGTGAATTCGACAACAAAATACCGTGTCATGGAGCCCTAGCCTTAATCTTGGCGCGAAGTCGCCGCCACCAGTCTACCCACCATCCCCTCTCGCCGCGATCCCCTGCCCGCCGTTAGACTCACCCTCGGAGGGCTACCCGATGGAACCACCCGAGCAAGCACCAAGCACACCACCGAAGAGACGCCGACGCCGCTGGCTGATCGCCGCGTTCGTCCTCGTGCTGGTGTCGCTGGCCTCCTGGTGGTACTGGCCGCGAGGGGATGCGCGGTTCGTGGGGAAGTGGAGATGTCGTGACGGAACTTGGACGCTCCGCCGCAATGGCCTTTTGAGTATGAAGGAGAGGGGCTCACTCGGCACTCTGTGGTGCAAGTGGAACACTCTCGGAGATGAACTCATCGTGTCCGATTTCAGTCGAGGGCAAGCAGTCGACACGGTTCGCTTGCTCGCAAAGCTCATCAACAGCCAAAACTATCTGGCCGTGGGGGCGGACGGTGCCCGCTTTCGGGTGTTATCGGCATCAGCAAGCCGCATCGTGCTTGAAGCAGACGGATCGACTGAAATCGTGACGCTGAACCGCATCTCCGAATGACCTCTCCCCCGTCACCACCGAACCGGCACAGTCGACGGGCTGTGGTGGCCTTCGGACTACGAAAAGTCAGGATCGTAGCTGGTAGCCGCCTCCCGCTTAGCGGCGAGCTGGTCCCAGCATTCGAGTAAGAGGTCCGCAGTCCGATCAGGTCGACGGTACAGAATGCCTGAGGCCGTCACGATCGAAGACACGACGAGGGTGATGCCAATTGTCATCCCGATGATCGCACCGAAGATGAGAGTGAGCGTGTAGTCAAAATCGACGGGAATCTCACTCTCCCGATCACGAAGCACCGCTACCGCCGCCGAGATCCTGTGTCCCAGGTACAGAAAACTGCCAGCACCGAAAAGAAAGAAGACGCCCCCGCTGATCGCCAACATTGACCCAACTCGGCGGCGTGAAGGCTGAAGTCGCCGGACGGACTCCACGTACTCGGCGTCAGTGGTGTGTTTCTTCATTCTCGGTAGGCTTGCATGTAGCACGAGGTCGCGACCGCGAGTCATTCTACAGCCGCTCCGAACGTGAATGTCAGCGTCAGCCTGAGCCTCCCTGCTTCGGTCCTCAGACGCCCCGTAGACCACTCCTGTGCCCTGGACAACCTAACACACCACCTGCTAGCCCACGGCCTCCTACGCCTCTCTACGGGCCTCCCCAGCGTCAGCCATCAACCGGGCCATCCTGACGACCTGCTCGCGATCCGGCACCGAAAGACGGGGCCAGATGGCGAGGAGATCGGCGAGCTCTTTGTCGACTGCGTTGGATTCTGCGTTGCCTTGCTGAAAACATGCCATTTCCCCTGGGTTTTCGGGGGTAGTTTCTGGTCCTGTAACGCCCACTTTTCTCCTGCTGAACCGTCGCGGTTCTGATTCTCTCTCAGGGAGTGCTCGCGCTGGCGGGATTTTCTCTTTGCAACAGGCGGGCAATGACGACCGGTACTCAGAGATGGCTCATCGTGAGCGTCTCGCTGTTCGTGGTGAGCATCGGGGGTTGGTCGCTCCGCCCGGCAAGTCGGGCGAGTTTCGTCGGCAAGTGGACTGTGGCCACCATCGATGAGGCGGGAGGCACTGAGCCGATGGTGAGCTTGAAGCAGACGCTGATTCTTCGCCCGGACGGCAGCGGCGACCTCTACGACTACAAAGATCGCCACGTTCACTCGCTCACCTGGAATGTCCGGGACAATGAATTCCAGGAACGTTGGTCGCCCCGCATTGGCCGGAACCGTCGGGCTTCGACGTCACGGTTCGGGATCACCCACACGATTGAATCGATCGCAAGAGATACGATCACACTCACCGGCGGGTACGCCGTCACAACATTGACACGCATCCCTCAGTGATCGTGCCCACAACGACTTCGCGGCGAGAGTTCTCGAACCACGCCACACCCGACCGGGCCATGCTGCCGGTGCGAGTCAGCCGGACGCCGTGGTGTCCTGCGGCGGGCTGGGACCAGTCTGCCTCGACTCCCATGCCGCTTCTTGGTGCGGACCGCTAGATGACGTGGCTTTCAGGCGCACGCTCTGGCTCCGGCTCGCGTGACACCAATGCGAGCGGAAATTTGTTCTGAATGTCGGTGAGCACGCCGTCTGGCAAGTCCTTCGAGATAAAGAAAACTGTTCCGCGAGGGCAGTCGCCGCGGCCATTAAGTAGCTGCTCTGCCTGCTCCTGATCTTGCACCCACACAATCAGAAAAGTTCCTTCGACGACGTGCTTGGCCGTGTCGAGAAAACCGGACGCCCACCGGTCGAATGGCGACACGACCCAGACTTCCAGGCCGAGCGATTCGACGGATGCGGCCCAGTGTCGACGGTGGAGATGAGACGAGACTGGGATACAGACGAAAGCACTGATCGCCAACACTCCGACCGCCAGCCAGCGTCCGAGTTTCGACTTTGGAGCGGTCTCGGTCACAGTTGGTCGTCATCTCCGTCAGCAGTCAAGACCCTTCGACAGATACTCGCTTTCTCGCAGCACAGCGGCAAGAACCGGATCAGTGTTCCAACTTTCAAAGAGCCGCGGGACTCCGGGCATCGGAAACACGTGCTCCATGAAGCCAAGAACCACCAGGTCCGCCCGGGGCGCGGGCCATGACGCCAACATTTCGGGCAGGCGCAGGACGATCCGTCGAACACATGGATTCGCTTGCCGCCCCGAGCGCCATCCAAGGACGAACAATGCTCGCAGGTACTGGATCGCCTCGAAGCCACTGAGTTCAGGGTCGTCTTCCATCGCCAGAATGCACATGCGGTCCACGACGACTTCCGACTCGGCCCGTAGGGAGGTCTCGCCCAACAACTCGGGGCGCTCTACGAATAGCCGTGCCAGGCCATCGGCGGCCAGAGCCGTGTCATCGGCGATCAACTCTTGCAGGTCGGAAGATGTGATTTGATGGGCGGAGACCAGTTGCATGAAGATGCTGTTCGCCCGCTCCTCGTCCATACTGCACCTTCAGCGAATTACGGCCTGACCGGCGCAAGTCTACCCACCATCCCCTCTCGCCGCGATCCCCTGCCCGCCGGTAGACTCACCCTCGGAGCGCTACCCGATGGAACCGAGCACACCACCGACGAAGAGACGCCGTCAGCCAGCGGCGAACTGCTGAAGCAACTCCGACTCGCAGTTCGCCCTCATTCGCGATCGGTAACGCGATTGGACGGAGCACATCCTCCTGAGCCTTCCTTTCGTCACCAGCAAAACCATTCTCGCAGTCAACAAGAAGCTCTTCACCCATCGAGTTCATTCCACCGAGTCGCGACGGCTCCGAGCGGAAATGTTCGAGACGGCGAGGAAACAAGGAGACGACGCTGCGGTCACACTCGATCGTGTCGCGGAATGAGAATTCACGGCCGGTGGTCCGGCCGGGATGGGGCGGGCTACTTGAATGTTCCGAGTTCCGTCCTGAACGGTTGGCCTTGCGCGGCCGGGTTGATGAGGACGATGTAGTCAGGAAGAGCGTCTGAGGCGGGGCCGTCTGGTGTCTGCATGCCCGGTTCTTCGTCCCACGCGATCAGGTGTGCCCTTGCCGAATACTGGCCGGCGGCCAGGGGGAGGACCGCGTGTGCGTCCGGTTCTCCGGAGACTCCCTCGATGCCGGACAGACTGATTTTCCCCTTGGACTGAAGGCGGTAAGGCTGCGAGGCGACGATCAAATATTGCGTTTCCCGCTCGCTCAGCTCGGCCGGCGCTTCGTTCGTTCCGACCCGGATCTCGATGGCCATTGCTCCATCGGAGCCGATGTTGAGCGGCACGAAGTGTCCCGCCTCGATCTGCCGTTTGATGTCGGCATCCTCGAGCAGTGATTTCGCCCAGGAGTCGTAGTCCTTAATGTCGGCGAAGGCAGCGGTGTCCCAGACACAATGCATGCCGGCATTGGTGACATAATCGCCCCGGTGAAACATTGAACGCTCCCAATTGCCCCGAGATGCCAGCCCAAGAGATGGTCAGTCTGCCGGGGGAAAGTTGAGGGTGTCAAGCAGCGTCCGTGGACGTGTCGGAGTTGCGGTGCACGTCTGACGCTCTTTTCGGGCTTTGCTTTCGCACGACAGGACAGTGACCAGTCTCAAGTTGTGCCGACTCGTGTCCCGTCGTAGGCTGGCCAACTGGCAGATGTCGCGTCCTGATCGCTGCGGCGTTTGCCTGATTGTGATTCGGCCGGCGGTGGGTCCTTGAACCGCATGTCGGCCAGAACTCATTCCTGCGTGCTTCCCCTGGTCGCGCGCACGACGGTCCGGGAGCGCGCCTTGTCTTCGCCTGTCGAAATCTCGTTCGTGATCCCCGTCTATAACGGCAGCGCGACCGTTCATACGGTCGTCGATCGCATCCGCCGGGCGTTTGCCGGACGCGCCATCGAGATCATTCTCGTCAACGACGGCTCGCCCGACGACAGCGAGCGGGTCTGCGCCGCCCTCGTTGATCGCTATCCGGGCCTGATCACGTTCCTCCACCTCTCGCGCAACTTCGGCGAACACAGCGCCGTACTGGCAGGGCTTTCCCATGCCCACGGCCGGGCGGTGGCGGTTCTCGACGACGACGGCCAGAACCCGCCGGAAGAAGTCGTACGGATGCACAAGGTGCTACAGGAGGGAAACTACGACGTCGTTTACGGGCGTTACGCCGAGAAGAAGCATCACTGGTTCCGGAACCTGGGAAGCCGGTTCAACGATCGACTCGCCACGCTGATGCTCAAGAAGCCGAAGGACATCTACCTTTCGAGCTTCAAGGTGCTCAACCGCTTTATCGTGGATGAAGTGACGCGCTATCGCGGGCCGCATCCGTATATCGACGGGCTGATTTTCCGGACGACGCGGAACATCGGACAGATCGTCGTCGAGCATCAGGAGCGGATCGCGGGCCAGTCGAACTACACGCTCAAGCGACTGGTCCGCTTGTGGCTCAACATGTTCCTCGGGTTCTCTATCGCTCCGCTGCGACTGGCGATCGTGATGGGGCTGGTCACCTCGCTGTTCAGCCTGGGGATGCTGGGCCTGATTCTCATCGACAAAATCTGGATCAACCCGGGGGTCCCCGTCGGCATTCCGACGGTTCTCACGAGCATCGCGCTGTTCGCCGGCGTGCAGCTGATGGTGCTGGGCATGGTCGGCGAATACATCGGTCGCATCTTCCTCGAACAGAACGGCATGCCGCAGTTCGTGGTCCGTTACATGAAACGCGGCCCCGAATCGGGATGGATGTACGACAGCAGCGATTCGATCCCGGCCTTTGGGGGCCAGCGTGATGAGTGAGGCGTGGCAGGGGCGGCGCGTCGTCGTCACGGGCGGACTGGGGTTCATCGGCAGCAATCTCGTCCTGCGCCTCGCCGGCGAGGGGGCGGAAGCGACGGTCATCGATCTGCCCGACCCCGAGTGCGCGGGAGACTTTCGTCACCTGGGACCGGTCGCGGATCGAGTCACCGTCATCCGGGCCGACCTGTCACTCCCCGGCGATTGGAGGCGAGCGATCGAGAACGCTGAGGTCGTCTTCCATCTGGCCGGCCAGGTGAGTCATTCGGCCAGCATGTCCGATCCCGTGGCCGACCTGCGTCACAACTGCGGCAGTCTCCTGCAGGTGCTCGAGGCGGCCCGGGCAGCCCGCACCTCTCCCAGGCTGGTGTTCGCCAGTACCCGTCAGGTCTACGGCAGGGCGATTGCCCTGCCGGTCCGGGAGTCGCATCCGCTCCGACCGCCGGACGTCAACGGCGTGCACAACGTGGCGGGCGAGGAATACCTGCGTCTCTATCGCGAAGTCCATGGACTGCAGTCGACAACGATTCGGCTCGCTAACACGTATGGCCCGCGGATGGATTTGCGCCATGCGGGACGAGGCGTGCTGAACGTCTTTCTGGCCCGCGCGCTTCTTGGCCAGCCTATCACCATCTTCGGGGATGGATCACAGAAACGGGACATCAACCACGTCGACGATGTGGTTGAGGCGCTGCTGCTTGCTGCCCGAGTCAATCAGGCTGGCCCGTTCCACCTGGGATCTCCCGTTCCGGCAACTCTATCTGATTTTCTGCAGGCGCTGCAGACCCGGCTGCCCGTCGAGGTTTCTCACCAGCCCTTTCCTCCCGAACTGGAGGCGATCGACATCGGAGACAGCCACTGCGACATCGCAGCGTTCCAGGCCGCGACCGGGTGGTCGCCTGCGACTCCGCTTGACGAAGGCCTGGCGCGAACCATCAAGTGGTTCCTTTCCAACCCGCACGCGCTTCCCCGAGCGGCCACGAGATGATCAAGGCGTTTGATTACCTGAGGGATTTCGAGACTCATCAGGCGGAGTTCATGTCGGCCATCGAGCGGGTGATCCGGTCGGGCCAGTTGATCCTCGGGCCCGAAGTGAATGCGTTCGAGGCCGGGTTCGCGGCCTACGTCGGCGCGCAGCATGCGGTCGGCGTCGCCTCGGGAACCGATGCCCTCGAGCTCGCGCTGCTGGTCGCCGGCGTGTCGAGCGGCGATGAAGTGATCACCGTGGCGAACTCGGCGGTTCCAACAGCCGCCGCGATCCGGGAAGTGGGCGCTGTCCCGCGATTTGTCGACATCGATCCCCGAACACTGAACATCGACGCAGACGCGGCCGCCCGCGCCATCACCGACCGGACGCGCGCCCTGCTTCCCGTGCACCTGCATGGAACTCCCGTCGACATGGCGCCGCTTCTCGAGATCGCCAGACGGCGGAATCTCCGCATCATCGAGGATTGTGCCCACGCCCATGGCTCCCGATTGCGCGGACAGCATGTCGGCACGGCAGGGGACGTCGGCTGCTTCTCCTTTTACCCGACGAAGAACCTCGGGGCCTATGGGGACGGCGGGATGTGCGTCACCAATGACCCGGCCCTCGCGGAAAGGCTGCGCGCCCTCCGGATGTATGGCTTCGGACCGGGCCGCATCGCGATGACCGATGGACGCAACAGCCGCCTCGACGAGCTTCAGGCGGCGGTGCTGAGAGTGAAGCTGAATCATTTTCCCCGGCAACTGGCCGCCCGGCGCCGCATCGCCGAGCGCTATGCCGAAGGGCTCGCGGATGTCGATGCGGGGCTCCCGCCAGCCGATGCGGATTCCCAGTCCGCGTTCCATCAGTTCGTCATTCGAACCAATGACCGCCAGCGAGTGACCAGCTGTCTCGATGAAGCCGGAATCGGCTGGGGAATCCACTATGAGACCCCGTTGCATCACATGCCGGCCTACCGGGATTTTCACGCGGGCCTCGCGCCGCTGCCGCATACAGACGCCGCGGCCGGCGCGATTCTGTCGCTTCCGATCTTCCCGGAACTGCGCGACGACGAGGTCGACCGGGTGATTGAGGTTCTCCGCTCTGCACTTCCGGGTCGCACCGACCCATGAATCCCGCAGAGTACGACCGGATGGCCGCGCTGGAGGAGACGCACTGGTGGTATGCCGGTGTCCGGGATCTCTTTTCCCGACTTCTGAAGCGTCCTCGATTCTCGCCTCCTGACCGCCCACGCGTGCTTGATGCGGGCTGCGGGAGCGGCGCACACCTGCAGATGTTCCAGAGCCTGCTGAATCCGAGCTACCTGGGGGGCTTCGACCTCTCGCCTCTCGCGGTCGGGCATGCTCGACAAAAGAATCCCCAGGCCGATGTTTACGAAGGAGATCTGTGCCACCCCGAGATCCGCACGCCGGATCTCGACCTCCTTTTCTGCTGCGACGTCCTCTACACGACCCCGCTGGACGAAGGGACCGCCGGCCTCAAAACGCTCACCCGCACGCTCCGGCCGGGCGGCCTCCTGCTGCTGCATCTCCCGGCCTATAACTGGCTCCGGAGCCGGCACGACCTTGCAGTTCATACCCGACAACGTTTCACTACTAGCTCGGCCCGGAAGCTCCTGGAGCTTCTCGACCTGCGGGTGGAACTGCTGTCGTACAGAATGTCCGTGCTTTTTCCCGCGCTCGTCGCCCGACGGGCGCCGTCACTGTTGTTTCGTCGCCATGAAGATTCCGGGGATGTCGTTTCGGACCTGGCGGCGACCCCGCCGCTGATGAATCGAGTCCTGGAGAGTGCACTGAAGGCCGAGAACCGGATCATCTCCTGCGGCATTCCATTGCCGTTCGGAAGTTCCATTGTCGCTGTAGGGCGCAAGCCATGAATGGCGTCAAACGGAATCGTCAAAAACTCTCCGACACCGCGTCGCTTGCGATTCCAAGCATCGAGACGGTGGAAGAGATCCCCGTCTTCATCGCGGCCCCCCACGATCGAGCCCACCTGCTGGTGCTGCTCGCGGCGCTCGTGATCGGATTCGGGCTGATGGTGCCCGCGCTCCGGCCGGTGCCTCTCGCCATGGACGAGTATGGCACCTACTGGATCATGTCCGATGAGAATCCGCTCACCCTCATGGAGCGGAGCCTGCAGTACGAGAACATCCCTCCCCTGTCGCCGCTTGTTCGCCGGGTCTTCTTCCAGACGTTCGGGCAGAACGAATTCGCGTTTCGACTCCCCTTCGTCGTGTGGTACCTGCTGACGATCGGAGCCGTGTACCTGCTAGGACGCGACCTGTTGGGAAAGTTTCCCGGCGCGCTGGCGGCGCTCGTGTGCGCGCTGCATCAGAATGTGCTCGGGGAGGTAACGATCGCCCGGTGCTACGGCCTGGGGCTGCTGCTCGCCACTCTCTCGTACTGGGTCACGGTCCGCTGGATGAGGTCGCCCCGGCAAATTGGCTGGGCCATGGCCTGGACCGCACTCAGTTCAGCGCTGGTGTGGACGCACTATCTCAACGTGGCCGTCACGCTGTCGCAGGCGGTAGTCCTCGCGTACGCCTTCTTCCGGCAGAACATCCATGTGAAGGCGATGGGGATCGTGGCCGTGGCCGCGTATGTCGCCTCGATGATTCCGCTCCTGCCCGCGATTTTCCGGATGGCCCAGTGGGGCTCGTCATTCGGTTTCCAGGGGACGGACCCGATCTGGCGGATCCTGATTCCGCTGTGGTGGCTGGGCCTGCCGGCCGGGGCCCTCGTTGGATGGCTCCTCTCCAGAAAGTTTCGGGCGCCGACTCTGTCCGCGATCCCGAGGTCGTCGTTCGTCGTGCTGCTGCTCTGGGGGCTTCTGCCACCAGTCCTGGCGTCGATTGTCTGCCGCGATGATTTTGCCAGCCTCTCGAATCCGCGCTACCGCATCGGATTCGCGGGGCCGGCCGCCTGCCTCATCGCCGGCCTGCTCTGCCATCGGCGTTCCCGCGGCGTGGCTCTGCTCTCCGTGATCACGGCCATCGTCTTCGCCTGGCTGCCGGCCCCCCGCGCACCGTGGAGCATGAAACGCCTGGGAGCCCAGCAGTCGCACGAATGGAAAGACATGGCGCTGCAGATCGAAGAGCGCGGCGCCAAAGGAGAGCCGATCTTCGTCCAGAGCGGCCTCGGGGAAGGTTTCCTCATCCCGGGCTTCTACCTGAACCCGGTGTTCCTGGATTACGCCGCCTGCCGTCTCGGCCGGTTTTACTGCAAGACGGAACACCCCCGCATCGGCCTGCCGTTCCTGTGGGACTCGTTCCCGGAAATGCAGGAACACTACGCGGAACTGGCCCGGAAGTACGTCGCGGAGAATCACAAGACGCTGTGGCTCGCAGGCGCGACCGACACGGATCTCAACGTCCGCTCGATTTCCGGTTTTGACAAGATCCTGACCGAGAACGGATTCCGGTTGATCGAGCAGACCAAGCATCACTACTCGGTGCTCCTGCGCTACGAACACCAGTCGGCCAAGTGATCGATGACTGAGAGCTCACTGGTCCGCCGGCTGGCGGGCGTGCCGCGACTGTTCGACGCGTTGCGGTGGATGCTCGAGGGGGGCTACCGGGGACACCACGGAGTCGTCGCCCGGCACCTGAACAATGTCGGACGGGTCCTCGATCTGGGGTGTGGAACTGGCATCTATGCCCCGTTTTTCCCGCCCGATTCCTATGTCGGCGCCGACCTCAGCGAGGCGTATATCGCCGCCGCACAGGCCAAGTTCCCCGGACATCGCTTCGTCGTCCAGGATGGAACACGAACCTCGTTCCAGGAAGCGGAGTTCGACGCCTGCATGATTTCCGGCGTCCTGCATCACCTGGACGACAGCCAGGCGGCCCAGTTGCTGGAAGAAGCGTCCCGTGTCGTTCGCCCCGGAGGAACCATCGTGGTCTGGGAAGACATCCCCTCACGCTGGTGGAACGGCGTGGGGCATGTGATCCATCGCCTCGACCTGGGGAACCACATCCGCTCGCCCGAGGGTTACCGTCAGCTTCTGCAGCGTCATTTCACGATCGTCTGTAGCGAGCACATGCGAAGCGGCGCCATGGACTACCAGGTTTTTCAGGCGAAACGTCCGGCCGCCCTCTGAATTTCTTCACTTCTTGCACCTGCTGAAAACCGGGGGTATCGTTGCGTGGAACGGGCCACCCATCGAAACCCTTCTTCGATGTTGCAGGCGGGTGTTGCCGTTTCGCCACATTGATGCCGTGACGATTGGCGTTTCGTCTTCTGACGATCCACCCTGCACGGGGAGCCCTTCTTTTCATGCAGCACCTCAAGATCTTTCTCGTCGAGCAAGCCGGACCGACGGTGATCTTGACCCCCCAGGGCGATCCCAGCAGCTTCCGCTACCGCGACCTGCAGGCCGAAACGAACTCGCTGCGAAGTCATATGGCGCAGCCGGGCAACACCAACGTGATCGTCGATCTGCGCCACTGCCAGTATTTCGGATCGGAATTCATCGGCGCCCTGGTGTCGATTCTTCGCGAAGTGCGAGGGCGAAAAGGGCGCTGCGCGCTGTGCGGCGCCACGGAACAGATGCGGCTCGTACTTCAGAACATGAGCCTCTTCCGCCTCTGGCCGTATCACGAGAATCGTGATGAGGCCCTCCTCGCAATCGAGCAGCCGGTGGCCTGAAACGGGCGCCGAGAGCGCCGACGTCCAGCGAATCCCGGAAACTCCGGATTTTGCGGACAATTCGCCGGATCCCGCGCATCCCTCGCCGGAAGGCGCAATCCCTGCATCTGCTTCAGGCATCAAACGCTCTCCTCAAGTCACGCTCCGCGGTGTCCGATGATTCCCGCGAGCGGACCTGCTCGCTTCCCAACTCCGCCGATCGGCGGACGGAATCGCTCGTCGCCGGGATGGATCGGAATGGCGGACAAAGCTGCGGCTGACAAACTCCACCTGGGCTTCCTTCGAGTCATCTCGATGGATGCCGGGTACGTTGGCGGCCTCCTCGTGACCAATCGCATCGGCCGGCCACTGGAATTCCAGTGCACGACGCCGGTGCGGCCGAACAAGACACAGGAAGTCCTTTACGGGCCAACACTTGAGGCGTTTCTCTACAGTGAGGTGCTTGGGCGGACGCTGCTCGACCGCATGGCCGTCAAACCGGATATCCTCCTGATCGATCAGCCGGAGATGCTCGCGATTCGCGAGATCTGCTCCTCGCCGGTCCTGCTGCTGAGCGCAAAGTCCTCGAAAAACGGCAGTTCCGTTCTCGATGACGCCCGAACGCAGGACGGATTCGAGGACGATTCCTCGATCGTCGAGCGTTTACGGAAGCTCGTTCCCGGCTCAGCCGATCTGATGGAACCGCTTGATCGCGTCCGGGAAGCTCTCACAGAGGCCCTGCGCGCCGCGGCCTGACCCGAGGGACTCCCCAAGGGCGCACTCTCATTGACGACGAACCGGACGTGTCTGGTCCCTTCTCCGTCGATGGCGCGTCCCCGGACTCCAATCTCAAGATTCCGACGTACTTTCTGACAAGGAACGAGGTTCTTTGGGCGGCGTTGCGCATCAGAATTCCCGGACAGCGGGCATCGGCCATTTGGCCAATGCAGAACCTTGACTTCCAACCGCGCTCGTCAATAGGCTGTCGTTTCAAGCTGCGTTGATGCGTCTTGCGAACAGAGTTGCAGATCCTGCCGAATCCCGTCCTCAGGGATTCGAGATATCCCACCCTGACTTCCTTCCTTGATGTAAATGTTTGCCGACCGGCGGGCCCTCAGCCGACGGCGAACCTTGCCTCGGAGATCTTGCATGTCTCATGGATGCACGCCGGCTCATTTTGAGCGCCTCTCCCGCCGCGGCTTTCTGTCCGTCGGCTATCTCGCGGGAACCGCTCTCACTCTTCCAATGCTGCTCCGCGGCCGCACGGCCCTGGGCGACCTGAAGGACTACAAGAGCGTCGAAGGGAAGGCCAAGTCGGTCATCCATATCTTCCTGCCGGGCGGAATGGCCCAGCAGGAATCGTTCGATCCCAAGCCCTACGCCCCGATCGAATATCGCGGCGAAATGGGGCGTGTCGACACGAACCTTCCCGGCGTCCAGTTCGGCGCCACGCTGCCGAAGACCGCCCAGATCGCCGACCGTCTCACCGTCATCCGCTCGATGACCCACGGTGAAGCGGCCCACGAACGCGGCACGCACAACATGTTCACGGGCTACAAGCCCAGCCCGGCCCTGAGCTATCCGTCGATCGGCTCCGTGGTCAGCCACGAATTCGGCTCACGCAAGAACCTGCCGCCGTACGTCTGCATTCCCAACATGCCGAACGAGTATGCCGGCAGCGGATACTTGAGTTCGGCGTTCGCCCCGTTCAGCCTCGGCAGCGACCCGGCCACGAACGGCTTCAAGGTTCGCGATCTCGACCTGTACGGCGGAATTGATGACAGTCGGTTCTCGACGCGTCGCACCGCCCTGGAAGCCGTCAACGCACACTTCCGCAAGAAGGAGTCGTCCGACCAGATCAAGGCCATGGACAGCTTCTACGACAGCGCCTTCAGCCTGATCTCCTCGCCGGAAGCGAAGGAAGCCTTCAACATCGAGAAAGAGCCCGCCGCCCTCCGCGATGAGTATGGTCGCAACACCGCGGGAGCCCGCATGCTGCTGGCCCGCCGCCTGGTGGAATCGGGCGTCCGCCTGGTGAACCTGACCTACGGCGGCTGGGACATGCACGACAACATCGTCGCCGGCTTCAACCGCCAGATGCCGCAGTTCGACCAGGCCTACGCCCGCCTGATTCTCGACCTCGAACAGCGCGGGCTCCTCGACAGCACGCTCGTCATGGTCTCCTCCGAGTTCGGCCGCACGCCGAAAATCAACGGCACCGCCGGCCGCGACCACTGGCCCAAGGTGTTCAGCGTCGCCCTCGCCGGCGGCGGCATCAAGAAGGGGCTCGTCTACGGAACGTCGAACGCCACCGCGAGCGAACCCGAAGACGACGCCGTGGGCATCGAGGACCTCTTCACGACGGTCTACCACTGCATGGGAATCACTGCCGACAAGGAGCTGATGGCTCCTGGCGACCGCCCGATCGAAATCGTCGACGGCGGCAAGGTGATCCAGGAACTGCTGGCCTGATCGCCAGCCACGACATCGCTGCGGCGAAGCGCCACCGGGTGGCGTTCGCTGCAGCCATCGTTTAACCTGAATCCGTCCACTCCACCACGGGTCGCGACCAGTCGTCGCAACCCGTGGTGTTTTGTTGGAAACAACAGAATCCGGCGAGCGGGCGGCGTCACCCCTCTGGCGACGCCGGTGAGACAACCGCAGGCGCGCCGGGCGAACCACGACTGACGGCGGCGAGGAGACAGATCCATGGACCGACATCCCATCTCGCGCGAGGGCTACGACAAGCTGGTCGAGGAGATCAAACACCTCGAGCAGGTCGAAATGCCGAAGATCGCCCAGGCCATCGCCACCGCGCGGTCGGAAGGCGACCTCAGCGAAAACGCCGAATACCACGGCCAGCGCGAGAACCAGGGGCTGCTGCAGGCCAAGATCAACCAGCTCAAGACGCGCCTCGCCAACTGCTACATCGCCGACAAGGCCGACATGCCCAAGGGCATCGTCGCTTTCGGATCCACCGTCACCGTCCGCGACCTCAAGCTGGATGAGGAAGAGAGCTACGAGTTTGTCGGCCCCGGCGAGGAAGACTACGACGGCGACGTCATGAAGATCCTCACCTCGAGCCCCATTGCGAAAGCCCTCATGGGCAAGAAGGTGGGCGATAAGGTCGAGGTGACGATTCCCCGGGGAATCATGAAGCTCGAAGTCACCAAAATCGTCGAACACGGCGGCTGATTGGGCGCTGAGCTCCAACATCCTCCTCCGGGGAAGCACACGGTCGTGAACGGGCTCCGTCAATGACCAATGACAATTGACCATTGCCCTCAATGACCGCTCCCGTCGCCATCCAGTGGGTCGTCTTCGACGCCGTCGGTACGCTCATCTTCGCGGATCCGCCGGTCCACATGGCTTACCACCGGATCGGACGGAAATCCGGCAGCGAGATCACCCCCCCGCTCGCAAGTCAGCGTTTCAAGGAGGCGATCACAGCTCGGCCGGCGACGCTCGAGACCAGTGCCCAGCAGGAACTCGAGTTCTGGAAGTCACTCGTCGCCAAAGTCCTTCCCGACGCCAATCACCCGGAAGGCTGCTTCCAGAGGCTGTGGGAACACTTTGCGGCCCCCAGCTCCTGGGGTGTCTATGCAGACGTCGAAGAGACTCTCGACGACCTCAAATCCCGGGGCATCCAGGTCGCGATCGCGTCGAACTTCGATCATCGCCTGCACACCGTGATGAACGGGCACCGCGAGCTGAAGTCCATCACCAGGCGATTCATCTCGTCCGAGATCGGCTGGAAGAAGCCGAGCCCGAGGTTCTTTGAAGCGATCGTCAAAGACCTCGACGCCGCCCCGTCATCCATTCTCATGATCGGCGACACGCTCGCTGACGACGTGCATCCCGCCCGCACCGCCGGGCTCCAGGCACTCCACGTCAACCGCACCGCGGAGCCCATCGAAGGCTCCCTCGCGACGCTCAGCGACCTCAGTTCGCACCTGAATCCTGAATCCTGAATCCTGAATCCTGAATCCTGAATCCTGAATCCTGAATCCTGAATCCTGAATCCTGAATCCTGAATCCTGAATCCTGAATCCTGAATCCTGAATCCTCTCAAGCCTTCGTCACCGCCGGCGGCTTCCAGCCCAGCGACGCCACTTCGGCCTTGGGACCGCACAGTCGCAGCATCAGCTCAAACGCTCCTTCCGGCGGAACCGCAAGCCAGTTCGGCTCTTTGTCGGCCCCCGGACTGTCCTTCTGCACGTAGATCGTCAGCCCCCCGTCGGGATTCTTCACCAGTTCCTGATGGCTGCAGACCGCGTGCTTTCCACCGGCGCTGGCCCCGAGTTCCATCGTCGGCGCCTTATAGGCCGTCAGCGACCACGACACCCCGGCTGGCGGCAACTGGTTCGCCGAGAATGTGAGCGTGTACTTCTGCTGCCCCTGGAGCGGTCGGCCCGTGCCGTCCTTCGAGGTCCGCGGGCTGAGGACTTCCGTCGGATCGCTGGCCCCGAAGTACATCAGCGCCGCGTAAGCCTTCCGGTCGTAGTTCGTTCCAAAATCGGCCAGGGTCAGCGCCGTTTCCCAGCGATTGCCTGTCACCAGCTTCATGCCGCCTTTGGTTGTGAAGATTTTCTGCCCCGCGTTCCGGACCGCCCCTGTCATCGCCATCTGGTTCGCTCGGCTCTGGGTCTGGAGGTCGATCGTCGCTCCCGGCGTCAGCCCGAGCTTGGCCATTTTGGCGACGATCGGAGCGTCGGCCTCCAGCGGCGGGTTCTCCACCATCAGCTGGCAGAGCCGGTTGTAGAACGCCCCCGCCTCCATCGTGAATAACTGCGAGTTCGGCGACGCCCCGTTTCCGCCGACCCCCGTCATGCTTCCGCCCCCTCCAGCATCGCCTTCCACCATGCCTTCAGCGCCGGGCATCGGCTGGGGAACACCGTCCGCCGCCATGGCCGGATTCGGCTGCGGAACCACATTGCCGTCGGCATCGACCTTTGGAGGCCCGGCCGGCGCCGGCTGACCTTCGGCCGGCATCGCCTCTCCACCCGGTCCCGGCATCGGCGGAGCGCCGGCCGGCGCTCCCGGCTTCTTGAGAAACGAACCGATGAATGCCGTCAGGCTTCCGCCCAGTCCGCCCCCCGTCGGCTGCGGCCCCTTCCAGTCCTTGAGCGCCGTGACCCGACATTCCGCCTGCAACGCCACCGCGGCCGCCAGATCCTCCGGACCGGTCACCGAAATCCACAGAGGGGCCCACACCATGTTCGTTGGGGACGAAATCTGCACCGTCCCTTTCGGCACGGTCCCGGCCCAGCCCGGGCCAGTCACGACGAAGTCCGTGGCTTTCCCTTGGCCAGCGCTCATCCGGCCGATGACGTCGTACCACGCGTGGAAGAAGCTGCCCGTGCAGAAGCGGCTTTCCATGGCAGGAATCGAAACCACCATCGGCTCGTCTTTGACGTTCAGCCACGCCGACGAATGAATCGCGTCCGCAACCGGACAAACCAGCGCCGTGGACTGCTCGGTGGGGAGCTGCGGATAGTGGAAGAACCGGTTGACCGGAGCAGGCTGGTCACCCTGTCCGCCCCCCGCCATCACTCGATGCGTAAGGTCCATGAGCATCATGGGATACGCGAACGAAAACGCCTGCTTCGCGGTATTGCTGGCTTCCTGGGCGCCGGCCGTCCTGATGGCAAGCAACCCCACAGCCCCGGCGGTGCTGCCCGCCAGAAAATCACGACGACGCATGGCCTTGCCCCCCGAGCGCGAGCGAATTGATCCCGTGATTTGACAGGTCCCTTGCGCCGTTGGCAACTGGCCTCCGCGAGTTCCGCGCAGGGCAGGTCGCGTTTTCAGGATGGGCCAATTCGTCGTTGGCCTGCGTCGTTGCCGCAAAATGACCTGCGGTGACGGGAGACGACCGACTTTGAAAAAGTGACTCGCCCTGCCCCAATCCCCACCCGTCCAAGCACTTCCGAGTACCGAGGACCGATGCGCACCCGCGCAACCGCCCCTGTCATGGTGGAGGACCGCATGAACACAACCACCGTCAACCTGTCGTCACACACCCCGGCCCGGCGGGCTCCAACAACCTCAGGTCCGCACCACCCACGCTTTCCCGATCCCTCCGCGAAGCTTCCGCAGGAGAAGAGGGCGAGGAGGACAGGACCACCCACACAACGCGCCCTCCTTGCCCCCTCGGCGTCAAACACCCCCGCAGTTATCCCAATCCCTGCCCGAGCCTGAGAGTTCCGCGCGATTGGTTGCAGGCCCCCTGCCTCGCTGGTAGCCTTTTCGCTTCGTTTTCCAACAGGAAGCGTTCTGGAAAGCGCACATCAGTCGTGCCGACTCCGCAGCTCCAGGTGTGATCTGCTGCGGACGATTTCCGGCCCATTCGGCGGCAGCCCGCTTAAACAGCAGGGACCTCGCCGCCTTTCAGGAAGGTTCCATGAGTACGAAATACGTCTATTTCTTCGGTGACGGCAAGGGCGAAGGCAACGGCAAGATGAAGGAACTGCTGGGTGGCAAGGGCGCCAACCTCGCAGAAATGGTCAACATCGGCCTGCCGGTGCCGGCCGGTTTCACGATCACGACCGAAACCTGCACCCACTTCTACGCCAACAACAAGCAGTTCCCGGCGGAGCTGAAGGCCCAGGTCGAAGAAGCGATCAAGAAGATTGAGAAGGCCATGGGAGCCGAACTCGGCTCCAAGACGAACCCGCTGCTCGTCTCCTGCCGCTCGGGCGCCCGCGAATCGATGCCGGGCATGATGGACACCGTCCTCAACATCGGCCTCAACGACGAGACGGTCCTCGCTCTCGCCAAGCAGTCCGGCAACGAACGCTTCGCGTGGGACAGCTACCGCCGCTTCGTCCAGATGTACGGCGACGTCGTGCTGGACCTCAAGCCGCGCAGCAAGACCGAGCGTGATCCGTTCGAACACGCCCTCGAGCACAAGAAGGAAAAGGCCGGCGTCCAGGAAGACAACCAGCTCTCCGTCGCCCAGCTCAAGGAACTGGTTCAGGAATTCAAGGACCTGATCAAGGACCGCACCGGCAAGAGCTTCCCGACTGATCCGATGGAACAGGTCTGGGGCGCAGTTGGCGCCGTCTTCGGCAGCTGGGGCAACGACCGCGCGGTCGTCTACCGCCGCACCTACGGCATCCCCCACGAGTGGGGTACGGCCGCCAACGTGCAGGCGATGGTGTTCGGCAACCTCGGTGACGACTGTGCCACCGGCGTCGCCCTGACCCGCGACTGCGCCATCGGCACCCCCGGCTTCTGCGGCGACTACCTCATCAACGCCCAGGGCGAAGACGTGGTGGCCGGTATCCGCACGCCGCTGCGGATCGAAGAAACGCTGTCGAAGGACATGCCGAAGTCGTACGAACAGCTTGATGAGATCGGCAAGAAGCTCGAGAAGCACTTCAAGGAAGTTCAGGACATCGAGTTCACGATCCAGCGGAACAAGGTCTGGATGCTCCAGACCCGGAACGCCAAGCGGACCGGCTTCGCGGCCGTCCGGATCGCCGTCGACTTCCTCGAAGAAGGCCTGATCGACGAGAAGGAAATGCTGCAGAAGCGCCGCCTCCCGGCGGACGACCTCAACCAGCTGCTTCAGCCGATCTTCGACCCGGCGGCCAAGAAGCAGGCCGACAAGGAAGGGCGTCTGCTCGCCAAGGGCATCACCGCCGGTCCGGGTGCTGCCTCGGGTAAGATCGTCTTCTTCGCCGAAGACGCCGAGAGGATGCACGAGAAGGATCCGAAGACCGATCTGATCCTCGTTCGCCGCGAAACCAGCCCGGAAGACCTTCGCGGCATGAAGGCCGCCAAGGGCATTCTGACGGCCCTCGGTGGCGCGTCCTCGCACGCCGCCCTCGTGTCGCGCCAGATGGGCAAGGCCTGCATCGTCGGCTGCGGCGCACTGAACATCGACTATGACAAGGGCACCATCACCGTCGGCAGCAAGGTGCTGAAGGCTGGTGACTTCCTGTCGATGGACGGCTTCACCGGCGAAGTCTTCGAAGGCAAGGTCACGACCAAGCCGTCGGAAGTCATCCAGGTGCTCATCAACAAGACGATGAAGCCCGAAGAGTCGGAAGTCTTCCGTCGCTTCGACAAGCTGATGAAGATCGCCGACAAGCACCGCAAGCTGCGCGTCCGCACGAACGCCGACCTTCCGAACCAGGCCGAAGAGGCCATCTCGTTCGGAGCGGAAGGCATCGGCCTCTGCCGCACCGAGCACATGTTCTTCGATCACCTCGACGAAATCCGCGAGATGATCGTCGCCGACAACCTCGAGCACCGCGAAAAGGCCCTCGCCAAGCTGCTTCCGTTCCAGCGGAAGGACTTCGCAGGCCTGTTCAAGGCGATGGACGGCAAGCCGGTCACGATCCGCCTGATCGACCCGCCGCTCCACGAGTTCCTCTCGGACGCGCACCTCGAATCCGATCCCAAGCTGGCTGAAAAGCTGTCGAAGTGGTCGGGCAAGTCAGTCGAAGACGTGAAGAAGCGCGTCGAGGAACTCCACGAGTTCAACCCGATGCTCGGCCACCGCGGCTGCCGCCTCGGCATCGTGTATCCGGAAATCACCCGGATGCAGGCCCGCGCCATCTTCGAAGCGGCCGTCGAGGTCCAGAAGGCCGGCGCGAAGGTGTTCCCGGAAGTCATGGTTCCCCTCGCCGGCTTCGCCACCGAGTTCAAGAACCAGGAAAAGATCATCCGGGAGACGGCCGAGAAGGTCTTCAAGGAAACCGGCACGAAGGTCGAGTACATGGTCGGCACCATGATCGAAATCCCGCGTGCCGCCGTCCGTGCCGACCAGATCGCCGAGAACGCCGAGTTCTTCTCGTTCGGAACCAACGACCTGACGCAGACGACGCTGGGCATGTCCCGTGACGACTACGGCCCGTTCATCGGCTTCTACCGTGAGAACGACATCATCGGCAACGACCCGTTCCAGCAGATCGACCAGGACGGCGTCGGTGAGCTGATGAAGATCGGCGTCGAACGCGGCCGGAAGGTGAAGAGCAAGCTGAAGATCGGCATCTGTGGCGAACACGGCGGCGACCCGTCGTCCGTCATGTTCTGCCATCGGATCGGCCTCGACTACGTGTCGTGCTCGCCGTTCCGGGTTCCGATCGCCCGCCTCGCCGCCGCCCAGGCGGCCGTTGAAGGCTGATTCTGATCTCCAGAACTCGAAGCCCGGGGGGACCGCCTCCCGGGCTTTTTTCATGCGCCGGTTCCAACAAAGAGAATTCAGAACAACGGCCAGATCCTCAGTCGTACAAACGTTACAGATCGCCTACATTCTCCCGCCTCGCATCAAGTGAATGCGAACCAATTCCACAAGGAACTTTCAACATGTTGCGGAAGCTGTTTGCTCTGTCGGCCGTGGTCGCCACGGTCGTTGCCTTCTCCTCGGACGTCGAAGCCGGCAAGTGCCGCACGAAGCGGAATCGCCGCTGCTGCCGTCAGAACCACTGCCAGGTGTCGGTCTGCCCGGCTCCTTGCAACGTCTGCAACACCCCGGCCGTGGAAGCTGCTCCGGCCGCTGAAGCCCCGGCTGTCGAAGCTGCTCCGGAACCGCCGGCCGAGAAGAAGTAATCATTGCGTTTGATGATCACTCCTCAAGACCCTGTCGGCAACGGCGGGGTCTTGTTCGTTTCCCACGCCGTTTCAATGAGGAATACAGAAGTTCCCCCGAGCCGACGTCCTTGCGGTCGTGAACCGATTCCAGTCGCATAGCAGGTGTCGACTCGAACAGGCCGGCCAAGGAATTGAACCATGCGTTGGATCCTCGTCATCGCGTTGCTTCCCTGCAGATCCGTGCTCGGCCAGGCCCCGCTCCCTTCTCCGTTCGACGACAAGGGCGCCCGCATCGTCGACCTCGCCTGGCCATTGAACGAGAAGTCTCCCTTCTGGCCTGGCGACAACTACACGCCGTTCCGTCTCGAAACGATCGCAACGCTCAAGGAGGATGGCGTCTCCTCCAAGGCCTTCTCGATGCCGGAGCATCTGGGAACACACATTGATGCGCCCAATCATTTCGAGAACGACCGACCAGGCGTCGACGCGATTCCCGCCGAACGACTCTTCGGGCCCGGCGTCGTCATCGACCTGGCTGTGAAGTGCGAAATGGATCCCGATGCGATGCTCACCGTCGCCGACATCGCGGACTGGGAAAAGTCGCATGGAGCAATCCCGCGTGGGGCGATCGTCCTGCTCCAGACCGGCTGGGGCCGTCATGCAACCAACCCGGCGCGGTACCAGAACCGCGACGTGATGGGAAAGATGCACTTCCCCGGCTTCTCGGCCGAGGCGGCCGAATGGCTCGTGCGCGAACGCGAGGTCCGCGGCATCGGTCTCGACACCCTGAGCATCGATCGCGGCCTCTCGACAAAATTCGAAGTGCACCACGTCATCAACAAAGCGGGCCGATACGGGCTCGAGAACGTAGCCCACCTCGATCAACTCCCCGCCACCGGCTTCGGCCTGATCGTTGCCCCTATCAAGATCGAGGGGGGAACGGGGGGACCGACGCGCATCTGGGCCGTAGTCCCGAAAGGCCCCGGCGAACCAGCCCGCTGAGACGCCAGTTCGAACGCTCATTCTCCCGGCGCGGAGATCACAATCGACTTAGGCGAGCCGTCACTCGAACATCACCGATCCCCGGAAGGTCGCCCGGAGATCGGCGCCCGCGACCGTTCAGTGTTTGAAGTGGCGGCGGCCGGTGAAGATCATCGCCAGCCCCAGTTCGTTGCAGGCCGCGATGACTTCCTCGTCCCGGACGGAACCACCCGGCTGGATCAGCGCGGTGACTCCGGCCTGTGAGGCCTGGTCGACACCGTCCCGGAACGGGAAGAACGCATCCGACGCGGCCACGGCCCCCTTGCTGCGGCTCCCGGCCTTATGGGCGGCGATCCAGGACGAATCGACGCGACTCATCTGCCCGGCGCCGACGCCGACAACCATCCCGGCCTTCGCGAGGAGAATTGCGTTCGATTTGACGTGCTTGCAGACCTTCCACGCGAACGCGAGATCGCGGCGCTCGTGCTCCGAAGGCTGACGCTGCGTCACGACCTTCCACGTCGTCTCGTCTTCCGGAAGCTCGTCCCGCTCCTGCACCAGCAGTCCGCCGGCGATGCGGCGGTACTCCCAGCTGACCGCCTGAGCGCTCATCAGTTGCGGCAATTCGAGCAACCGGACGCTGTTCTTCCACTTCGGACGCGTGGTCAGCGCGGTGATCGCCTCGGGCTCGAACCCCGGCGCGATGATCGCCTCAATGAAGCGGTTCGGAGCACAAAGCTGCTCGACCGTCGCGGCATCCACGACGCGGTTCAGCCCGATGATCGATCCGAACGCGGAAATCGGATCCCCCTCGTAAGCCTTGTCGAACGCCTCGGCGAGGGTCGCGCCGATGCCGCAGCCGCACGGGTTATTGTGCTTGATAACGGTCGCGGCCGGCTCCTTGAACTCGCGCACAATCGAGACGGCGGCGTCGAGGTCGAGCAGGTTGTTGTAGGAGAGTTCCTTGCCGTGGACCTGCTGCGCGGCGGAGACCGTCGTGGGACCGAAGGAGGGCTCGACGTACCAGGCCGCCTTCTGGTGCGGGTTTTCGCCGTAGCGGAGTTCCTGCCGCCGCTCGAACTTCAGGTCGAGTTGCTGCGGGAGGCCCGCGCTGGCGGGGGGCGCGGCGGCGGCGGAGCCCTGGACTTCCTTGAGGAAGTGGGCGGCGATGGCCGCGTCGTAGCGAGCCGTCATTTCGAACGCGGCCTGCATCAGGCGTCGACGCTGCTGAAGGCTCAGCTGCCCGGCCCGCAGCGCGGCGAGGACTTCGTCGTACTGGTCGGCGCGGGTGACGATCCCGACATAGGCGTGGTTCTTGGCCGCCGAGCGGACCATGCTGGGCCCACCGATGTCGATCTGTTCGACCGCTTCTTCGTATTTGACGTTCGGCTTGGCGACCGTCTGCTCGAAGGGATAGAGGTTCACGACGATGAGTTCGAACGGGAGAATCCCGTGCTCCTTCATCGATGCGGCGTCTTCGGCGAGATCGGGGCGGCCGAGGATGCCGCCGTGGATCCGCGGATGCAGCGTCTTCACGCGGCCATCCATCATCTCCGGAAAGCCGGTGTATTCGGCGACATCGATCACCTTCACGCCCTGGTCGCGCAGGAACTTCGCCGTTCCGCCTGTCGAGAGGATCTCGAATTCGAGGTCCACGAGGCCTTTGACGAACGGACCGAGCCCCGTTTTATCGCTGACGCTGATGAGCGCGCGGCGTGCCATATCTTCCCACTCCTGAGTTCAAATCGACCAAACGCGCGACGATAGAGCGCTGGGGGATGGGGGGCAACTGAGAGCGGGCCGTTCCCCCGTCGGGGCCACTTTTTTCCCGGGCATCCCGGGGACTTCTGCCGCCGGAGGGGCGCATTTCGAGCGAGGCAACCAGGAAGGACGGCACTGTGGCATGGTCCGCTCCAGACGCCCCTTTTCCCGAGCGCGTGCCCGCACGGGCAGCGCGCCCCCCGCTGGAGAGCTCGGTCCACACGGCGGGCCGGCGCGGCCTGATTGCGTGACGTGCGGGCGTTGTTGGCGATGGTCGTTTTCATGATCCCTCCACACCACGTGGCGGGTTGCGCGCTGTGTTCGGGAATCAGCCGGAAATGACTGCCCCGCTGAGCGTGCCCTGCCCTTTGGCAGGATTCTTCCCCGGCGATCCTGGAAAGTTGCGTCGACCGGTCGGGATGCGGGGACTATGGTGTGCGGCTCCTGGAGCTGCTTCTTTCGCACGGATCGCGCTGATGTCTGAACCTGCCGCCCTCTCTTCGAAGCCGTGGTCCAAAGACCCCTCCTTCTGGTGCCTCACGGCGACCCAGTTCTGCGGCGCCCTGAACGACAACATCTTCAAGCAGCTGGTGATGCTGCTCTGCATCGATGTGGCACTCGGGGATCCCGACAAGGATCAGCAGTTCCTGGCCCAGGTGCTGTTCTCGGCCCCGTTCATTCTGCTGTCAGGATTCGCAGGTTACCTCGCCGACCGCCACAGCAAGCGGTCGATCATCGTGCTGTGCAAGCTGGCGGAAATTGCGATTGCGCTGGGCGGAATGGTGGCGTTCGGCTTCGGTGGGCTCACGGCCGCGCTCCTTGTCCTGGCGCTGATGGGGACGCACAGCGCGTTCTTCGGGCCACCGAAATACGGCGTCCTCCCGGAGCTGTTCCACGAACACGATCTGCCGAAGGTGAACGGCATCATCCTGATGACGACGTTCCTGGCGATCATTCTCGCGTTTCCCACGGCCGGAGCACTCAAGATCGCCTGCGACGGACATCTCTGGATGGCGTCCATCGCCTGCGTTGTCCTGGCGGTCATCGGAACGCTCACGGCGCTGCCGGTCCGCAAGACTCCGATCGCCCGCCCCGATCTCACCTTCGAGCCGGCGACACTCTTCATCCATCCCAGCACGTGGTCAGTCATCAAACAGCAGAAAGGCCTGCTTGTCGCGCTGCTCGCGTCGTCGGCCTTCTGGCTGACGGGGGGCGTCGTCTATCCGATGGTGATCAACTCCGTAGGAAAACTTCAGTTCGGGCTGGATGACTTCGAGACGGGCAAGCTCGCAGCCTGCACCGGAATCGGCATCACGGTCGGGTGCGTCACCGCGGGGATCCTGTCGAAGAACCAGTTCCGGGCCGGCCTCGTGAAACTCGGAATGTGGGGCATGCTGGCGACGCTGGCCGTGCTTTCGATTCCCGGCTCGGGAATGATCCAGCGCGAACTGTCGCCCGCCGAGATCAAGAAGTTCGGCGGCGTTGTCGAGAAGGCTGCTCCCGCCGGTGAAGCGGCGCCCGAAGCCGAGAAAGTCATTCGGGAATTTCGCCCGATGTGGCTCGGCGTCTACGGCGCGGGCGCCCTGTTGATCCTGCTGGGAATCTCGGCGGGGCTGTTCAGTGTCCCGGTGCAGGTCTATCTGCAGGCCCGGGCCCCGGCCGAACAGAAAGGCCGGATCATCGGCGTGATGAACCTGTTCAACTGGATCGGCATCGCCGCAGCCGGTCCGTTCTGGAAGCTGTGCAATTCCTATCTCGGGAAATACCAGGCGCCGAACCTGCTCTTCGCGGCCGCGGCGCTGGGAGTGATTCCCCTGCTGATTCTCTATCGCCCGAAGGATGAGCAACTGGCGTAAAACGCATCTCATTCAGATGGATCGCTGGCAACATTCGCGGCTCGGCACGAGCCTCGCCCTCCCGTCGCCTTGGGAGACCCATGTGAATGCTGGCGGTCTTCGCGGGTGCACGGCTCACAGAGCCGTGGCACGTTTGGCTTCGACAGCCCCTCAGGTCGGTGACTCTGAATCGATCTGCCGGCGCATAAGATCCGCGATGGCCACGTCGTCGGGGCGGCCTGTCGCTGTGAGGGCACGAACCACTTTCTCGCGTCGTTCGACGGGATGGTTCTGGTTGAGCTTCCACTTCCCTTCGAGCCGGTCGATCCGGATCTCGAAGCCCACGATGCCGAGCAGCAGTTTGTCGATCGTCTCCGGCGGGACGACGTCCATCGACCACGGCCGGGGCATCGAACGTTCATAGACGTCGACCGTCCGGCGGACAATTTCCCGCAACCGGGCGTCATCCTCGATCGGCTGAAACGTTCCGTAGGCATGAACGGCCGCGTAGTTCCAGGTCGGAACCGTTTCGTTCGACTCATACCACGTCGGCGAGATGTAGGCGTGCGGACCGGCGAAGATCGCCATCACCTGCGAACCGGCGGCGCGTTTCCACTGCGGATTGGCGCGGGCCATGTGGCCGATGAGTTGGCCATGCGGACCGGAATCGCGATCGAGCAGCAGCGGAAGATGCGTTGCCTGCTGTTCGCCGTTCGTTGACGAGCAGAGCATTGCGAAACTGTACCGCTCCATGAAGGCGTGGAGAGTGGTCAGATCATCAACGCGGAAGCTGGACGGGGTGTACATCGCGCGCGGATCTTGCGTGGAAAGCCATCAGGAGGCTGACGCCCCCCACTCGCCTGTTGCCACAGGTGTAGCCTATGTCGAATAGTCGGCATTCAGCCGGACGTACTCGGCCGTCAAATCGCACGTCCAGCAGCGGCTTTGTTCTTTGCCGTGGGTGAACGTCAGGACGAAGTGGACTTCGCCGGTCTTCATCGCGGCGGAAACGGCGTCGGCATCGAACTGCGTCGGAGCGCCGGCCCGGTACACCTCGATGCCATTGATCGCTAATGAGCATTCTTCTTCGAAGAACTTCACGCCCGAATAGCCGGCGGCCGAGACGATCCGGCCCCAGTTCGGATCGTTGCCGGCGACGGCGGTTTTGACGAGCGGGCTATCGCAGACGGACTTCGCCATGCGGTAAGCCTCCTCCGAAGTCCGGGCGCCAATCACATCGACCGTCACGAAGTGCTCGGCCCCTTCGGCGTCGCGGATGATCTTCTGCGACAGTTCCTGGCAGACATCGGTCAGAGCCTGCTGGAACTCCTGCATGGCGGTGTCGCCGATCGTGATACCCGTAGCGCCGTTGGCCAGGAACAGGACGGTGTCGCTGGTGCTGGTGTGCTGGTCGACGCTGATGCAGTTGAAGCTGGTGTTCACGGCCTGTGTGAGAAGCTTCTGGGCCGTTTCGGGAATGATGCGGACATCAGTCATCACAACGGCCAGCATCGTGGCCATGTTGGGGGCGATCATCGCGGCCCCTTTGCAGGCTCCGGAGATCGTGACCGTCTTGCCGCCGAGCGACAGCTTGCGCATCGCCTGCTTGGGGAC
Source organism: Caulifigura coniformis (assembly GCF_007745175.1). Classification (GTDB taxonomy): domain Bacteria; phylum Planctomycetota; class Planctomycetia; order Planctomycetales; family Planctomycetaceae; genus Caulifigura; species Caulifigura coniformis. Next base: position 5,723,105 of record NZ_CP036271.1, on the reverse strand, counting down.
GGTGTCGGTCGTCATCATCGCGCGAGCGGCTGCGAGGAAATGGTCATCGCCGGCCGCGACGCTCTTCGAGACGACCGGGATTCCTTCGGCCAGCTTCTGGCGCGGGAGGAAGTGACCGATAATGCCCGTCGAGCAGACGAGGATGTCTTCCGGCTGGCAACCGACCTGCTCGGCGACGGCGGCCGTCATCCACTGAGCGTCATCAATCCCGCGCTGGCCTGTACAGGCATTGGAACAGCCGGAATTGAGGACGACGCCGCGAACTGTCGTGCTGGGCACGCGCGACCGCGAGACCTTCACCGGCGCTCCAACGACCTGGTTCTGGGTGAACACGCCAGCGGCCGTGGCCGGGCGGTCGGAGAGGAACAGGGCGAGGTCGAGCTTCGAGGGGTCGGACTTGATCCCGCAGGCGACGCCGGCGGCGGAGAAACCGAGGGGAAGATGCATGGGGCTCATTGAAGAAAGACGTTCACCACGGAGACACGGAGGACGCAGAGAAGCGGGAGATCACACCTTCAGGCAGAACGGTTCGACGTAGTGGTCGCTCCTCTGGTCTGGGTTTATTCTCCGGACAACGGCATGAAACAGGTTGCTCTCCCTCTTCTCTCAAGCTCTGTGTCTCTGTGGTGAGCTTTCCAGCATTCACTGAGACTGCTTTGCTGACAGAAGGGAGGGAGCCTTCGACATCGTTTCGGAAACGAGAGGACCCATTTTGGGGTGGTCGGGTTCGAGGTCGGGTTTGAGATTCAGTTCGACGAGGGTTTCCGTGGCCGTGGGTCCGATGCTGCCGATGACGCAGCGGTTCGCGGCGGCGAGCCACTGTTCGCGGAGCCCGATCTGATCGGCGACCTGCAGAACATGATGGGCCTGCTGGGCGCTGGTGAACAGCAGCGCATCGAACTCGCCGGCGACACAGCGGCGGATGGCGTCCTTGAGCGGTTCGAGGTCGGCCGGCAGTTCCCAGCGGTAGACGGGCACCGTGACGACCGTCGCCCCACGCCGACGAAGCTCGTCGTAAAGTTCGATGCTTGGTTTGCCGTATTCCTGCACGGCCACTGTCGTGCCGCTGAGGGGGACGGCGTTGGCATCGAGAATCGTCAGCACCTCGCGCCAGGTGTTCGGCTCGGGCGCGCGATGGTCGATGCGGACGGTCCAGTTGCGAAGCACGACGGCCGGTTTGGGGCCACGAATGCAGACGGGATGCCGGTTCATCTCCGCGACGACGTCCTCACGCGACATGCGCGTGGTCAGCACGTCAAACATCGCCTGCGTCCCGACGCCGGTCATCAGGATGACGAGGTCGATCTCACCGGCGGTGAGCCGCTTCCAGAACTCGAAGACCGGCTCGTGCTTCTCGAGCGGGGCCTCGCGCATGGAAGGAGCGATGGTCGGCTCGCCCCCCTGGCGGCGGATCAGCGACGCCATCTCGTCCTGACGGCGACTTTCAAAACTGCAGACGCGAAGGGGCATTGGCAATTCAATTCGACTTCACTGGTAAACACCAAAACCCAATCAGGAATCCGACGCCTGCGAAGATGAACCCCACCAATCGGATCAGCATGGTCGCCGTTCGCAGTTCCCGGACCGAGAACGCATAAGGTTCGCAACGCTGAATGCGCCCGATGAAACGGGCTTCGACTCCCCAAACCTGCTCGACCAGTGCCCGGCAAAAGTTCGAATCCGCTGCGATACCGAACAACATGATTGCTGCCGCGAAATGGCTCGCCGCAGTCGATCGCGGGCCTGAGAACATCGACAGCACCGCGACCATGATGGCGACAATCAGAACCGGCAGTGTCACTGCCGGAGAATGTATGGATCGTCCCTCCTGCTGACGCCACAAAAACGCGATCAGAAGTCCCAAAGCGAGACAACACGCGGCGAGTATGACAGCGGTCGGACCGTCCATCCGATGGCCTGCTCCGTTTACAGCAGGCCGTGGTTCGTGAGCGACTTCCGCAGCTTCTGCATTTCAGATTCCGAGAGCGGCGTGAGCGGCAGGCGGACCGGACCCGCGTCGCGGCCCAGTGCCGTCATCGCGGCCTTGATCGGGATGGGGTTGGTCGACAGGCCAAGGAGGTCGCGGCAGAGCGGGAAGAGCTTGTGGTGCGCGGCCTGGGCCGTCTTGATGTCGCCCTTGTTCCAGGCGGCGATCATGGCCTTCACGTCTTTCGGAATGATGTTGCCGACGACCGAGACCACACCGCTGCCGCCAAGCGACATCAGCGGGAGGGTCAGGCTGTCATCTCCGGAAAGTAACGTCAGGTTGCTCCCGCTGAGAACCTGCGAGGCCTGATCCATGAGGCCCGTCGATTCCTTGATGGCGACGACGGTCGGGAGCTCGGCGATGCGACAGATCGTCTCCGGCTCGATGTTCTTCGCCGTCCGTCCGGGAATGTTGTAGAGCACAATCGGCAGGTCGCAGGCTTCGGCGACGGCCTGGAAGTGCTGGTAGAAGCCTTCCTGGGTCGGCTTGTTGTAATAGGGCCCGACGATCAGCGCCCCGGTCGCTCCCGACTTCTTGGCGTACTTCGTGAGGCGCACGCACTCGGAGGTGCTGTTGGAGCCGGTCCCGGCCATGACCTTGATGCGTCCGGCCGCATGCTCGCAGACGATCGCGATGACGCGTTCGTGCTCATCATGAGTGAGGGTGGGGCTTTCGCCGGTGGTGCCGACGGGACTGACGACATCGGTGCCGGCTTCGATCTGGAAATCGACCGACTTCTTGAGGGCGGCCTCGTCCACCTTGCCGTCCTTGAACGGCGTCACCAGCGCGACTGTCAACCCGGCAAACTGCTCACCCTTACGCGACATGACATCCTCAACCGTCGAACGAACCGGACTCCGTAGCAAAGCGAGAATTTAACGGCGGGGGGCGACGATCGAAAGGACGCGTCACCAGGGCGCCGCCACGCCCGTTCCGGACGCCTCCGAATCAGGCAGGACACGGGGATCGCCGTCCGCGTTCGGGTGTCTACGAATCTGCTGAAGCCCTCTATCTTGAAATGCCGAACATGTGTACATATATACACGACATGGCGGCGCCCGCCGCTGCTCCGGTTTTCCAGACCCTGCACTGATGTTGGAGATCACGTCATGACGATGGCCCAGACCCTGATTCCTGAATATGACCAGGAAACCGCCAACACCCGGAAAGTGCTCGAGCGGGTGCCCGACGACAAGTTTGACTGGAAGGCCCATCCCAAAAGCCACACGATGGGCTGGGTCGCCAACCACCTCGCAGAAGGGGTCGGCTGGATCGAGGGAATCGTCAACTACGACAACTGGGACGTGAATCCCCCAGGCGGGCCGAAATACCAGTCCCCGGACCTCAGAAGCACGCGGGAGGTCCTCGCGAGCTTCGATTCGGCGGTGGTGGCCGGCCGCAAAGCACTCCAGGCCGTTTCGGATGCGGACTTCCAGAAGGAATGGGCGCTGCTCGACAACGGGAAGCCGATCATCAGCATGCCCCGGGCCGCGATGGTGCGGATCTACGGCATCAACCACCTCATCCACCACCGGGCGTTTCTGTGCAGCTATCTGCGGCTGAACAACATCCCTGTTCCCGGGATGTATGGGCCGTCCGGAGACGAGTGAGCGCGGCAAGAACACCCGATCCCGCTGGTCCGGCGGGATCGGCTCGGTGACGGGCGGCTGACGCGGCGTTACTTCGCCGGGTCGTCGGCCGTTCGACGGCAGACCATCACCGGGCAGGGGGCGGAGCGGACGACGCGTTCGGCGACGCTGCCGAGCAGCCAGTGCATGGCGCCAGTGCGGCCGTGCGTTCCCATCACGATCAGGTCGATCTCTTTCTCTGCGGCATAGGCGGTGATCCTGGCGATGGGGGAGCCGATCACGACTTTCCGCTGAACGACCGAAACGCCCAGATTCGGGATCTGGACGTCCTCGACCTGCTTCTCGCCCTGCGTGGTGAGTTCACGCATGTAGGCCCGAAAGACGGAGGAAGTGGTCGCCAGTTCGGAGGTCGCGGGAGTGGTGTCTTCCACGACGTGCAGCAGGTGGAGTTCCGCCCCGAATCGCGCGGCGAGATCAGCGCCTTCCTCCAGCGCCTTCTGGCCGCGGTCGCTGAAATCGATCGGCACAAGCACATTCTGAGGCCGCGGGAGTTCGCTTCCGGGGGTCACGAACTCGTGCTCACGCTGGCGGACGACCAGCACGCTGCAGGGGGCCCGCTGGACGATCTTCTCCGCGACGCTTCCAAGGAGCATGCGCGTCACTCCGCCGCGACCATGGGTGCCGACGACGATCAGGTCGACCTGATGGGACCGGGCGTAATCCAGAATGGTCTCAGCCGTCGCCCCGACGACTGCCTCGCGTCGGATCTCCAGCCCTTGCATCCACTCGGCGGGAACAACGTTCTCAAGGGCCTTCCGCGCATTGGCCTCCGCCTCATCGGCGTATTGCACGGCGATATTCGAGACCACCTCGGCTCCGCCAAACGTCAGGGGCGCGAGGTTCTGAACGGCATGAAGAACGGACAGCGGCGCCTTGTCGTTCCGCGCGAAGGCACACCCGTAATGCAGGGCCTGAATGCTTTCGGCGCTGAAATCGACCGGAACCAGCACATGTTGAAAACCAGACATGACGAACGCCTCCTGGGGTGTGCAGTCACCTCACCGATTCTACCCCGGTTGAGCCCGACGGCGACGCCCATCCGGAGTCGAACGCTGCCAAAGCTGTTTCCGGGAATCGGCTGTCCCGGGACTGGTTTTAGCGTGGGAGCGCGGCCCGCTGGGCGTCGGTCGATTCACCGTCGGCCTCCGGGTCCGGGGGAGACGCGAGTTGCAGCTCGACTGTGAACTCGGTCCCCTGTCCGAGCGTGCTCTGGCAACTGATCTTTCCTCCGTGGGCTTCGACCACGGCCTTGCAGATGCTCAGGCCCAGGCCGGTTCCTTCGGGGGAGTCCCTGCGGCGCGATCGATCGACGCGAAAGAAGCGGTCGAAAATGCGAGGCACGTCGACAGCGGAGACACCAATGCCGGAATCTTTCACATGCAGCCGCGCAACTCTCCTGTCGCGATCGACGTTGAGCGTCACTTGTACCTTCCCCCCGGCCGGCGTGTACTTGAGGCCGTTGTCGATCAGGTTGTTCACGACCTGCTGCAGGTGCACCTTGTTTCCGGATACGTCGCAGCGGGGAAGAGGCTGAACCTCCAGTGAGATTTCGCGAACTTCGGCGACCCCCTGAAACATCTCGACGGCGCGCGACACGATCCGATCAAGTCCAACGACATCGACCTGCGAACGCAGCAGTTCGGCCTCGGCTTCAGACAGCAGCAAAAGCTGATTCAGCAGGGTCTGCAGCGAGCCGCTCTGGTCGATGATGTCTTCGAGCAACTCCTGGTATTCCTGCGGAGTCCGCTGCTCATTGAGGGCAACTTCCACGGAACTGCGGATCGCCGCGAGGGGCGTGCGGAGTTCGTGTGCGGCGTTGGCGAGGACGTCGCGCTTGTGGTCGAGAAAGACGGCGATTCTGTCGAGCAGCCCATTGATTGTCTGCGCGAGCTGGTCCAGTTCGTCCCCCGTACCGCGCAGCGGCAACCGTTCTTCGAGCCGGTCGGGCCGCAGGCGGGACGCGGTCCGCGTGATTTCGCCAACCGCATTGGTCGCGCGCCCGGCCAGCCAGTAGGCGAAGAGGGGAGCGACCGCAAAGATGAGCGTGGCGGTCAGGACGACCAGTTCATCGATCTTGGAGAGATCGTGCCTGAGCAACGTGAGCCGAGTCCCGACGACGACGGTCTTGACGCCGTGCTGATTCGGGGGAGCGGGTCCGCGGATTGTCCGCAGGTCGGCCGGTGGACCACTGCGGGCGGCCTGCGGAGCGGGAGGGCCGGAGTCGCGGCCACCTGAGAGCCAGATGCGTTCGCCTTGCGGGCCGAGGAGTTCGGCGAACCACCCATGGTGCCGGTGTCCGATCGCCTTGCGATCGAGTTCGTGCGTAAGCTCTCCGAACTGGTCTTTCGGAATCTCCGAAAGCATCAATCCGATCTCGACGATGTCCTCCCCGAGGATCTCGTCGATTTCCCGCAACAGAGCCCAGGTCACTCCCTGCCGGAGGATGACGAGAGTGGTCACGGCCGTGAGGATCACCACCGCGGCATTCCACACGGCGAGCCGGGTTCGCAGCGACTGGAGGGGCGTCGCTTTGCCGATCGAAGCGGCGCGCGAACCCGCGACCGTTCGCCGGGTTGCGGGGTCAGGAGCAATCATGTTCCGGGCACCCTGAGGACATAGCCCCGCCCCCGGACCGTGTGGAGCAGCTGCTCCTCAAAGCCGCGGTCCATCTTTCCACGCAGGCGCGTAATGTGGACCTCGATCACGTTCGTGACTCCCTCCCAGTCCGACTCCCACAGGTGCTCGCAAAGCATGCGGCGGGTGACGACCTGCCCCGCATTCCGCATGAGGAATTCCAGCAGGCTGAACTCCGTCGGCGTGAGATCGAATTCCTGGCCGTCCCGGGAGGCCCGACGCATCGAAAGATCGAGCGTCAACGGCCCCACGGTCAGGGTCTGCGACTGCCGGGCGATGGATCGGCGGGTCACGGCCGAAAGCCGGGCAATCAGTTCCGAGAAGGCGAACGGCTTGACCAGGTAGTCGTCAGCGCCGGCTTCGAGCCCGGCCACTCTCTCATCCACCGAGCCGAGCGCGCTCAGGATCACGACCGGCGTGTTGACTCCCTGCTTGCGAAGTGAACGAAGGACCTCCAGCCCGGACAGGTCGGGCAGGTTGAGGTCGAGCACGATGACATCAAACCGGCAGGCCCCGGCCTGGGTGAGCCCTTCAAGACCGCTCCGCGTCCAGACGCAATTGTGCTCGGACTCCTGCAACCCCTTCTGGAGCGATCTGCCCAGAACCAGGTCGTCTTCGATCACAAGCACTTCCACGAGCGGTCCCTTCATCACTTGAACCTGACTTGTCCGGCTTGTCGGAAGGCGACCACGGAGGCGACGTGAACAGTCAGCCTCCCCGGGCCGCGCGACTGCTCGCGGCCATCCGGGATTCATCTTATGAGCTGACAGCCAGATCGGCGTGGAGTGGAAGCAGTTCTGGCGAGCCTCAAGCAAGCCGCTTGAGAATCGCCGGCCGCCGTCCTTCCAACGACGCCCATTCCCGCTCCTCAGGAAAATGGAACCGATCGCGTTCCCCGTAAACTCAATATTCCCATTACTTACCGATTCGTAACCCTCGTTCACACCTTTCCGATTTGTAACTTCATCCCCTCTAGGAGGAGATGTTTCGTCGCGCTATAAGTGACCAAGACTTTATCTGAATTTCATGTTTTCAGACACTCCGACAACGCCCCTTTCTCCTCCGCCACCGGCCACGCTGATGAATCGATCAACGGCGAAGAGAGCGGTGTCGACAACCGAGATTCCTGATCTCGAGGTGCGAATCCGGAATGCCGACCGCAGGAAACTGGAGACCGGCCGAATCCAGGTCCAGGACCTGGCTCCCATCCGACTCAACGAGCTTGAAGGTTTCTCCGGTCTGAACCGGCGGCGTGTGCTTCACCTGGCGTTCGAACGACGGTACCGGCACCGCGCGTTCGATGCGATCGGTGTGCAAGTCTCGCCGCCGGTTCGTTCCCGGGTTCGTCCCCGTTTCCAGACGGTTCTGTACAGGCATTCCGTCGTCGAGCGAGTGGGCGAACAGTTCGAAAATCAACATCGTGGTCGCACGCGGCGCCGGAAAGCCGTCGGTGCGAGAAGCGTCATTCGTCAGATGCCTCACGGCGGAAACCCCTCCCGTCCCCAGGCCGACCGCGTAAAAGCGGTGACCATGAAACGTCTTGCCCTCCTGCGGCAAGGACTTACGAAAACGGCTCAAGAGTCCCGTTGCCGCACTTGCGGCCTTGTGTTATCACCCGGTCTCCCAAGTTTTTACTGACATGCTCGTGCTCGACGAGTTGCGAACTCCCGGTTCGCAACTTCCGACAGGATGTCGACGAGTCGTCAAGGAGTGACGGCGTGCCCGGAGTCGCTGCGCATCGATTGCGTATTCTGTTCGTGGATGACGAAGCCCCCATCCGGCTCGTCATGAAGAACGAACTGCCCCGTCTGGGGCACGATGTGACCATCTGCGAAGATGGGCGAGCCGCCCTGCGGGCGCTCGAAGACCATCCCTTCGACGCCGCCATCGTCGACCTCCGCATGCCCGGCATCGGCGGCTGGGACGTCGTTCAGCATCTGAAAAAGACGTGCCCGGAAACGGACGTCATCATTCACACCGGCCACGGCGACATCGATGACGCCATCCAGGCCGTGCGGATGGGCGCCTACGACTTCCTCCGCAAGCCCTGCACGCTGGTCGAAATCGCCAACGTTCTCAGCCGGGTCGCCGAAAAGAAACTGCTGGCCAACAAGGCCATTGCGCTCGAAGCCCAGCTCAAATCGGTTCGCGGCGGCACCGACCTCATTGGCGAAACCCCGTCGATGCAGCGGGTGAAGAAACTGGTCGAGAAGATCGCCCCCACCGATTCGAGCGTCCTGATTCTCGGGGAAACCGGCACGGGCAAGGAACTCGTCGCCCGGCGGATTCACGAACTCAGCACCCGTTCCCAGATGCCGTTCGTGGCGGTGAACTGCGGAGCGTTGCCGGAGAATCTCGTCGAAAGTGAGCTGTTCGGACATAAGAAAGGAGCCTTCACCGGGGCCGACACCCCCAGGAAGGGCCTGATCGAAGTGGCCAACGGCGGCACGCTGTTCCTCGACGAACTCGGCGAACTCGACAAGGCGATGCAGGTCAAGCTGCTCCGCTTCCTCGAATCGGGCGAAGTCCGTCGCGTCGGCGAAAACGACGCCTTCACGGTCGACGTCCGCGTGGTGTGCGCGACCAACCGCAGCCTGCAGGACATGGTGGCCGAAGGCTCGTTCCGGGAAGACCTCTTCTTCCGCGTGAACACGTTCGAGATCCGCCTCCCTCCGCTCCGCGAGCGGAAGGACGACCTGCCGATGCTGGCCCACTCGCTGCTCGCCCGGCACCTGAAGAAACGCGACGTCCCGGAGAACCTGCTTTCGCCCGAAGCAATCACCCTGCTTCGCCAGCACGACTGGTCCGGCAACGTCCGGGAACTCTCCAACGCCCTCGAGCACGCCGCCATCCTGTCCGACGGAAAGAGCATCCGCCCGGAAGACCTGCCGCTGAGCGTCGGCTCGCGCCGTCCCGTGGACGACCGGCCATTCGACGTCAACAACTTCCCGCGGCCGCTCACGCTGCGTGAAATCGAAATGGAAGTGATCCTGCAGACGCTGGAGAAGTACGAAGGGGACAAACCCCGTACCTCCGACGAACTCGGGATCGCCCTCAAGACGCTGTACAATAAGCTCAACGCCCACCACGCCCAGGACCAGGCCGAAGCAGCCTGAGCCTGCAGACAGCCTTCAGGCTGCTCCGAGCAAACCAAAGCCCACGGGTTGCAACCCGTGGGCTTTTTTCATTGCGCTCCCCCTCCCGTCCCGGCCCCTCCCGCAACGCGCGCGCGGCCCGTAGCAGACGCTGCCAGCGTCTGCCTGGATCGCAGCTGGCAGCATCGGCCGTGTGGCACGCCCTGCCAAGGGCGTGGTCCCGTGCCAGGACGCCTTCAGCACTGTCAGTGGTCTGTTGAGTTGGCAAGTAGGATCTGAGCGGCGTCCGTAAGCGTGGGGAGGCTTCGACAATGCTCGCCACGCCCTTTCTTCCTGAAGTCAGTCAGGACGTGCCACCCAGATTGGTGAGACGTGGGTGTGCCACCTGTCCGCCTAACCTTCCCGGGCCAGAACCCGGCGACAGCCGTACGAGTCCTGTAGGTTGCGTTTCGGGTCGGCTCTCGGAATGCATATCAAGATTGAATCTGTGGCTTCCCATTCCGGCGACTTGTCGAGCAACGTCCAGCCGGGGCCGGGGTCAGGCCCTTTCATGTCGACCGACGGGCTGACCTGTGAACCGATGAATTGGTCGCTAGTCACGTTGTACGAGCCGTTAAGCAAATGAGCTTCGACATTGCCTCGGAAGATTCGCCAAGATTCGCCCAATTCGAGTATCAACGATTGGGTCGGATCGGCGGCCGACGCGAATGTTATGCGGACTGCCCACGGTGTAGGGAAGCCGCGAGCCCAAGCAATCGCGTCTAACGCTTTTTGCTCATGTTTGGCAAAGGCGTCCGTGAGTGAATCCAAGATTGTCTTGTCACCGTCACCGAGTTTGACGGTGAAGATGTCATTCCATGTCACGTTCTCGTTCCAGTCGCCCGACAGCGCGACTGCGGATAGGCGCATACGGGAAGGCAAACAATAGGAGTGAAAGACGAGCGATTCCGGGAGATCGGCAGGCGTGTCCTCATAAAGTCGGCAGCAGCAGAACCCCAACTTTTTCGCCTTTTCGATCGCGAACGGATTGAACCCGGCCAGAGAATAGAGCACGCCCTTGTGCGCGCCGGACGAAAGAAACTCACCATTGAAATGGTCGATGTCCAGTTCATTCAAGACACGCCCGTAGTGTTTGCAGCTAACGAGCAACTTGACGATGAACAAGCCGCCGAGACTGGTTTCAATCCACACATCCCGCTGTCGCATGTGTCCCGTGTGAGTATCCGGGAGCTTCACATCATGAGTGACGTTCGCTCCCGTCCCGAGCGCCTTAACGAAGTCAGCAACCGCAATTTCGAATTGCCGCCAGTCAGGTTCGCTCATTCTTGTTTCCGCGATAACAACGGGACGAGAAGTAGCGGCGTTTCGGCGCTGCTTCCTTTGTTCTAGCACTTCGCCCGCTTTGCCATTTCGTCCGCGATCTTGTTCCAGCAGTTTTCATGCGGTAGGACATCGTCCAGTTTCACGTTGTCCACACCGTCGCGTGGGTCGGGACGCGTCCCCTTCTTCGCGAAGACTCGGTCAGAGTAGTCCGCATTTCGCTTCGATTGAGCGTCCGCGATTTCAGCGTGCGACAGGACAAAGAACCGTTCGTCAAATTCGTTCGGCCCGGTCTGGCAGATTCGGGCGAGAACCCAAAAGTCAGGCCAGTCGGTGTTGCCTCGCTCCTTCTTCTGACTGATGCCCGTGACGAACTTCGGCCGCTGACTCGTCTTCACCTCAATTCGCAGTGCGACTGACAGGCTCTCATCAATGGCAAAGATGTCAACGCCCTTATGAGTTCCAAACGTCACCGTGGCGAAGATGCCACGCTTCTGAAGCTCACTGCAAACTCGGTACTCGCCCGCGAGGTGCAAAAGGTGCGGAGCGATCGGCAGAATCTTTGGCATCGTGCGGCCCTGAGTGAGTTTTGCCGGTCCGTATTATCCGTTTTACACTGCGGCCAGACGTTCCCGATGTTTCTAGCCCGCCCCGATTGAGCGTCGCCCCCCCGTCCAAGCGGCGGTTTCATTCATGCGAGTCAAGAGCGAGGCCGAGGATGAGTTTAACCGAACAAGCGAGACAAAACCTGCAATCAGCCGTTCATTTCTCACTGCTGAGCGGAGTTCAGAAGGCCGCGATCGAAATCGTACGGCATACGGCAGGTAGTCGCGGCAAGCGGTCCGTCGAGCGAGAGCGAGAACTTGGCGCGGTATTCACCAGCTTCGCCGATCAGGTCGAGGCGAGAATGCGCGATGACCTACTGGCGGTTGTCGTCGTCTGTCTCGACCATGTAAACGCGATCGTTCAGCATCAGGGTAAGCCGCCGAGGCTGTATATCGACGACATCCTGACGGACCCCAGAACCGTTGCAAACCGCATTTGGAGATGTGACGAAGCAGAGTTTGAAATGTTGCTCCGCAAACTGACGTTCACTGGCGACCCACAGGCTTTCTTGTCTGAAGGGTGACCGCAGTGGGGCGTCTGGCACGCCTAGGATCGTCACTCACTGTGTGACGTGGGCTCGGGCCGTTATCGGCGAAACGCCGATTGCTTGTCGATCCCCTGGAACGAAGAGGATGGGAGCGGGGCTCCCCTTCGCTGCGTCCATCTCCGGCCACCTCGCCGGCGTTTCAACAACACGAACGCCTACACCAGCCAGAAGCACGTCACGGCCACCAGCGTCGGAAACACCGCGCCCGCGAACAGGCCGAGCGGGCTGATGCCGTGGCCGCCGAACGTTTTGGCGCTCTGCAGAATGCCCACGCCCGCCGGGTTGGGCGCGTTCGCGATCACCGTCAATCCTCCGCCCGACACGGCTCCGGCCACCAGCGCGTATTGGAGGTCGGGGCCGATCCCTTCGACGAGCGATCCGAGATAGGTCAACGCCGCGTTGTCGGTAATCGCTGTCAGCGCCGTAGCGCCGAAGAACAGGAGTGATCCATCGAGCCCCGCAATGAGAGGCTTGAGCCAGTACGCCTGGAGGCTGCCAAGCGTCACCAGGCCGGCCAGGAAGAATCCCACCAGCAACGCCTCGCGCAGCTTGAGATTGTCCTGATACTCGCGCGTCGCCGTCGTGAGCCCGAGGAACAACATGAGCACGCCGAAGCAGACATCGGGGTGGTGGGCAAAGAACACGATGGCGGCCAAAAAGGCAACGTGCAGCACCGTGAGCCACACGGGGACGTAGCGCTGGTCCCCGGCGACATATTGAATCCCGGCCAGCTGACGTCGGAAGACGAACGCGACGATTCCGGTCGACAGAACGCAACAGATCGCCGCCCGCCAGCCGAAATGCGTGAGCATGAACGGCGTATCCCAGTTCCAGGTCTTGGCCACCATCAGTACGGGCGGGGCCGCGAAATGGGTCAGTGTTCCGCCGACCGAAACGTTGACGAACAACAGCCCCAGCGTGGCGTAGGCGAATTGCGGGCTGATGTCGCGATCGAAGTAGCGACGCTTGAGCACGATCGCCAGCAGCGTCATCGCGGCCGGTTCGGTGATGAACGAGCCCAGGAGCGGTCCGAGAGCGAGTGCCGTCACGTAAAAGGCCACGCTGCTGCCGAACGGAAGCAGCCGGGCGACTCCATTCAGAATGCGCTCGCCCAGGGCAACAATCGGCCGCGTCGCCGCGACGACCATCACGGCGAGAACAAACTTCGGCTCATTGAAGTTGAGTCCTTCAATGTAGTGAACCGCCGCACCGACCGAGCCTTCGATGGCGGCGATTCCTGCAAAGAGCGCGGCGGCCCATAAGCCGAAGACGACCTCCGTCTCCGCGAGAAAATGCAGGAGGTTCTCGGCGACGGAGCCTCGCGGATATTTGTGCGCCCAATGAGCGAAGTGCTTGACGGAGAAGGTGTGGAGGACTGCCAGTGCGAAGAGAAATGTCGCCAGCAGTTCGATCGGGGAAGGGTTCATCTCGCTCTTTGAAGTTCGGCCCGCCTGGTCTCGTGAAACACCCTGGCTCGGCGCTGTCGCTGGAAATGGGTTGGTAAAGTCGAAAGGCGGCGTGGCTGTTCAGCGCAGGCCGATGACGTTGGCGACGATCCACACGACCATCGCGACGACGGGAACAGTGGTGTAATACCTGCGAATCAATTCCGGAGTGGCGGGCTCACCGGCCGCGGTCTCGGAATGTCCGGTACGGTAATCAACCCACCGCGCCAGGAGCATCGTCGCGAGAATGAGCAGGTAAACGAGGCTGCCGAATCCCAGCCATCCTCCCCCCTTCTCAGCGATCATCACCGTCGTCACAAGAAGCGCCATCGGGCCAAACAGGCACCAGACAAGACGGGGCAAACCGGAACCGGCTTCTGCGGAAGTCGCCGACATGACACATGCCTCCACGTTGAGAATCGAAAGTGAGCCACGACCGGAAGCCCGGCCGCAGGCACGACAGACGGAAAGCGAGCGAAGAAAGGGCCCGCGAGAGAGGGGCCTGCTCAATGGGGATTACCAGCCGCCGGCGTTGCTCACGAAGAGCGTGAGGAACAGGCGGTGCTCGGAATCAGGAGCCGCAACGGGCGGCATCTCCAGGTTTGCGGGAAGCATCGCGTGATTGTAGTCGACATCGCGTGTGCTGAAACCCCGGTCCCCATCGATCTGGAGGCCCGGCATTGCGCGTCCGCATCGACGTCGACGACCTCCCGGCAGCTCAAGCGTTCTCTCGACCGCGGCCGCTCGCGCTCAGGGGCACGCTGTAATCCTCGTCGTCCTCGATGTCATCCTGCTTCAGCTTCAGCGGCGTGCCGTCGAGGTTGCGGATGACGTTCTGCGGATCATCCGTCAGCACGTTCGCGAACCGCCGCGGGATGCGAACCGTCAGCGTGACGCGGTCGTCGTGGTAGTCCCTCTCGCCCTGCACTTCGGCGTGCTCGGACAGGAAGGCGAACAGCTTCCCGTTGCCGACGGACGTCTCGACCTTCACGTTCAGATAGCCGTCGCCCAGCCGCTCCGCGACCATCTGGGTGAGCTTCTCGAGCCCGGTCCCGTCGACAGCGCTGACCGACACCGTGTTGGGATGCCGGCCCCGCAGGACGTCGAGCAGCGAACGGTCTTCCAGCGCATCGACCTTGTTCAGGACGAGGATCGGTTCATGGGCCTCGATTCCGAGGTCCTCCAGCACCTCGTTGACCGTCTTGATCTGCTGTTCGGCGTCGGGGTGGCTGGCGTCGACGACGTGCAGCAGAAGATCCGCGTGGCGGGCTTCTTCGAGGGTCGAGCGGAACGAGGCCACCAGGTGGTGGGGCAGGTTCTTGATGAATCCGACGGTATCGGAAAGCAGGACGTCACCCCAGTTGGGGAGCGTCCACTTGCGGGTACGGGTGTCGAGGGTGGCGAACAGCTTGTCGGCGATATAGACGTCCGCCCCGGTCAGGGCGCGCATCAGCGTGCTCTTGCCCGCGTTCGTGTAGCCAACGAGCGAAACCGTCATGTGGTCGCGGCGGCTGGCGACGAGCCGTTCCCGCCGTTTTTCCACATCCTTCAGTTTTCGTTTCAGTTCGCTGATGCGCGTGTCGACGAGCCGGCGGTCCGTTTCCAGCTGCTTTTCACCGGGACCTTTGCCGCTGCCGATGCCACCCTCGATGCGTTCGAGGTGGGTCCACATGCGGGTCAGCCGAGGCCGCATGTAGAGCAGCTGGGCCAGTTCGACCTGCAGCTTGGATTCGTACGTCCGGGCGTGCGTGGCGAAGATGTCGAGAATGACTTCGCTGCGATCGACGACCTGCTTGCCCGTGATCTCCTCGACGTTCTTGCCCTGGGACGGGCTGAGGACGTTGTCGAAGACGACAAGGTCGGCATCCGAGGCCGCGACGAGCTGGGCCAGTTCGCTCAGCTTGCCCTTTCCCAGGTAGGTCGCCGGATCGGGCTTTTCCTTGTACTGCAGGAGGGTTCCGACGATCTCGGCCCCCGCCGTCTCGGCGAGCCCCCGCATCTCGTCCAGGTCATCCGCGTGAACTCCTTTCTCACGCCGGTCGACAACGGAAACAAGCACGGCCCGACGGGCATGGACTTTGAGTTCTTCGCGCTTCGGCTCGGGCAAGTCTCGGATCCTGAGAAACTCGTGGAATCAATTTCGGCAGCTGACAGACGCCGCCCCGTTGTTCCAGGTTCACCGGAATCCGCTGCCGCGGCGAAAATGGCGTCTGCAACTCATGCTACGGGGCGCACAAGGCCCCGACAACTGGTCACTCGGGGGCGGCCCAGGCCGTCTTAAAGCGGGAGTGATTCGACGAAGGCGCCGATCTCCTCGGCCGCATGCTGGTCTCCGCTGGCCCTGGCGGCAGCGACTCCCTGGGCTCCACTGTCCCGGGCCGCATCGAATTTTCCCATTCCCGCCAGGACCTGCGCCTTCTGGAACCAGGCGGCCGAGTTTTGGGGGTCCAATGTGAGGACTCGGGAAAATGCGGAGAGTGCGTCGTCTTTCCGGTCGCTGGAGACGAATTCCATGGCGAGCGCGTAGTTCAAAAAGACGTCTTCCGGCGAATCCTGCAGCATGTCCTGGAGTTTTTCGAGTCGTGTGAGGGGCATGAGCAGTGGGGACTTGAGGAGGAAATCCGGCAGAGCGGAGTGAATGGCGGGGGGAGGTTTTCGACGGGTGAAACGTCTTGCCCAGTTTCTCAATGAACGATTGGGCAAGTTATGCGTCAGTGAGCCGGGGCTTTCAAGGGGGCTCGCCGGGAGGGTCGAAAAACCAGCCGGAAGGTAGTGCGGGCAATCGCCGTGCAACCGACGATTCGACACCTCGTAAAAGTCCGGGGAACAGGGTCACCGATGAGGAATCGCCTGTTGCACGCCGCCAGCTGCCTGGTTCTCGTTACCGGGTTCTGCGGCGCAGTCTCTGCCGAGCAAGACTCAGGGCCGTCCGAAACCCGGATGACGCCCTTCGTCAAGCTGGTGCGGAGGACGTGTGAGTCGACGGTGAACATTCACACCGTCAAACGTCAGAAATCGATCGACGTCGCCTTCTCGCTGCAGAAAGGCGCCAGCAAGATCAACGGCATGGGCACCGGCGTGCTCATTGACGAGCGGGGCTACATCCTGACGAACAACCACGTCATCCAGGACGTGGAATCGATCGAGGTCACCCGGATTAACGGCGAGAAGTACATCGGAACGGTCTTCCAGACCGACGCCAAGAACGACCTCGCCATCATCCGCATCCATGCTCGCGGGCCTCTCCCGGTGATGCCGATCGGCACTTCCTCCGACCTCATGCTCGGAGAAGACGTCATCGCCATCGGCAACGCCTACGGCTATGAGCACAGCGTGACCCGCGGCATCGTTTCGGCCCTCGGCCGGAATGTCGAAGCCGGGGACGACCAGGCCTACGAAAACCTGATCCAGACCGATGCGGCCATCAATCCCGGCAACAGCGGCGGCCCGCTGATCAACTCGGAAGGCGAAGTGATCGGCATCAACGTCGCGATCCGGGCCGGAGCCACGAAGATCGGCTTCGCGATTCCGATCGACGCTGCACGGACAATCGCCGCCCGGATGATGAGCGCGGAGAAGACCGCCAACCTGTATCACGGAGCAATCCTGAAGGATCACAAAGACGGGGCGACCCGCCGCGTCCTGGTGCAGTCGACCCGTCCCGGTTCACCGGCAGCCGCGGCTGGACTTCAGTCCGGAGACGTCGTGCTTCGCATCGGCTCGATGAACATCACCGACGGCGTCGACTTCGAGCGGGCCTTCCTCGATCACAAGGCGTCCGAAACGCTGCCGGTGGTGGTGAACCGCGGCGGCAAGGAAGAATCGCTGAACATGCAGCTGGTCGCTGTCACGCCCGACTACGGCACGACTCGCCACACGATGACGGCCAGCCTGGCTCCCCAGCCGGCCGCCACGCAGGTCAACAACGCCGTCCGGTCAGACCGGACCTGGGAAGCCGTCGGGCTGCGGCTGTCCGCCCTGATCAAAGGGGACTCGCGCCTCGAAGGGCTCCCCTACACCGGCGGGATGATGGTCACGGATGTTCGCAAGGAAAGCCCGGCTTCACAGAGCGGCATCCGGAAAGGCGACATCCTGGTGGGCCTCTCGTCCTACGAAACGGTCAAGGAAAACGACGTCAACTACGTCCTGACGCATGCCGACACCCGCGGCGGGGCTCCCGTGAAGTTCTACATCGTTCGTGAACGGGACACGCTGTACGGGTTCTTCTCGCCGGCCAAGACCGACCGCACCGCGTCCGCGAAATGAAGTCGCCGACTTCCGCCAGGCACGGTTCCCGTGCCTGGTTCAACCGGCCGTGCAATTCGGAGCACGGGCCGATGGCGAATGGGCCCTTCTTCAACTTCTCTCGTTGCCAGCTTCTTGCGACGACATCGCCGATCGAGGCCTCTGTTCCTGGGCGGCGTGTACCGCCCCGCGGGCCTGTTTCAGCTCCCCGCGCTGACGATCTGCATGCAATCCAGCGCGGCATGATCACCCCCGCGATGCTCTGAGAGTCTGTCCGCCTCGCTGTGCGGTCGCCTGCGACCCCTCGGCCCTCCTTGCAAAACTGGAGATTCCGGGGGGATTAGAACGGTTGATTGTTGTATCCGGCCGGCGTAGCCCCTAAAACCGTTACAGAATGAGTTCTATTGTTGTGCCGTTGAGCGGGCCACGCTGACGAGCACAAATACGGGTCGACGGTACATTCGTGAGCGAGGGGGCCACTCTCCATGAAATTCCGAATCCTGCTCACGCTGCTCAGCATCTGCGCCGCGAGTGAATCCCGCGCGGACATCGTCCAGGTGATAGCGAACGGGAATTTCTATTCCGATAACTCCAATCTCCATAGCTGGGAAGTAACGACATCCGACCCGGCTGCCGGCAATTGGGTGTGGGCGACCGAACCTCCGACACTGTTGGTGTTAAATACGGGGGCCAATGACGGCGTCGGCTACCTGCTGACTGACATCGACGAGCCGTTCACCCCCGGGACGATGTCACTCCATACCGGAATCGGGCCGATAACTCCCACCCCGGCGCTGACAACCTCCGGAACGTTGAGTTGGACGCACTACCTCGATTCAGCGATCGCAGACTGGGGACCTGGTCAGCAGTTCAGAGTGCTACTGCGAGCGACGCAAAGCGGTAATGAGCAGGTTGCTTTCACCAAAAACAGTGGCGATCTCGTACAAGCCCCCCAGACATTGAGCGTCAATGTCCTCGGCTTTCTGCAGTCGCTCGCGGTCGGCGAATCCTTCAGCCTGATCTTCGAGGCGACTGCAATGAGCCCGATGCACCTCGAAGTCGACAGCGTTTCACTCATAGTGGATGCGCCGGCGGCGGTGCCGGAACCGGGTTCATTTCTGCTCTGTACGCTCGTCGGGGGCGCGGTGGTCGCTCGCCGCCGAAGGAAGAAACCGCTCGCTTCCTGAGTCGTTGACGCATGCACCGTCCGCGACCGTCACCAAGTCTCAGGGCCGAAAAAAAGCGGCCCGTTTCGGTTGGCGGGCCGCTCTTCGAACAGTCATCGGGCTCGACTGAGTCACGCCGGCCTCAGCCGGTGAACTCGTTCCCAACTTTTCGGGCCCGCTGCGGCTTGTCGAGATTGATGCCGAGCTTCAGTCCCGTCGCGACGAGGACGTTCCAGCCGGCGGCCATTTCGACGTAGCCGCTCAGATCCCCCGCATCCGGCACGAGAATCGTCGGGAAGCGTGTCGGACGGGACGAGATCGCGATGATCGTCATCCCGACTCCCTTTTCGAGCACATCCGCAAACTTCGCTTCCGCGTCTTCGAACGGGCTGACCCACAAGAGCACGTCCCCGCCCTGCATCACCTCTTCGACCCCATGGGCCGCATAGGTTCCCGGCAGGAAATCAGCGGGCTTTCGGGTGATCTCGTTGGTCTTGAGCGTCAGTTCTTCGGCGACGCCGTCATTGCGACCGGCCCAGTAGATGGTGCCGGCAGATGCGATTCGCGCGGTCAGCGCGGGGTCGATTTCGGTCGTCAGGGCGCTTCGCACCATGTCGGCGACTTCGCCCAGGCGGGCCCGCGGCAGAGGACGGCCAGCGACTGCATCGACCAGCGCCCGGTGATGCAGGGCTTGTTCGAGAACGCTTTTGGTCGCCGCCACCGCCGATTCACCACCACATTTCAGCGTGAAGGCGACATCGGCGATCGATTCGAGAGTCGAACCGGCGTGCGCAGTGATGCTGAAACGCTTTGAGTGCCCACCGCTCTTCAGCTTATGGAACAGCCGGATCACTTCCGCCGTCCGGCCGGAATTGGAAACTCCGCAGACGGCCGAATTTGAGAGATCGTATTCCGAGGCCTGGCTGGCCGCCTCGGTCGCGATCGCCAGCGCATCTCCCTGGCGGCGCGCGTGGACCATCGCGTTCTTGGCGGGGAAAATCCGGCTCGAACCTTCACCGGTCAGCATGAGCCGACCGGCCTGCCGAACCGGTTCGACAATCGGCTCGATGACAGCCGGGTCGAAGTTCTTGAGGACATCCACCGCCGCGAGCATGTCGCGGACGAGTCCGAATTCCGTTTGTCGGGGGTCTTGAGGATTCATGGCGCGAATCTTGGGGATTTGTCGACAGCCATGCCAGTGAATTGGCCGCAATTCTCAATCGCTGGCCGATCTTGAATTCGGCACGCGCGAGGGATAGTGTCATCGCATGAACGATCCATTTCAGAAGAAGCGCCCGGACGACAACTGGGAGGCGCTCGCAGACGATCTCCTCGGCAGTGACGGCGGGCTGTCCCCTGCGCCGATTGACGACGATCCCCTTGATTTCGACGGCCTGGATGTCGAACCCGAGCCGGCCGCGCCCATTGCGGAAGCCCACGAAGACGAGCCGGAAGACGACAGCCAGGTCTGGGAGCAGCCGCTCGAGGCCAGCCCTGTCGGAGACGCCGATGACGACTTTGGTTTCGGCCTGCTCGACTCGGAACCGAAACCGGCCCGTGCTGCACGTCCGGACAGCGCGCGCGGCAGGAAGTCGGAATCCGTGAAGTCCGAGCCCGCGAAGTCGGAACGACCGGCACGCTCGGAACGCCCTGCCCGTAACGAACGTCGCCGGGAAGAGCCCAAGCCCCCCGTCGAGGCCGCCGCCGAACAGGAAGCCGCGGAAGCGCCAGCCAGCGACACCGCCAAGGACAGTTTCTGGAACGCCCTCGAAGGCTGGGACTGGGAAGAGAGCAGCAGCGAGACCTCGCCCTCGGCTCCCCGCGGAGATCGATCGGGATCGCGCGGCGGACGTCCGGAACGCGGTGGTCGAGGTCGCCCCGAGCGCGGCCGTGATCGTGATCGCGGCGGTCGCCCGGAACGCTCCGAGCGTCCTGAGCGTCGCCCCGAGCCGGAAGCACCGGCTTCGGAAGCCCGATTCGACTCGGCCGGAGACGAAAGTCCCCGTCCCGAGCGGGGCCGCCGCCGGGAACGGCCGGCGCGTGAACAGCCGACCCAGGAACGCTCGTCGCAGGAGCGCCCCTCACGGGAAGAACGGCCCCGCCGTTCGGAACGCCCGGCGCGCGAAGACCGGCCCGCACAGGGTGAGCGCTCGCCCGGCGAACGAACCGCCGCCCGGGGGGACGAACCACGTGGCCGTCGACGTTCGGAACGCCCTCGGTCCGAGCGGCCTGCTTCGGCCGACGTTCCCAGCCAATCCTCGGAGGAAGATGACGACGGCTTCGGCGAAGGCCTGTGGAAGGCCCCGGCGCCGGCGTCCGCCAGCTTTGACGACTTCGAAGATCGCCCCGAAGAGACGCAGCCCGAGGGTGAGCGTCGCCCCCGTCGGCGCGGACGAGGTCGCGGTCGCGGACGTCGTGAGGAAGCGGCCGAACGGGATGTCGAAAGCCTCTCGACGGAGCCGACCGGTTTCATTGAAGCCGAAGACGCTGCAGGCGACGATTTCGGCGCCGGTCTCGAAGAGTCTCCGCGGCGCCGCCAGGAGTACGCGGAACGCCCCCGCGGTGAAGATCGTGGCGGCCGGCCTCCGCGTCGCGAACGGTCCGAACGCGAGGACCGCGGCGGACGTGAACCGCAGACGGATCGAGGCCGCGGCCGGGGCGAGCGCCCCCGTCGCCAGGAAGAACCGGTCGCTGCAGGAGCCGAGCGCGAGCCGCGCCGGCGTCGCGGCTCATCCGAGGAATCCCGCAGTGATTTCCCGGCGGTTGTTCCGGTCGACTACGGCGACGTTCCGACATGGGACGAAGCGATCTCCTATCTCCATCTTCCACGTCGCGCCGCGGGCAGCGGCGGCGGCGGACGTTCAGGAGGGGGAGGCCGCGGCGGCGGCGGTGGTGGTGGACACCGCGGCGGCGGCGGACGTGGTTCACGCGGACCGCGTCGCTGATTGACGCGAGATCGGAATTCGAACACGTCGCGGTCGGGAGCCTGTTCCCGACCGCGACGTTTCCGTTGATACCCCAGCCCGGAACGCAGTCAGATGAGCGACGACGGATCAAGGTGAACGATGTGAGTGGCCCAGACACCGACCGAAGCTCAGCAGGGCAGAAGCGATTCACTGCAGCGTCGAGGTACGCCGCCAGGCCCCCGCTGTCCTGGAGACCGGGAACGTTCCTCGTGTCACCGCGTTCGATTTGCGTGAATCGAACGCGAGCTAATTCGCCGCCTGGGGATGCGGGGGAAGTTGCAGAATCCCGGCAACCTTCGTCGCCTCGGGACCGGTCAGCAGGCCTTTCGCCCGTGCCACGAACCCCGGATTCACATGCCAGCGCCCCAGCGCTTCAAACAGCGGCTCGCAGGCGGAATCTTCCAGCCGGAACTTGGCCTTCAGCACCCGGGCCTCGTCGGCCGGGAGATCCTGGAACTGGCTGATCAGGAGGAAGTCACCCTGGCTCGAGAGATTGACGTGAAGCGCGTGGAGCGACTCCGCCAGTCGATCGTCGAGGACGGGAAACAATGGACGCGGTCCGCCCCGCAGAAACCTCCGGATCGACTTTCCGTCCGCCTTCACCGTGCGGGCCGACGTCTCACATGCGGCGTAGATCACCGCCTCGTCCATCAGCGTGCCGGTCAGCTTTTCCGCCGAGTAATGGCGGTCCCAGGTCTCCAGGAGGAGATCGAGCTGCACCCGCGGAGCGACGTTCCTGAGGAACGGGACCTCCGTGAGGTAGCCCAGGGTCACCTCGTGCCCCATGCGGGCCTGCTCGGCCAGCGTGATGCGTTCAAGCGTGTCGCAGAACGCGACCCGAAACGCGAAGTACGTCAGATCCGTCTGCGGCAGAAGGTCGTCGCCTATCGTGAGCATGAATTGCACTGTGGCAAAGCGCATACCCGATGGCAAGCGGGCACTTTCGGGATTTGGCTCAAGCTCGGAAGTCTATCGCCGGTGAGCCGTTGCAGCTTGCCATCGGTCGCCCCTCCCCGCCCGCGCCCGCCTGGCGTGTTGACAAAATGCCACACGCCGTCGCCACGACGGAACGTTTCTTACAAGACAATCACGCGCTGCATCCACTACAACCCCGGAGGCCTGCGTGAACGCCGCGCTCACACGCTTCGGCCACGATTCGACCGTTTTTCCTGCGGATATGAGACGACATGGAACGGACTGTTTTGCACGACTGGCACCAGGCTCACAACGGCCGAATGGTCGACTTCGCCGGCTGGTCGATGCCCGTGCAGTATTCGAGCATCGTCGAAGAGCATACGGCCGTCCGCGAGCGCGTCGGGCTGTTTGATATTTCACACATGGGGCGCCTCGAGTTTCAGGGCCCCGATGCCGTGAGGTTCCTCGACCACCTGCTCACGAACGAAGTCTCGACGCTCCAGCCGGGACAGGTCCGGTATTCGCTCGTCTGTCGTGAAGACGGCGGAATCCTGGATGACGTCCTCGTCTACCGCGTCGAGCAATCCCTGGCTGGCGATCCAACGCACCTGCTGGTCGTCAACGCATCGAACCGCCTGAAAATCCTGCAGTGGATCGAATCGCAGAAGGCCGGTTTCGACGTCGCCGTCATCGACCGCACGGGCCCGTGGGCAATGATCGCGCTGCAGGGGCCGAAGGCGTGCGAGCTCATGGCCTCCTACGGAACCCCAGATCCGGCGCCCCACAAATACTACACCTGCTGGAAGGGCCAGACGCCGCATGGACCGGCGATCGTCAGCCGGACGGGTTACACCGGAGAGGACGGCGTCGAACTGATGCTCCCTGTCGAGACGGCACAGGCCGTCTGGAACGATCTGATGTCGAGGGGCCAGCCATTGGGAATCCTTCCCTGCGGACTGGGATGCCGCGACACGCTCCGCCTCGAGGCCGCCATGCCGCTGTACGGCCATGAGCTGTCCGAGCAGATCGATCCACTGACGGCCGGCCTGCAGTTCGCCGTCAAACTGACGAAGCCGTTCATTGGTCAGCAGAGGTTGGCCGAGATCGCGGCCTCTCCGCTCGACCGCACGCGAGTCGGACTGGCCCTGGAAGGCCGGCGCATCGCCCGCGAACACACGCCCGTCAAAGTCGGCAGCGATGTTGTCGGCGAAGTGACCTCCGGAACATTCTCGCCGACGCTGCAGAAGACGATCGCAATGGCCTGCGTCTCGAAGGCGCACTCGGCGATCGGGACGCCACTGGAAGTCGACCTTCGCGGCAAGCTGGAACGCGCAACGGTCGTCCCGCTTCCGTTCTACAAGCGCCCCCGCGCAGCGCGCTGATCTCGAGAGTCACCCGGAAACGCCACAACCTCGTTCACGTCTCATGCTCCACCTCTACGACCAGATCGCTGAAGCCACGGCCGCCATTCGTAAGGCCTGGAACAGGAAGCCTCACGCAGGGATCATTCTGGGGACCGGCCTGGGGGGGCTTGTCGACCGGATCCAGGTTGAGGCGTCGCTCGACTACGACACGATTCCGCATTTCCTGAAGAGTTCCGTCGCCAGCCATGCTGGCCGACTCGTCTGCGGAACGCTGGAAGGCCTGCCGGTCGTGGTCATGCAGGGGCGCTTCCACATGTACGAGGGCTATCCGCTCTCGGCGATCACGCTGCCGGTGCGGGTCTTCAAGGCGCTCGGAGCGGAGCTCCTGGTCGTCTCCAATGCCGTGGGTGGACTCAATCCGTTCTACTCAACCGGCGACATCATGGTCATCGACGATCACATCAACCTGATGGGCGCGAATCCGCTGATCGGCATCAACGACGACCGGCTCGGGCCCCGTTTCCCCGATATGTGCGCTCCGTACGACCGCCGCCTCGGCGACGTCGCTCTGGAGATTGCGCGTCAGCAAAACTTCCCGTGCCACAAGGGGGTCTTCGTCGCAGTCTCGGGGCCGAACCTCGAGACCCGTGCGGAGTACCGCTTCCTCAGGAACATCGGAGCGGACGCCGTCGGCATGTCGACGGTTCCCGAAGTCATCACGGCCGTTCACGCCGGCCTGCGGACGATCGGGCTGTCGATCGTCACCGATATCTGCCTGCCGGACTGCCTCCGCCCGGTGGACGTCGCGGAAATCATCGCCGTCGCCAACGCGGCCGAGCCCCGTTTGACGGCACTCGTCACCGGTCTGCTCAAGTACGAAGCGGCCACGAAGGCGTAGCGCGCGGGCCTTATTTCAGCGGATGCAGCTTGCCCGTCGTCCAGGCGATCCACTGCCGCGGCCACAGCCGTGACGAAAAGGCGAGCGTCTTGTTGATGAACCCCGGAATGACCAGCGGCTTCCCCTTCATCGTCGCGTTGTAGCCCAGCTTCGCCACCGGCTCGGCCTCCATGATCGCAAAGCGGAACAGGGGCGTATGCTGCATGTGGGCCTGATCGCCGAACCCGGTCAGCGTCGGCCCCGGGGCAAGACAGGTCACCGTCACCCCCGTTCCCCGAAGTTCGATCGAAAGCGCTTCGCTCAGCGACAGCACATAGGCCTTCGTCGCGAAATAGACGGCCACATTCGGCCCCGGCTGGAACGACGCCGTCGAAGCAACGTTCAGAATCCGGCCCTTCTTCCGCTGCATCATTCCCGGCAGATAAAGCCGCGTCAGTTGCGTGAGCGCCCCGACGTTCACGGCGATCGTCTGCAGGTAACGCTCGGCCGGAACGTCCCAGAAATGGGCCATATCGCCGAAGCCCGCGTTGTTCACCAGGATGTCCACCTGCAGGCCGCGGCGTTCGGTTTCCTCGAAAACGCCTCGCACCTGGCCTTCCTGAGAGAGATCGGCGCAGATGATCTCGGCGGTGACGCCGTATTTCGTCCGCACTTCGAACTCCAGCGCCTCCAGCTTGTCCCGGCTTCTGGCGACGAGCACCAGGTTGTTCCGGTTCTCGGCAAACTGCAAAGCGAGTTCCCGGCCGATTCCGGATGATGCGCCCGTCACGAGGACACGTTCCTGCGGCATCTGCTTCGATTCCTTTGAAGAATGGACGTTCGAAGTCACTCACTTACCAGCGACGGCATTGATCCGCAACGGTCCCCCGCGGCCGGGGTCTGGCGGGCTTGCCCCGCGAATCGCGAATGACGGCCTCGCATTTCAGGCTCAATTCATTCCTCATCAAAACCGGCTACGATGGCCCCGGTTCGACTGTCCGTCACCTCGCGCCCGGTGATTCTGATGCGACCGAGTGTCTATGCCATCGCCACGATGGACACAAAGGGGCAGGAAATCGCGTTCGTCGCCCGCCAGGTCGAACAGGCAGGCGCGGGCGTGACGATCGTGGATGTCGGCACGCAGGGGCCTCCCACCGCAAGCCCCACGATCGCCCGGGAAACAGTCGCCGGATGCCATCCCCGCGGTGCGTCTTTTGTCTTGAGCCAGACCGATCGCGGCGCTGCCGTGGAAGCCATGAGCGAAGCGCTCGATCGTTTCCTGACAGGCGAATACCAGGCCGGCCGCGTGCAGGGCGTCATGGGAATCGGAGGGAGCGGCGGGACGGCGTTGATCACGCGCGCGATGCGTTCGCTTCCCGTCGGGTTCCCCAAGCTCATGGTCTCGACGGTCGCCAGCGGCAACACCGCCCCGTACGTCGACTGTGGCGACATCTGCATGATGCCCTCCGTCGTCGATGTGGCCGGCATCAATGCCGTTTCCTCCCGGGTTCTCGCCAATGCGGCCCACGCGATGGCCGGAATGGTCGCCCATGAAACGCAGCCGATTGAACTCAAGCCGATCGTCGGCATGACGATGTTCGGCGTCACGACGACCTGCGTCACGGCGGTCCGCGAGGCGCTCGAACTACAGGGATTCGATTGCCTGGTCTTTCACGCGACCGGGACGGGCGGCCGCGCGATGGAGAAGCTGGTCGAGTCGGGACTCATCAAGGCCGTTCTCGACATCACCACGACGGAGGTCGCCGACGAAGTGGTGGGCGGGGTCTTTGCGGCCGGCCCGCATCGCTTCGAAGCCATTCTCAAAGCAGGCATTCCATATGTCATGAGCCTCGGGGCACTCGACATGGTCAACTTCGGAGCGCCCGAATCCGTTCCTTCAAAGTTCGGCGACCGGCTGTTCCATCGCCACAACCCGCAGGTCACTTTGATGCGGACGACGCCGCAGGAGAATCGTGAGTTCGCCCGCTGGATCGCCGGCAAACTGCGGCACGCCACGGCCCCGGTCGTGGTGCTCATCCCGGAAAATGGGGTCTCCGCTCTCGATGCTGCCGGGCAACCTTTCCATGATCCCGAAGCCGATATCGCGCTCTTCGACGAATTCGAGTCGGAGGTCCGCGGACTCAAGCAGGTCACCGTTCAGCGTCATCCAAACCACATCAATGATCCCGAGTTCGCCGCCGCGCTCGTCCGCGAGTTTGGCCGACTCTGGAACCGCTGATTCCAACGCCCCTTCCTGAAACTCCTCCCCAACGAGCCATGAGCGAACCCCGCCAGTCGATTCTCTCCCGCCTGCGTCAGAAAATCGCTGCCGGCCGGCCGATCATCGGCGGCGGCGCGGGGACGGGCATCAGCGCGAAGTGCGAAGAGGCGGCCGGAATCGATCTGATCGTGATCTACAACTCGGGCCGCTACCGCATGGCCGGGCGCGGCTCGCTCGCCGGGCTGATGCCCTACGGAAACGCCAACCAGATCGTGAAAGAGATGGCCCCGGAGGTGCTCATGGCCGTCCGGAAAACGCCCGTCCTGGCAGGTGTCTGCGGAACCGATCCCTTCCTGATACGCGACCACTTCCTGAAGGAGCTCAAGGCCCTCGGCTTCGCCGGCATCCAGAACTTCCCCACGGTCGGGCTGATTGACGGGACGTTCAGGGCCAACCTGGAAGAAACCGGGATGGGCTTCCAGCTGGAAATCGACTGCATCGCCGCAGCCCACCAGCTCGACATGCTGACGACCCCTTACGCCTTCGATCCCGAACAGGCTCGCCTGCTGACCCAGGCCGGAGCCGACATCATCGTCGCCCACATGGGGCTGACCACCTCCGGGACGATCGGCGCTCAGACCGCCCGCGGGATGGACGAATCGGTGGCTGCCGTTTCCGAGATTGCCCAGGCTGCCAAATCCGTGCGGTCCGATGTCATCGTCCTGTGCCATGGCGGGCCGATCGCCGAGCCGGAAGACGCCCGCTACGTCCTCGAGCGCTGCGCCATCGAAGGGTTCTACGGCGCGAGCTCGATGGAACGCCTGCCGACGGAAGTCGGCATCACCGGGCAGGTGAAACGCTTCGTCGATCTCCAGATCAGTCGGCCGCAATCGGGCAAGCCAGCGCGGGCTTAGTGGACGTGGAAATCTGGGAAACCTGTCGACACGCCAAACCGGCGCGAAAGCGCCGAATTCCGGCTTGAGGGAACTTCTCGCAAAGGCCGGGCCGACCGTTTCCGCCCTCCCGAGAACGGGCTCTCGCGGCAAGTCCTGCCGGTCTTTAGGGAATCTCGCCGGAATTGTTAGGTCCTGGGAAATCACCCCGGTATAAGCCCGCCCCAACCTCCACCCGGGAGCTGCCGTCTGGGTGGGCGTCTTGAGATTCAGAATACATCCACCGGTTCATTCGCCTCCCGGCGGGCGAACCGATTCGGCACGACGCGGAGTTCCGCCATGTTGTCGCAAACCCATCGATTCAAGCGTCCCCTGCTGCTTCTGCTCGCAGCCGCCTCCTGCGCCGTGACATCCGGCTGCTGTGGCCGGCGTCGCGAACTGCGGCAGGCGAAGCTGCGCACCATGCAGATGTACCAGCAGTGCCAGCAGCTCGGCGGACAGCTTTCGCAGGCACACTCCTCCGCCGCCCAGCTCGCAGCGGAAAAGCAGAAGTACGAGCAGCTCGCCAACCAGCTCCAGGGCAACCTCGACACGGCCAACGAGCGGATCGCCAACCTGTCGAATGAGCGGTCGCAGATCCAGGATCAGTACAAGAACATGCTGACCGGGCTGACCCCCTCGAACAATCCGCTCAACAGTTCCGCCAATCGCAAGTTTGAGGAACTGGCCCGCAAGTATCCTGAGTTCGAATTCGACCCGACGACCGGCGTCAGTCGCTTCAACGGTGATCTGCTGTTTGCCTCGGGAAGCGACGAGATCCAGTCCAAGGGATCGAAAGTCCTGCAGGAATTCGTCCGCATCATGAACGAAGAGGACTCCCGGCAGTTCCACGTCCTGGTGGTCGGCCATACCGACGACATGGAAGTCGTGAAGTCGACAACCCGCGCCAACCACCCGACCAACTGGGATCTCTCGGCCCACCGGGCCACGTCGGTCGTGAAGTCGATGGCGAAAATGGGCCTCGGCGAGCCGCGCATGGGCGTCGCCGGCTACAGCAAATACCAGCAGGCCGCTGCCAACAAGGACGACGCCTCCCGGCAGCAGAACCGCCGTGTCGAAATCTTCGTCCTCGCCCCGGATGCAGTGATCGCCGGCGTCGAGCCGGGTCGCCGCAGCTGATCGCGACGTCGCCCCTCGCAACCGGCTTCAGCGCCCCGCCAGCACCAGTTCGCACGGCTCGGCCGCGAACTCGTCGGCAATCGCGTCCAGGATGTCCGAAGGCGCCGATTTCCGCCGCTTGATCATCGTGACTTCATTGCCGCGGCGGTTGTAGGACACCTCGTCCATGAACGTGCGCATCATCAGCACGCCCCGGCCGCTCTGCAGTCCGATCCGGTCTTCCGCCCGCGGATCGGGAAGACGGGACACATTGAAACCAGGTCCCTGGTCTTCAATTCTCCAGAGCATCTGCTCCCGGCTCGCTTCCATGTCCACAGTCACCATCCGGCTGCTGTAACGCTGGTCGGCCTGCCGAATCGCGATCAACCGCTCGAACGCATCGTCGTCCGCTTCACGAAGCGACGACGAGACTTCGAGGTTGCCGTGGATCACGGCGTTGAGAAGTGCCTCTTCCAGCGCCACGCCGGCATACAAACGGGCCTTCGGCGTCATCCAGTCGAACAGTTCGGCCCCCGTGAGCAGCCGCTGCACGACGCGGGTCACTTTCTGGGGGCAATTGTCGATGCCGATCGTGAGGCAATGCTCGCAGATCCCTGCGGCATCGCGTCGGCGATATTCCTTTTCGACCCAACCTGTCGACATGTTCGCCTGCCTCGGAATCGCGTGCTCGGATGAGCGTCGCGTCCGGCTGAAGTGAAACAGGGCAATCTGGAACGCTTTTTCCGGATGGGGCAACTTTGCGGAGACGGGTGCTCCACGTCGCCTCTCCGGGATCTCGTGGAAATCCTTCAATGGCTTCGGCAGGTTCGCCGCTCGTTGTCACCGTTTCGCTCCGCAGCTCCCAATTTCTTCATCCCAATTTGCCGAGCGTGCCGAAAACGACACTGGGTCAGGGACCGCACGGCAGCGGTCTGTGTCGTATGCGCGGAACGGTTTTTCCGCTGCGATGGTCAGGGAAGGTCGAAGACGCACGATGTCCGTGTTGCGACAGGGGCTTCTGATCGTCGCTTGCTGCCTGACAGCAGTGGCCGCGACCGCGTCATTCGCGGTCGCCCAGAGCGGAGCGCCACGCTATCTCGGCTCGGATGCGACTGTCGTCGAGTTCGGAGAGCACCGCGCCTTCCGGACGCGCCGCATCGCGGTCGTCGGAGATGTCGAACGCCCTGGCGTTTATGAGTCAACCACGAGGCAGGTCTCCGCCGCTGAGGTTCTCGCCGCTGCGGGAAGCCGCCTCATGCTGGGAGACTATTTCTCGCGCCATAACGGCGGACTCCCGCCCGTTTCCATCTCCACTTCGACCGCAGATTCGCAGGATGTCGTCACTGGAGACGTCCTCGTCGTCGCCGTTCCTCCCACCCGCCGGAAGCCGCCTGCGGCAACGGAGGACATCCACGTCGCCGCGATCGGCCTGGCCCCCGAACCGGTCGTCATCCGCGTGGGACCGTCGGAACGGTCGCTCGCGACGCTGTTCTTCCGGCTGAATCAACCCTCCGAGGCGGCTGTCGCCGCGCGAGTGAACGGCGCTCCGGCGTCCGGGCCTCTCAAGAATGGCGACGTCATCGTGGTGGGCTCAAATCTCGTCGACCGCCGGGCCCTGCTGGGCTGCCACGCGATCCTGACGGTGCGTCCGCTCGCAGCCGAACTGCCTCAAGTCGCCCCCACGACGGAATCGGCGCCGCCGGTCGCGGCTGCCGAAGTCCCGCTTTTGCCCGTCCTTGAAGCGCCCGCGCCCGAATCGCGGCCCCCCGCGACGATCGCCGATTCGCCGGTCGAACCGGCCCCGGCGCCCGAGGAACGCCGTGTCGCCCTCCTGACAGATTCGCCGTCGCCGACGGCGCCGGAAGACGGCCCGCAACTGGTTCACGAGGAAGAGCGGCCCGCGTTCAGGCGATTCACGGCCCGCCCCGCGTTCGGCCGCCGCTCCGCGGTGAAGAATGCGGCCTGGGAAACGCCCGACGTCTCAGGAAGCGAGTCCAACGTCCGCGGACTTGTCATCCTGCTGGCCCTCGGCACGCTCGGCCTGGGAGTCACCCTGCTCTGGCTGACCTCGGAACGCCGCCTGCGAACCGCGGCCGCGCGCGAACCGGTCCCGGTGATCGTGTCGACACTCCCCGAACTCGATGAGCCGGTCGTCGAAGAGGTCGATCGTCTCGAGGAACTGCTCCACGGCGGAGTGTCCATCGAAGACGAGCCGGTCGTGCTTCCGTCGCGGATCTCACTGCATGGCGAGGCCGTGGGCCAGAAGCGGCTGATCGTCCATCCTCCGCAGGCGCTCGCGGGCCCCCACTTCGGAGCCGCATCGACCGCCGCCGCGAAAGTGGAATCGAAAGCTGAACCTGCCCCCCGCGAAACCGCGCCGGTCACCAGCCGCCCGCCGGCCTCCCCGATCCGCTCGGCAAAGGACACCGAAGGACTGCTCGATCGCGTGCTGCTCGCCATGCAGCGGGAGGAGCGTCGATGACGTTCGGGCTGGACATCGGGACGAGCGGCGTGCGCTGCCTGTACAGACCCGGCAGGTCGCTCCGCGGCCGTCGTGCTCCGGCCTGTTATCTGGCACTTCCGGGGGGATCCGACGAGAAGCTGCTCCTCCAGAGAGCGATGATCCCCTACTCAGTCTGTGAAGGGGGCTATGTCGTCTTCGGAGAGAATGCGATCGAGCTCTCCCGGGCCATCAAACTGCCGCTGATTCCCGTTTTCCCGGAAGGCCGGCTACCGAAGCAGGACCCCATCGGAAGGCAGGTCGCGGCGACACTGATCGAATCGGTGCTTCCCACCCAGGCGGGCGTCCTCAGCCCGTCGCTGATGGTGGTTCCCGATGATGTGGCCCGCTTTGCCGAGCGGGTGCTCGCGCTCCGCGGCATCAAGTGCACACCGATCCATGCCGGCACGGCGTCGATCCTTTCCGAACTCGGCGACCGTGAATTCACCGGCGTCGGGTTCGCCGTTGGTGCGAGCACCACGTCGCTCTGCGTGGCCGTCCACGGACAGCCCTTGGTCGAACTGACCTGCGCCCGCGGCGCGGGAGGCGTCGACGAAGTGTTCGCCCGCAGTCGCGGCTGGTACGTCTTCGATCACGAAGGCAACCGCTACCTCGACGTGCGCCGAGTGGTCCGCTGGCGCGAAGGAGCCGGAATTGATCTCACCCACCCGCAGGGGGACGACCAGGACCTGCTCCGCAGCCTGGTGCGGGAATGGCTGCATGCGGCGATGTCTGAATTCACGCAGCGTCTGGAGGCACTCCCCGTCGCCCGGTCGGCACGAGGCGTGAGCATCATGACCGTGACCGGCGGGCCGAGCCGCATGAACGGCTTCGACGTCCTCGTCGCCGACGCGATTCGCCGCGCCCAGTTACCACTGCCGGTCATCGAGATCCGGACGGCGCCCACTTCGGAATACACCCTCGCCCGGGGCGCATTGATCGGCGCGGAACTCGAACAGAAGGTCGCCCGCACACGCGCCGCCTGACTCGTCCGCGGCGCGACAGGTCGGCCTGCTGTCAAACCGTCAAAGCACGCAGGTGTCGCTCGAAGTGGTCGGCCAGGACTTCGCGGTAAGTGTCGCGATGATCGGCGACGACTCCCTTCACCAGCGGCCCCCACTCCGGATCAGTCAGCACCGAACCGAAGGTGCAGTGCAGGATCTGTCGGCCCGGACTGGTGAAGCCCCGCCCGGGTCGGACGTCCGACCACATCTCCAGGTAGATTCTCTCCAGGCCCTGGTCGCTCGAGATGGCGCTCGCCTCCGGCGCGGACTTCAGCGTCGCCGAGACGTGGTATGTCGCCTTGTCGGTCTCATAGCGGCCACGACAGAAGTCGATCAGCCGCCGGAATGACTTTGGCTCGTGCCTCGCGACGACGCGCAACGCCTCAAGATAGCTGGTCCCCGCGGTCTTCACGTGGAAGCAGCCCCCTGTGGCCCGCGCCAGCGCGGGATACATCGAGAGCTTGTCCGAGCCGGAATGGAGACTGAGCTTGTACGGCCCCAGGAGCCGCGCGATCGCAGCGTGATCGTCGAGCGACGTCGTCAGCGCTTCGATCTTCCCTTTGAAATCAACGCCCTTCTCGAAGTCGCCCACGAACCGGGGGGCCAGGCTGATCAGCTTCACGCCATTGCTCAGGCACTGGTCCGCAATGATGTAGTGCTCGGCCAGGCTGGTCGGATGGTCCGTTTCGTCCACGGACAGCTCGATTTCGTAGTCTCTTCCCGCCGTGTCCATCAGCCGTCGCACTTCCGCGGAGAGGCTGATGGCCAGCTTGATCGCGCGGCCATATTTCACCGCCGCCCTGAGGCAGGCCTCTTCCGTCAGGTCAACCTTCGTGCCGTTCGCCAGGCCGATCGACTGGCCCCGGTACTGCTCGATCCACGGGGCCTCCGCCCGGCCCAGCTTCGAGCGAAGCGTCGCCTCGTTGTCGGAATCGGCGTCCGGATCAACCTCCGCCGAGGGATCGAGGGTGAAGAACGTAAACCCTGCGGCAGCGGTGACGGCGATATCCGCAGGCGTCTTGAGATGGTCCGCATCCGCGCCGAACGGATCTGCCCAGCGTTCGGCCTGCAGTGCCTGGATGGCGTCCCGCATCACGCCTGCAGCGCTTCGCTGAGTGCGCGTCATTTCCCGAATCGACTGCTGTGGAAAAATCCCGCGGATCACCCCTCCCGCCCGACGCATCGCTTCCACATGTCCCGGCGTCGCCAGTCCGAGACGATCACCAAATCCAAACGACGGGGCCAGACCAAGGGTGCGTGGTTGCATGGAGTACCAGGGCGAGCGGGTGGCGGGACCGCACGATCATCGCCGGGACCTCCGCGATTTCAAAGCGTGACTATGCCGCCCGACCTCACTGCGCCAGCGCGTAGATCACCATGTTCGTGGCGAGCCGCGCCGCATCCAGGCGGCTGTATCCCGCGCACGTCTGCGTGTTCTGCTGTTCCAGGGCGCAGCTCAGGTCGTACTTGCTGTACAGCACGACGTAGCGGTCGTTGATCTTCAGTCCTTCCAGGATCGGCTCACCGACCGAATCCTCGACCGACAGCGATCCCGCCTGGGTCGTCATGGGAATTCTCCGCGACACGCTGCGGACGTCGTGACCCAGTTGAGGCAGGTTGAAAATCTCATGCGTGACCGGGATTCGCTCGAGCGGCTTCCCGAACGTCTTTTCAATCATGTCGCGGAAGCTGCCGTCGAACTGGGGCGAGCCGCAGCACGCATCGGCAATCAGCACTCCGCCGTTTTCGAGATAACCACGCAGCCCGTCGCGCTCCGCCTGGTTGAACGCGAAGTTCTTCCGGCCATGCATATAGGCGATCGGGTACTGCCGCAGCGCCTCATCCGTGGCCGGCACATTCGGGGAGGTCGTCGCCATCAGGTATCCGAGCTTCGACAGGGCCCCCTGCAGATGCCGCAGCGCATTCGGGGCGGCATCCCAGCCGCCGGTATGCCTCAGGCGGGCGATCTCGATCGCGCTCCGGGGGGCGTTGTCATCAACGTCGGTCGCCAGAGCCGGCGGGCGATCGAGCTTGCTCACGAGTTCCCGGTTCGTGGCATACGCGATGATGTTCACCCCCAGGTTCATCGACTGCGCGATCTGGGATTTCACATCCGGCCGCCGGGTGGGAATGTCGTATTTCGTCCACTTCTGCCATCGGCAGGCGTGATCGAACGGGGCGTACACGATCGCCGTCCGGCAGCCGAAATCGACCCCATACAGTTCCGGCGGATTGGACGCGAAGACCGCCTCGCTCCGGTAGATGTCGTGCGTCGGCGGAAGCTTCTGAAGCTTCACCGCCTCCTCGGGGAACATGCGTTTCAACAGCGTCCGGAACCCGATATCGAAATCCGTGTTTTCACAGTTCTGAACGGCCAGGATGAAGCCCCCCTGGTTGACGTATTCCCGAAGGATCTCGACCTGCTTGCCGTCAATCGACGCCGGGTCTTCAGTCCCCGAGATCAGCTGCACCGGAGCCTGCAGGAGCGCAGACACGCCTTCCCCTTCGGCCGCACGGGCCAGGTCGACAGATTGCCAGTTCAGGAACTGCGGCCAGCCGGTGCGGGTTGTCAGGGAGTCGACCAGGTTCGCGACGTCGCGCGGATGCCGGTTCCAGTCTTCGGAAACAACCTGCCCGATCGCATCCCGCTTGCCATACTCGATCTTGTTGATGACCACCGGCGCCAGTCCTTTCGACAGGAACATCAGCGCGAAGCAGGTGTCGACGTTGCCATAGGCCGGGCGGGCGGTCGGAATCGCGAACGACCCGGTGCGGGGGTTCTGGATCGTGACCAGGAACGACGCCCCTTCCCGGTACCAGTCGTGTTCGCCGAAGAAGCGGATCCCGGCGAAACGCCCTGCTCTCTCAAGCCCATAGAGGTAGTACAGGTAGAAGTAGTTGCTCCGCTCCGGGTTGTCGCTGACCGCGAACCGCGTCGCCATCCAGCGTTCGGCCGCCTTGATCGCCTTGCGCACCCGCGGGTCGCCCGTCGGCGCGCAGCAATCAATCCGCCCATCGGGCCCGACGTTCTCGTCCGCCTGCAGCATCGAGGACGTGATGATCAGCGACGACAGCCCGGCCACCGTCATGCCGCCATAGGCCCCGTCTCCCCCCCCTCCGGAGACATACGACCACCCTGCCCCGCCAGGACCGTCGATATTGCCAATCTGGTTCTGAAGGAACAGCTCCTGCGCTTTCAGCCACACCTTCTGATCGACCGTATAGCCCTTCATCGCCGCTTCCCGCAGGCCCAGCAGCGCAAACTGATTGACACTGTTGTCCCAATCGGTGTCCCCCGGCCCCGTGGGAGGCTCATACCGCCAGCCCCCGTTCGATTTCTGGTACGCCACCAGGAGGTCGGCCAGCTTCGCGATTCGCCCGGGGTCCTTCCCTTTCACCGCCGCCAGCGCCTGTAGCATCAGCGAAAGTTCATACGGCTTCTGCCGCGACGTCGCCTCCAGCTGATCGTCCCGGATCGACCTCAAATACTTGAGACCTTTGACGATCGCTTCGTCGTCTTCCTTCATGCCCGCGTTCAGCAGCGCCAGAATCGCCAGGCCCGTCGTCCCGTTCTTGAACTCTCCCAGCCCACCGGGAGAGGCCATCCACGATCCGTCGTTCGCCTGCTGGTCGACGAGGTATTGTCGGCCGCGTTTGATCGCGTCGAGAACTCGGGCTCGCAGCTGCGCATCATCCTGCGCGAACGCGGCCGACGAAACGGTTCCCAGACACGCCAGCGCGAACGCCACCGCCGAGGTAAGTTTCAGATCCGTTCGACCGTTCATGCGCGTCCCTCTCGCGGATCAACCCGTCATTCCGGCAGGGTTGCCTCGGCGCAGGCGAATTCCACCCGCACCGCCACCTGGCCATCCACGACGGCCCGCCCCTTGAAGAATACGGCATTCGCCATCCGTTCGCTGACATCAACTTCCAGCTGCATTGTTTCGCCCGGCCGCACCATCCGCCGGAACTGCGCCCCCTGAATGCGGGTCGCGACCGGCACGGCCTTCGACCCGGTCGGCATCATGCGCCCGATCAGCACCGCCGCGGCCTGGAAGACCGCCTCGCAGATCAACACCCCGGGCAGGATGGGAAAGTGGGGATAGTGCCCCTGGAACACATCGAGATCCGGCGAAACAAACTTTCGCGCCACAATCCGCTTCTCATCCACCTCGATCACTTCATCCAGCCACAGGAAGGGCGGCCGGTGGGGGATGATCTGCTGGATCTCGTCGCAGGAAAGTCGCATGGCTGGAGAGTCGTTGATGGAGCGTATTGATGAATGCGGGACGATCTGTCGGATCGTAGGCAACAGGACGCTCGCCGCAAACACGGCCTCGATTCGGCCGTCCGCGGTTTCACCCGACTCCCCGCCAAGCTATCACATCAGCAGATTGTCCTTCCGCACTCTCCCGCCGACCAAAGGAATCTCGCCCGATGTCCTCGATCCGAACGACTCTTTTCGCCTGCGCCGCCGGCCTGGCCCTCGGAGCCTTCACCCTGACGATGAACGGATCCGCGGCCGCTGAGCCGCAGGCCGAAGGCATTTACGAGTTGCGGACCTATACCGCGGCCGAAGGCAAGCTGGATGCGCTCGAAGCACGCTTCAAGAATCACACGATGAAGCTCTTCGAGAAGCACGGCATGAAAAACGTGATCTACTGGAAGCCGACGAACGCGGAAACTTCGAAAAACACGCTGATCTACGTCCTCTGGCACAAGAGCGAGGACGCGGCAAAGGCATCGTTCGCGGCTTTCCGGAAAGATCCCGACTGGGTCGCCGCAAAATCCGAATCCGAAAAGGACGGCTCGCTGACGATCCCCGGCGGCGTGGTCTCGGTCTACATGAAGGCAACCGACTGGAGTCCGAAGCTGCGCTGATCCCGATCAGCGTCCGGTCAAACCAGAAGAGCCCGGCGGTGACGCCGGGCTCTTTTGTGTTGCAGCCGTCACCTATTGGATGCCCAGCGCCTTCAACAACGTCTCATCGCGGAGAACGTCGTTCGACAGTTCGAACGATCCCTTCGAACTGTTGCTTGCGGAAAGAAGGACCGACCAGTCGCCTCCCCCTTCCCCGGAAATCGTAAGCTTGCCTCCGATCGCCGCCAGGGCCGCCAGTCCCTGGATGTCTCCATACCGAAGCGCCCCTGGAAGCACATTCGGATCGTCGGCCGAAGTGATGTTCTGAAACCGGAATCGGTTGAGGTCGACAATCGTCTTTGACGTCGGCGATCGCATCTGGGCCTGTGCCAGCAGCGTCCATGGGCCGGCCCCTTCCACTCCGACGAGATGCACCGGCCCCACTGTGCCGAAACGCTCGAGCGCGTCATGGGCCAGCACAATGTCACGAGCCCGCTGCGAGATCAGGGGCGCGTTGTAGCAGTACGTGTAGCCCGGAAAGTTCGCGTTCACCGCATACTTCGCGGTCTCCCCCTCAGCCAGGAATTCACCGGTGAGGAACACATCGACCAACGCCACGCGATACCCGCCGGCGAGCAGTTTCGCGACTGCGGAGATCGGCTTCCCCCCAGCGTCAAACAGACGCGACTTCCCGCGACCATCGATCCACAGCACCGTCTCGTTCTTCGGCGTGCCCGTCGGTTCCAGCACGACGGCCGGTACGCTCCTCCCCCCGGCCGAGATCAGCAGTTTCTGCACTCCGCGTTCCGTGTCTCCGATGGCCTTCACCTTGATCGCCGCCGGCTCGGTCCGGGGGCCGACCATCACGTCGACGGCCGTGCCGACAACATCGAGAAAGCGCTGGACGTCCGCCTCCTTCTTCGGCTCGAGCGAGGCCATCAGCTCCCGCGATTCTTTCGCCATCTCCGCCCGCAGCCGCTCCGCATCCAGCCAGTCCGCAGGCGCAGGGTGCGTTTGATCGAAGACGGTCATCTCCTCACGGGTCAATGGCCAGAAATCAGTCTGGTCGACCTCCACGTGGCCGAGCCCGAAGTGCTTCGCCATCCACGCGAACATCACCTCGCGGGAGACCTCGTTGTAGTTATGCGGAAACTGTGGGAAGCACTTTGCCGCGACGTTCTCTTCCTGGCCATACAGGGCATAGATCTTCTTGAGTTCCGGCAACCCCTTCGTTTCGATGTCGATCGTCCAGTCGTTCGCTCCGGTCATGCCAAGCGGTCGTGGAGCGATGAGCGCGGCGATCGCAACATTATTGATCCCCTGCCGCATGTAGCTGGCGTTCTCGCACTGGCAGCCCCCCTGCATCGCCGTGCCCACCATCACCGCCGGAAACGCGACGGCCGCACGCGGATCGATCGCGCACAGGATGAACGTCTGCGTGCCGCCGCCGCTGGCCCCCGTCACGCCAATCCGCTTCGGATCGACATCCGGCAGCGACTCCACGAAGTCGAGCGCCCGGATCGAGTTCCACGTCTGCAGCCCCATCTTGTTCTGCAGCCACAGTTCCGCCTGCACATCGTTGAACCCCTCGCGGTGCGGCAGCGCCAGGTTGTCGGCCGTGCCGACCGTGTCGAACACGAACGCGACGCACCCCATACGCGCCAGCTGCACTTCGATCGCCTGCAGCGGACAGCGTGCCCCGGACAGGTAGCTTTCCGCGCCCGACTTGAGCAGGTCGGCCGCCTCCTTGGGTGGCGAGTCGTAAAACCTCCCGTTCAGCCAATGCCCATGTGGACACAGCACCGCCGGCCGTTTCTCAGTCGAAGTCTTCTTCGGACGATACAGGCTCCCGGTGACGTAGACGCCCGGGCGACTGCGAAACACCACCTTCTCCACCGTGTAATCGCCCCTGTCGACCGGGCCATGGATCACCGCGTCCAGCGGCGTCTTCTCAGGCAGCGGCCACAGGCCGTTGGAGACCAGGATCTGGCGGCGGATTCGTTCGGCCTCTTTCTCCCACGCCTCCTTCGATTCAGGCGGCGACCAGGGATGGTACTTGTCGTTCAGCGTCCGTAGCGGCTTGAGGCGGACGTCATCAGGCTTTTCGCCCGGAGGAAGAACTCTCGAGATGTCGGCCGCGAATGAGGCCGAAGCCGTCAGGAGGGAGAGAGCAGCAACGCAGAAACCGACAGCGAGGCAGTGCATGGAGGGAACTCCGCAGGCGGGATGATGACCGCGCGCCGGCGGCCCGCAGAAGTCATAAGGCCGCCGGGAGCCGCCCGCAACGATGCGGGTCCGTGCTCAGACCGCAGGGGGCGACTGAGCCGCTTTCTGCGCCGCCTTCTTCAACCGCCGGGCGTTCCACACCTCGTAAACAATTGGCAGCACCGAGACCACGAGGATCCCGTAAATGATGATCTTCAGGTTGTCCTTGAACTTCGCGCCCAGCCACCAGCCGGCCACCAGGAACAGCGAGATCCAGATCGCCGCGCCGAACACGTTGTAAACCGCGAATCGCCAGTAGTTCATTTTCCCGATGCCGGCCACGAACGGGGCGAACGTGCGGACGATCGGGACGAACCGCGCGATCACGATCGTCTTCGCGCCGTACTTCTCATAGAACCGCTGGGCCTCGACGAGATGCTTCTTGCTGAACCAGCGCGATTCCTCCGATCGAAACACCGCGGGTCCGACGCGATAGCCGATCGAATAGTTCACGGCGTCCCCGAGCACGGCCGCGATGAACAGCAGCACGCCCATCAGCGGCAGGTTGATCGTCGAGCCCGAAAGTCCTGCAACCGCCCCGACAGTGAACAGGAGCGAGTCGCCCGGAAGGAATGGCAGCGCGACGAGTCCCGTCTCGCAGAAGATGATCACGAACAGGATCACGTACAGCCACGGGCCGACGAGCTGCGTCAACTCGGTGACGTTCTCAACGTTCAGATGGAAGATCGTG
This sequence comes from Caulifigura coniformis, assembly GCF_007745175.1. Lineage (GTDB taxonomy): Bacteria > Planctomycetota > Planctomycetia > Planctomycetales > Planctomycetaceae > Caulifigura > Caulifigura coniformis. The sequence continues at coordinate 5,682,697 of NZ_CP036271.1, read as the reverse complement.
TAGACAATCTTTTCCAGAAGTTCCCACACGACGCGGATCGCTTTCTCAAGAATGCTTCGGACCGGTTCAGCGTCCCCCGACCCAGCGCATGGCCAGCCAGCACAGGGCAGGAAAGACGGCGAACAATACCACAAGCATGAACGCGTTGGATCGCCAATTGTCGGGCCAACGGGCCATGAGTCACTCGAGGGGAACCGGCTATGCGGGAAAGAAGGAAGTTTACTGCAGCGCCGGAGACTGCACAGCAAGCCGCGGACGGCCGTCCCATGTTCAGGACGCGCCGGGCGACCACGCTCCTGACCGAACAGGCGACTCACGCTCTCAACGGACTCTCTCGGGTCTTCCCCCGAGGATCACCCGCGATTCCGGTTCTCCCAGCAGGTCGCCACGATCCGGATCGCGTCGTAGCCGATGCGTCCCTGCAGATGGTCGAAAACCGGCTTCAGCGGCCGCGCCCCCATGACTTCGATCGCCGCCTCGACATCCTGACGGTCCCGCTGACTGACCCACGGGGTGCAGTCCGTCACCTTCTTCGACGTCAGGTAGTCGCTCAGGTAAGTGCTGACGGTGCTCGCTGCACGCCCCATCTTCTCGGCGACCTCTGCAATGCTCAGGCCTTCGGCAAACATCCGCTCGGCCTGGTAGCTCCCATGGGGCCGGCTGCGCGGCGGCGCGGGCGGGGCCGCCGTCGGGGCAGCGGCATCCGTGGGAACCTGGTTGTGGACACACCACGTCACGATCGCGTCGACGAACATCGTCCCGAACTCGGCCTTCTTGTGAGACCCGATCCCCGGCACCCCTGCGAACGACTCCAGGGACGACGGCCGAAGCTGCGTCATCGCCTTCAGCGTCGCATCGCTGCAGATGACATACGGCGGAACGGCGCGGGCTTCGGCGATCGACTTTCGCAGCTTCCGCAGTTCTTCAAACAACTCCGGATGCTCGATCGGAACATCCTCTTTCTTGGCCGACGACGACGCGCGTCGGCCGCCAGCCGGCAACGTCAGGCGCACCTCCGCCTCCCCCTTCAGGACTTTCCGTCCCGGCGGAGTAATCTTCAGGACGCTGTACTCCCCTTCCCGCACGAGGAAGCCCTGGCCGGCGAGTTGGCCGACCCAGCGCGTCACGTGATCCTCCGAGTGATCCTTGAGCAGCCCGAACGTCGACAGGTCCGCGTGGCCGTTCTCCTTGATTCGCGCATCTTCGATCCCGCGCAGCACCTGCACCGTGTAGGTCGCGCCGAAACGCTGCCCCTGGCGATGGATCGACGAAAGAATCTTCTGCGCGACAATCAGCGCGTCGGGCACGTCCACCTGTTCCGTCGTGCAGCGGTCGCACTGTGTTCCACAGTCCGCCTCCAGGTCCTGGCCAAAATATCGCACCAGGCTGCGATGACGGCAGACCGGCGATTCGCAGTACCCGAGCAGTTGCGTCAGCAGCCTTCGGGAATGCGGCTGTGCCGTGTCCGGCTGGTCGTTGATCCGCTGCTGCCACAACGTGACATCCGCGCCAGAGTAGAGCAGAACGCACTCGGCCGGCAGACCGTCACGTCCCGCCCGGCCGCTCTCCTGCTGGTAGTTCTCCAGGGACGCCGGCAGCGCCGCGTGGATCACATACCGCACGTTCGATTTGTCGATCCCCATCCCGAACGCGACCGTGGCGACGATCGTTTTCACGCGGTCGTTGATGAAGGCATCCTGGTTCTTCTGCCGCACGTCCGCATCGAGCCCGGCGTGATAAGGCCGTGCGCTGAAGCCGGCGATATTCAGTTCCGTGCTCAGCGCTTCGACTTCCTTCCGGCTCAGGCAGTAGATGACGCCCGATTCTTTCCGGTACCGGTTCAGCACTTCGAAGATCTGCTCGCGCCCTTTTCCCTTGCCCCGCTTCGCGACCGTGTACGCCAGGTTCGGCCGGTCGAAGCTCCCCACCTGCATCTCGGGATCCTGCAGGTTCAGCTGCTCGGCAATGTCGTTGCGGACCTGCTCAGTGGCCGTCGCCGTGTACGCATGGATCGCCACATTCGGACAATGCTCGCGGATCGTCCGCAACTCCCGGTACTCGGGCCGGAAGTCGTGCCCCCACATGCTCACGCAGTGGGCCTCATCGATGGCGAAGAAGGAAATGTTTCCGTCGGCCAGCAGACGGTATCCATCCTCCGAGCGGATGCGCTCCGGCGCGAGGTAGAGCAGCTTGAGCCGACCGTCCTGGAAGTCGCGGCGCACCTGGCGGCGCTCCTCCATCGACTGCGTGCTGTTGAGGAAGCCCGCTTCGACGCCGCAGCTCTGAAGGCTGTCGACCTGGTCCTTCATCAGCGAAATGAGCGGCGAGATGACGATCGCGCAGCCATCCATCGTGACGGCCGGCGCCTGGAAGCAGAGTGATTTCCCTCCGCCCGTCGGCAAAACGACCAGCGAATCGCGGTGCTCGAGCACGGCCGACATCGCTTCCGCCTGCAGCGGACGAAACTCGGAATAGCCCCAGAATTTCAGAAGGTTCGTTTTGAGCGGAGCGAGCAGGTCAGACATCAGCAGCCGAAGGGTAAGGACGGGCTGATGATAATTTGTTCAGAGGAGAGGGCAAAGCGGGCCGGACGAGTCCAACACAGAAGGAGTTGATTTCACATTGGGCTGGCGAGCGGCCGGCGTCAGCCGGCTGTGCCGCATTGAACAGCTCGGCTTCCGGGCAGGATCGCGGCCTTCATCCGAGATGCCCCGCACTGCAGACAGGGCCCCCTGAAGGCGGGACTCCTGCGGGCAGGGACTCCTGCGGTCACGCCAGGATCTTGTGGACGACCTCCCCATGCACGTCCGTCAGCCGGAACGGCCGCCCCTGGAACTTGAACGTCAGCTGCGTATGATCGAACCCCAGAAGGTGCAGCAGCGTCGCGTTCAGGTCGTGGACGTGGACCCGATCCGTTGTGGCATTGAAGCCCAGTTCATCGCTCTCACCGATGGTGATGCCGGGCTTCATGCCGCCGCCGGCGAACCACATCGTGAAGGCGTTCGGATGATGGTCCCGTCCGTCGTTCCCCCCCTGCACCATCGGCGTCCGACCGAACTCTCCACCCCAGATCACGAGCGTGTCTTCGAGCATTCCCCGCTGCTTCAGGTCTTTGACGAGAGCGGCGCACGCCTGGTCGGTGTCCTCGCAGTTGGCCCGAAGGTCCTTGGTGAGGTTCCCGTGCTGGTCCCACGCCTCGTGGAACAGCTGGACGAACCGCACGCCCCGCTCGACAAGCCGCCGGGCAAGCAGGCACGAATTCGCGAACGACGCCTTCCCCGGCTCGGCCCCATACATCTCCTGGATGTGCTTCGGCTCCTTGGAGATATCCATCACGTCCGGAGCACTCGCTTGCATCCGGTACGCCATCTCGAACGACGCGATGCGCGTCGCGATCTCGGGATCGCCCACGGCCCCGAGCTTGATCTCGTTGAGCTGACGAATCGCATCGAGTGACTCGCGCTGCGCCCGGTCGTCGACGCCACGGGGATTCGACAGGTACAGCACCGGGTCCCCTGCCCCGCGGAACTGCACGCCCGAATAGACCGTCGGCAGGAACCCGCTCCCCCAGTTGCTGTTGCCGGCGCTCGGGCCCTTCTTCCCCGTGCTGAAGACGACGAAGCCCGGCAGGTCGCGGGCTTCACTCCCCAGGCCATACAGCGTCCACGCCCCGGAACTCGGCCGGCCGAACTGCTGCGAGCCCGTGTTCATCATCAGCTGGGCCGGTGCGTGGTTGAACGCATCCGTCGCCATCGACTTCACGATCGTAATGTCATCCACGATCTGGGCCGTATGCGGCAGTAGTTCCGAGAGCTCGGCCCCGGACTGCCCATGCTTCGCAAACTTGAACTTCGGCCCGAGCAGCTTGGAATTCGGGTTGATGAACGCCGCCCGGTAGCCTTCGAGCAGTTCCTTCGGCGGGAGCTGACCATCGAGTTCCGCGAGCTTCGGCTTGTAGTCGAACAGCTCGAGGTGACTCGGCGCACCGGCCATGAACAGGAAAATGACCCGCTTCGCCTTCGGCGGATGATGCGGCCGTTTGGGCGCGAGTGGATCGGCGGTCCCGGCGACCGCGAGGGAGCGGTCGCGCATCAGGTCGGCCAGCGCCAGCGTCCCGAGCCCCACACCGCAGTCCTTCAGGAACCAGCGGCGCGCAACGAGTTCCGGCGGCAATCCGGCATGCTGGCGGGCCTGACAATTCATTCCGTTTCGCCTCGACCGCGTTCAATTCGGAGAGAAAGTTCAGCCCGAATTGTAACGCGGACGGGGACAAAACTCAGCGGCCGCCCTGAATCGCGGCGCGTCTCACGCGTGCGCTGCGTGGGCCACCATTGCCTTGCATTCCTTCGCGCATTCGCGACACGCCTTGGCGCACTTCGCCATCCGCGCGTCGTCCTTGTGCTTCTCGCAGGCCGCCGCGCAGGCCTCGCACACTTCCGCGCACGCCTTGCAGATGGCGGCCGAATAAACGCCGTGCCGACTCGCCGCGGCCCCGGCCGAGCGGCAGATATCGGCGCAGTCGATGCAGGATCGCAGGGTATTCAGGTGATCCTTCATACCCTTTGCAAGCATGTCCGCGCAATGTGCCGCGCAGGAATCGCATTCCTGCGCGCAGTCGTAACATTCGTCGGCGCACTCATCCATGGGCGACTCGGAATGCTCGTCGTCCTCCGGCTTCTTTTCAGGGGCCGATTGCGCGATGGCGGCGTTGGTGACGGCGCCGGCAATCCCCGCTCCCGCCGCGGCCATGAAATGTCGTCGCTGCATCACATCTCCTCCTGCGTCGTGCGAATGTGTTCGCGACAGGCCGGATCGCGCCTGCGCTCCATTTGTTCAGTGTCGCACCCTTCTGCGCGCGGCCTATCCCCAAAATCCGCGCGGCGCTCAAGAGAAAACGCGGCGTTCAGGCCGTCAGCGACGCCATGAATCCAACCAGCACGTCATAGAAGGCGTGGCTGCCGACAGTCACGCCGAACCCGCGGAGGACGAACAGAGTCCCGAAGGCGGCCCCGGCCAATCCGCGGAAGAGAAAGCCATACCACAGGGTCGGCTGATGCCAGACCGACTCGAGCGCCTCACCGTATGCCACCAGTGACACGGCACTGGCGTCAGCAGGCAGGTAGTGTGCGGCCGAGAAAATGATGCTCGAAACGGCAACCGCGATGACCGCCGCCGGGGTCGCCTTCCGCACGACCGGCAGCGCGATGGCCAGCAGGCAGGGAACCAGCAGCAGGCGGAACAGGAACTCCTCGTACAGCCCGGCTCCGACCGACGAAATCACCCGCATCTGCATCGGGGAGATGCGCCACTGCGCGATCGTCGCCGTCGGAATCGGCTCCCCCATCAGCGAGTGGAGCGCCTGTCCCGACAGAATCAGCACCAGCGCGAACAGCAGGCTTTCACCCAGCATGCCCAGAAACGTCGACACCTGGAACGCGGCCGCGTCCCGTTTCAGCCAATGCCAGACAAGGAGCGTCAGGCTGACAATCGCCGGGAGGACCCACGGGAACTGCAGTCCCAGCCCGACCAGCCAGCCCCGCATCCACGCGTCCGCGCCATTCCGCAGCCCTGCGGTTCCAGACAGGCTGATCACCGCCGCTTCGTAGCCGACCAGCAGCGGCGCGAGGAACAGCAGGGAAGCCAGCGGCCTGCGGGCTTCATCCCAGTAGTCGCCAGCGCCGATGTCGATCAGGCCCGACGGCGCAGCGAATGCCGAATTTTCCGCCGGTAGGGACGACATCGACGTTCACGCGGGCGGGAGGGGTTGCCGCTCGCGAAATCGTCTCGACGGAAAGGCGGACTCGATCCGTTTCGCCGTGAACGGCCCCGCCCCGTTGAAACGGGCCGGTGTGGCGCGACCGCGCCGGTTGCGCGGCCGCCATCGACGTTCAGCCGGCCCGATTCACTTCGGCCATTCGCCCTTCACAATCGCCTTCCCCTGCAGTTTCGAGGGGTCGAGAACGACGTGGCGGATCTTTTTGCGCTTCCAGGTGTAGGTGACATGCACGAGCCCGTCCGCCGTCTGGATCACCGCCGGATAGCTGTATTCCCCTGGCTCCGACTCCAGCACGAGCGCCGCCTCCCACTGCTGGCCGTCCTTCGACAGCGCGATATTCAGCGGCGTGCGCCCCTTGGGGACGTGGTTGTAAACCAGCAGATGCCGACCATCACGAAGACTGACAGCGTCGGTTCCCGAGCTCGGATTCGGCAGCTCGGTCAAAGCGACGGGCGACCAGGTCAAACCCTGATCCTTCGACGTGGTCGTGAACAGCTTCTTCGAACGCGTGCGGCCGATCGCCTGCAGCGATCCATCCGTGTGTTTCAGGAGGCTCGCCTGAATCGACGACGGGCCATCGACCGTCGTCGGCACTTTGATGAACGTCCATGTCTTTCCGCCGTCGGTACTGCGTTCCATGTGCAGCTGCCACTCCGGCGGCGGGCTGAGTCCCTCGGTGCTGCTGCCCGAGAGGATCGTGCCGTCATCCAGTTCGATCGGCTTGTTCTTGATCGGTCCGAGAATCTTCCCCGGTAGACGTGCGGCCTCGCTCCAGGTCTCTCCGCCGTCCGCGCTCGTCCGCACCATGCCCCACCAGGTGCTGGGAGACGGCCCAACCTTGTAGAACAGCATCAGCGGCCCCTGCTTCGGCTGAAACAGAACCGGGTTCCAGCACGGGTGACGTTCCCCGCCGTCCTGAATTCCGTTCGCGACTTCGACCGGCGCGGTCCACTGGCCGTCTTTCAGAAGCGACACCCAGATTCCAACGTCCTTCTCGCCTTCGTCGGTCCCACCGAACCACGACGTGACGAGCCCGTTCTTCGATTCGACGATCGTCGACGCGTGGCAACTCGGAAACGGGGCGGTCTCGTAGATGAACTCCGATTTCAGCACCGGGTCCGCGGCCAGCGCCGGCATGGAAACGAGGATCACCGAGAGAGCAAGCAGGCGGATCATCAGCGAGGCTCCATTGGACTTGGAATACTGAACCACCGAGAGACTCAGACGCCCGGGCCCCGAGGAAATTCCCTCGACCGAGCGTGCGGCCGGCACTGCCGGACCGACGAGCTTATTTGCCGGCTTCGCCTGCCGTCCGCGGATTCTTCATCACGTAGAACCGGCCGTCTTCTGCGCCGCCGAGAAAATCGGGAATCCCATTGCCGTCGAAGTCGACGACGGCAGGGCTGACGTCGTGACCTTCAATGTTCTTCTTCGCCAGCGTTCCGGCATTCCTGAACGTCCAGACTCCGTCCTTGAATCCGGTCTGCTGCAGGAAGTCGGCGTTGGAGCTGTTGAGCAGGAAGTCGAACTTCCCGTCGCCATCCCAGTCGGTGACGCACAGCTTGCGCCGGCCGCTCCCACCGGCCGTCTTCGAATTCAGCTTCAACGGCTCGCCTTTCTCATCGACGAATGCCCTCCGCGGCGGCAGCAGAACCGTTTTGCCGTCCTGCTTCGCCCGTTCGAAGAGCACGAGCGTTCCTTCGACATCGAGCATCGCGAGGTCGACCAGGCCGTCGCCGGTGAAATCGTGAACGACGGGGGTCGTGCGCCACTGCGTCACAAGTTCTTTGCCCTCAGGCGTCCACCACATCCACGCCGGCTTCGGCGTGGATCCGGTCCATTCGACCTCAATCGTTTTCGGGGCGGCGAGCTTTGGGGCCGTCCGAGTTCCGACATTCTTCAGCCACTGCACTTTGCCCCAGATCGAGTTGAACACGATGTCGGGCAGGCCGTCGTGATCCCAGTCGGCGACATTGAGGGTTGTGTAACCCCATTTCGCTTCAGCAGGCCCCTGGATGCTCCCATTCGGCCCCGCCATCACGCGGAACGTCCTGCCATCCGCTTCGAGTCGCACGGGAGCAGCCCACTGCGGCGCTTCCACCTTCGGTCCGCTGAGGTTCTCGAAGAACTCGATGTAACCGGCCGTGTTGCCGGAAACGATGTCGATGTCTCCATCGCCGTCCCAGTCGCATCCGACCGGCGTGGCGAGAGCGCCGCATTTGAGAGAATCGGCCACCTGCTGGAAGTAAACCGGATCTTTGAAAACCGGGGCGCCCGCCGCGGACGCGACGAGGTTTCCACCGGCATTCGAAGCCGCTTTCGCTCCTCCCAGGCGGCCGCGGCCATCCGTCACATTCTCGATGAACGCCACCCGTCCATCTTCATCGCCGACGATCAGGTCGAAGTCCCCGTCGCGATCCCAGTCGAACGCCACGGGAACAATCATCTCCAAATCCATGGCCAGGCGCGCGCCGTTGTCATTCGTTACCGCCCCCCCCGCAGCGAACTTCGGGGCAGTCCGCGTTCCGATGTTCTCGAAGTAGGTGAAGCCATCGAGGAATTCGCCGCACAGAAGATCGAGATCGCCGTCGCCATCGAAGTCTTCAAAATTCGGGGAGGGGCAACCGAAGGTATCGATCGGTTTGCCGGCGGCCTCGAGCTTCACGGGCTGTTCGTACTTCGGCTCGGCCGTCGTCCCCGCGTTGCGATGGAGAATGACGAACCCGTGCAGGGGGCCGTTCTGCCATTCACCTTTGGAGTTCCAGGCGTCATCCCAGCCGTAGTACGACCAGTCTTCGATGCCGGTCACGAGATCGAGCGCGCCATCTCCGTCATAGTCCACGTAACGCCATTGGTTGTGACGCATCTTCGGGCCTTTGGGCTGCTTCCCCTCGGGCTTGTAGAACTTGGCCGCGATCGGCAGCTTCGTCGGCTCGGCGAGTCCGACGGTCATGAAGTTCCTGTACTCGATTCCGGGTGTCATCACCCGCAGGCCGCCATCGACGTAGCTGGGCATCACGTAGTGCAGCGTCGAGCTCAGCCGGCGGGCCGGCCTGAACACCGGAAGCTTGTTCGTCTTCGTGTCGCCGCTGCTGTTTTCAAATAGGTAGACGCCGTTCGACGGCTTGTCGGGACACGACACAATGAGATCGAAGTCGCCATCGCCGTCGGCATCGCACGGAACCGGCCAGGCCCAGAGGCCGACGCCGAGGTCCACCGCGAGGCCGGGCTGATTGTATTTCAGCTGCTCGAGCGACTGAGCGGATGCCGCACTCTCCAGCATCGTGACGCAGGCTGCGAAGACCAGCAGGCCGGGGAGCCAGGCCTCCCTCTTCCGATTCTTGGTCGTCCGGCGAATGCGAGTCGTGCAGGCATCGGTCATGGCCGTTTGATCTCCACGGAGTTGTCGAGCGATTCGAGGATTTCGCGAACGCGGGCCCGCTCCGGCGCGAGAAAGCGGTGGAACGGCTCCGCCATGAAGTCGTCGCAGATCCCCATCAGCGACAGCGCGCACTTCGTCGCCTTGATATGCCGCGACGCGTACTTCCCGATGTCATAGACATTCTGAAAGTCGTTGATCGTCTTCGTGCACTTCTCGCGCTTGGCCGCATCGCCCGCGACGCAGGCGTCGTAACAGTCGACGAACAGCCGCGGGAACGCATTCGCTCCACCCGTCACTCCGCCGTCTCCGCCGAGGGCCATCGATTCGGGCAGCAGCGCCTCGGGGCCCATCATGATCGACCAGTCTGGCCGTTCGTTCCGGAGCGTCATCAACTGTTCGAAATAGGCCAGGTCGCCGCTGGAATCCTTGATGCCGATGATCTGGTTGAGGGCGGCCAGTTTCCGGAGGGTCTCGATCTCGAACCACACCTTCGTCAGCGAGGGCATGTTGTAGAGCACGAGCGGAAGCGGGAGCTTCTCGACGATGTTCTCGATGTAGCCGGTCAGTTCCGTCTGCCCGGCCGGGAAGTAATACGGCGTCGCCAGGACGACGGCGCTGGCGCCGCACTCGGCCGCATGCACGGCCACGTTGACGGATTCGACAAACGAGGTGTCGGTAATTCCGACGAGCACCGGGACCCGCCCGCGCACGAGCTTGGTCACGCGGTCGATCAGGTCCCAGCGAAGCTGATAGCTCAGGCTGGGGGCCTCGCCGGTTGTTCCGAGGATGAACAGGCCGTGCACGCCGCCGCCGACCACGTGTTCGACGAGCGACTCGAGGCCGGCGATATCGAGAGTGTCGCGATCGATCAGCGGCGTAACGAGAGGAGGGATGATGCCGTGAAACGGCCGATTGGCAGACATTCGAGGAGGACTTCAGCTGGAAGGCGGGAATTCGGCGGCAGGGCGGCCGGGAATGGAGTTGTTTATACCGGTTGCGTCCGATCGAGGTCGGTGCGAGGCCGGATCATCAGCACAAGGACCACGGAGATCAATGCGACGGCGGCGAATACCCCGAAGATCAGCCCCAGGGAGTAACCCTGGTCCCGCAGCTTGCCAAACTGCCAGTCGGCAATGCCGCCGCAGCTGATCGACACGAGATTCATGATGCCATAGCCGGTGGCCCGGAGTTCGGGACGCACGACCTGGCTCAGAATGGGCATGTTGTTGCAGTCGAAGAAGCCCCATCCGAGGCCATAGAGCACCAGGAAACCGAGGGCAAAGTTGAGCGACGCCGTCTGCCCGATCCCGAGCAACGCGGGCAGGAACATCGTCATCCCCACCGCGCTGATGTAAATGCGGCCACGAACCGTCCGACGCATCAGATGATCGGCCAGGAACCCACCAAGAAGCACGCCAATCAGCGAAGGAATCTGGACGTAGAACGTCGCCAGACTTCCGGACGTCCCCTGCGAGAGGTCGAACTTCTGCTTGAGGATATCCGGTCCCCAGTCCTTGATGACCCACCCCGCCATCGCGGGCAACGTGAAGTACAGAACCATCAGGAGAAAGCCGCTGTTGCTAAACAGTTCCCTCAGCACGCCGCCGGGCGACATCCCCTTCTCTTCGCCAGACAGCTCGCGCGGCGGGTTCCGCAGCATCGTGAACAGTGGCAGGGCGTAGAGAATGCCGACCAGCCCTGCGCAGCTGAACGCCCAGCGCCAGCCGTAGTCGGGCGAGTCTGCGACATAGCCGGACTGGCCGCCAACGATGATCCCCAGGTAGATCCCCATCTGGTGAAAACCGATGGCCCGCGACCGGGTCCGGCCGGGATGAAAGTCGGCGATGAGGGCGAGGGCCGCGGGGATATAGAACGCCTCGCTGACTCCCATGATGGCTCGCGCAGCGATCAGCTCGTTGTAGGTGCTGACATGCCCGGTCGCCCACGTCACGGCCGACCACACGAACAGGCTGGCGGCGATCACATGGCGGCGGCTGAAGCGGTCGGCGATGTATCCCCCCAGAGGGCTGAGGGCCGCATAAACCCACTTGAACCATCCGAGGACGAGCCCCCAGCGTTCGGCCGTCCCGATATCCGGGATGTCCTCCATCATGGACGACTTCATCGCCGCAAGCATCTGGCGATCGAGATAATTCAGGAGTGCCACAGGCACCAGAAGCAGGACGACAGTCCACGCGTAGCTTTGCCCGCTCGACTCGGGCTGAAGTTCCGGCTCCAACGTCATGAACGGAGCATCCTCTTGAGGTCGGTCAATCGTGGCGAAAGGGCCCGGTCGGCTCCCATTGTCGACTCCGTGGCGATGGCCTCCGGGCGGGCGCCGGACGCGTCGGGAATCGACCCAAACTGTGACGCTCCCCACCGCGGATCGCAATGCGACACGGCAAGGAAATCCACTCTCTCCGATGGTCCGGTTTCGCGAATCCTTCTCGATCAATCGACGGCAACTCGATACACCACTCTCTGGGCTTCCAACCGACGCCAGCTGCCGCCCCGTCTCCGCGCCAGGCAACTCCGCATGAACGAGCCACTTCCACCGCCAACGGATGCTCCAGATCCCGATTTTCGCCGCCTGTTTGAAGGCTGCCCGAATCGATACATGGTGATGACGCCGGGATGGATCATCGTGGCGATGACCGACTCCTATCTCCGCACGACAATGACCAGACGTGAGGACATGGTCGGCCGCCACGCGCTGGAAGTCTTCCCGGAAAACCCGGACGACACCCCCCAGCGACATCCTGACGACCCGACCTGTCGCGGCGCGGAAATGATCCTGGAGTCGATGCAGCGCGTCATCGACACCGGGACTCCCGAGCTCATGCCCTTCCACAAATACGACATCCGACGCCCGCAGTCGGAAGGAGGCGAGTACGAGGAGCATTACTGGAGCATCATGAATTCCCCGATCTTCGGGGCCGACGGGAAAGTCGAGTTTGTCGTCCACCGGGTTGAGGACGTGACGACGCTGGTCCGCAGCCGCGAGTCGGCACTCGAGCAGGAGCGCCGTTCGGCCGCGCTCGAACAGCGCGCCAGCCATCTCGAACTCGATGTCGCGATCCGCTCGGCCGAACTGCAGAAGGCCAATCGCGAGCTGCATCAGACGAACGTCGAACTCAACGCGGTTCGAGCAGACCTGGAGCGTCGCGTCGAACTTCGAACGGCCGATCTCAAGCGGCGAAACCAGGCGCTCGAGGAAATCGCCTATGCCGCTTCGCACGACCTCCAGGAGCCGCTGCGGGCCGTCGCCGGGTACTGCCAGCTGTTACTGATGGATTACGCAGCCGCCTTGCCGGCCGAGGCGGCCGACTACCTGCAGAAGGCAGCCGTCGGTGCGCACCGGATGTCAGCCATGATCCGGGGCATCCTGCAGTTCGCCCGGATGCCGAAAGACACGCAGTCGTTCAGTTCAATTGACGCGAACACCGTCCTCGCCGAGACGCTGATCAGTCTCGAATCCGCGATCTCCGAAAGCCACGCGACAATCGTGCCGGGCGACCTTCCCACGATCTGCTCCGACCCGGTTCTCCTGACCCAGGTCTTTCAGAACCTGATCGGAAACTCCATCAAGTACTGCGGAGAACGACCGCCGGTCATCCGCATCGACGCTCAGAAGACCGGACAGGAATGGGTCTTTTCCGTCGCGGACAAAGGAATCGGAATTCCGGCCGATTCCCGGGATCGCGTTTTCGCCATTTTCCAACGCTTGAAGTCGCCCGGCAGCGTTCCCGGGACCGGGATCGGGTTGTCACTCTGCCGGCAGATCGTCGAGCACCATGGAGGACGGATCTGGATCGAAGGGGAACCGGGGGAAGGAACGACCGTCCGCTTCACGATTCCGATCCGCGACGCATGAACAGGATTCTCTCCGGCGTCCGCTCTATCATTGGCGGGGCTCGCAGGAGTGCGGATCGGACCACGGTCCGCCGGGATTCAGGAGTGGGAACGTGCTGGACAAATCGAAGCTCACCACCGGGGAACTTGTGCGACACGCCTGCCGTGAAGGCCGGCTGACGGGGCAGACCGCCGGACTCGCGAAAGGCTATACCCAGGCGAATCTCCTGATTGTCCCGCAGGACTATGCCTTCGAGTTCCTCCTGTACGCCCAGCGGAATCCAAAGCCCTGCCCGGTGCTCGAAGTCGTCGAGGCCGGCCAGGTGCGTCCCAGGCTGTTCGCCCCCGAGGCCGATCTCCGGACCGATTTCCCCCGGTATCGTGTCTGGCGAAATGGCGAACTCGTCGGCGAGCCGACCGACATCCTCGACGTCTGGCGCGAAGATTTCGTGTCGTTTCTGATCGGCTGCTCGTTCACGTTCGAAGCCGCCATGATGGACGCGGGGCTGCCCGTCCGGCACATCGAACTCGACCGCAATGTGCCGATGTACCGCACGAATCGGCCCTGTGAGCCGGCCGGTCGGTTCTCCGGACCGATGGTCGTCTCGATGCGACCATTGTCCCCGCTCGCCGCGATCCAGGCGACGACCATCACATCGCGGTTCCCGGGAGTGCACGGGGCCCCGGTCCACATCGGCGACCCGGCCGCGATCGGCATTCGCGACATCAACCGGCCCGACTACGGCGAGCAAGTGGAGATTCGCGCTGGCGAAGTTCCGGTCTTCTGGGCCTGCGGCGTCACCCCCCAGGCCGCCCTGCTGGCGGCGAAGCCCCCGATCGCCATGACGCACGCCCCGGGCTGCATGTTCGTGACCGACCGCAAAGACGCAGAACTCACGATCGGCTGAGCGAACGGGCGATGGAAGTCCAAAACAGGACAACTGTTGCGAGTTGCAGCAATCCAGGCCCTTGCCTCTGGAAAGCCCGGCTGCCTTGCACCTCCCCAGGATCGAGCCGAGCGAATCTGCCGCTCGTGCCGCGGGGCGGGTTTGTGCCGATTCTTCCGAAAAGACTTGTCCTGACGCCCCGCTTTTGCCGATTCATGGGGGGTCCGCACAACACAATGCGACGCGGACGAAAGCCGGAACTCGGGGCCGGCCAGAATTCAACGCGGGCATGATGACCGCAGGAGCGTAAGTGCATGTCGAAAAGAGCACTGCAGCTAGGTGCCGCAGCCGCAATTCTGATGGCGACGATGGTCATCGGTGACGCCGTTCAGGCGGCCCCGCCGGGACAGCCGTCGAACTGGCAGCGGTTTTACAACTACCCGTACGTCTACTACCCGCACAACTTCCAGCGGCAGCCGGAGAGCTACGACCACCTGTACTACAGGTATCCGCAGCAGCGGCAGATCCCGGTGTACAACGCCAGCTGGCACAACTACTACCCATCCAAGAAGCCCTACCACATGGGCCACCACGACATTCTCGACGTGTTTTGATTTCCGGGGGCGATCCTCGTTCAGCCCGCTTCGTGCACGCGAAGCGGGCTGTCTTCGTTTGCGGGGGCTCTTTTCCAGGGTCGCTCGACGAGCGGCGGGCATCGGTTCTGTGCCACGTTCGCCTCGCCCGCGGTGTGACCGCATGCGTCAATCCCGGCCTGATAGGCTCAGGCGGGAATCCGGCCGCCGAGAACGTCTGCCGGCGTGTAGGTCATAACACTCTTGAATCGCACAAAGTCGGCAGCGTTGAATGTCAGCAGGTTGGAAACGCCGTGTCGCAGCATCGCAGCGATCAGACGTGCGTCATGGGCCGTCTTGCCGCGCACACCTTGGCTCGTCACCTGCAACAGCCATTGATCAAAGACGCCTCGCTCATCTTTCAGCAATCGATAATCCTGAATCAACTGCTGCACGGAACGTTCGGCCGCCCGAACATCCATGCCGAGCCCGTTTGATTCGATCGGCCGCGTGGCAACGCCCCAGAATTCGTAAATCACCTGCGGAACAAGTGTGAGCTCGACGCCGTTCTCGGCCAGCCTCAGCAGAGCCGTCTTGGCAACCAGGTGATGTGGACTGGCCAACTGCGCGACACGCAGCAGCACATTGGTGTCCACCAACACGCTCATTCGTCACGGCCTGCGTAAATTGACTCACGGCTATCGTCGACCGCATGATCGAGCACGGGATGAAGACCAATCCACGCTTCGACTCGCCTCGCAAAGTCGACGGACAGTTTCGAAACCACTGACTCTTTCAATTCGACCTGAGCGAGACTGTCGGCCACGACCTGCTGGACGAATGCTTCAACGTCCTGTCCCGCCGCTGCCGCACGCGCTCGCAGCTGGTCTTCCAGATTGTCCGGCAGGCTGAGAATCAGGGTCATGCTTCGTACCTCGGTTCATACTCAGTTTACCATACGCCGCGGGGGCTGAAACATTCGAGAGATCTCATTCCCTGCAGGTCCTCGCCTACTCCTCAAACGTCGCCTTCTTCCGCAACAGATGATGATAGCTCTGGGCGAATCGGTGCGCCTCATCCCGCACATACTGCAGAAGCCGCAGCGCGTAACTATGCCGCGTGAGCTGGATCGAATCGGATTCACCGGGAACGAAGATCTCCTCCTGCTGCTTCGCCAGTGAGATCACCAGCGGCCGCCGGATATTGAGCGCCTCGAGCGACTCCACCGCAGCATTGAGCTGCCCCTTGCCGCCGTCGATCAGCAGGATGTCCGGGAATGATGATCCCTCCTGCTGCATCCGTCGGAAATGCCGGCTGACGACTTCCCGCATCGAGGCGAAGTCGTCGACGCCCTGCACCGTCTTGATCCGGAACCGCTTGTAGCCGTGCTTGAACGGCAGGCCGTCAATGAACTGCACCAGGCTGGCGACCGTTTCGCCCCCCTGCAGGTGGGCGATGTCCATCCCTTCGATCCGCCGCGGAGTCGTCGTCAGGTTGAAGATCTTCTGCAGGCCTCGCATGCCGCGTTTCGGGTCGATGTAAAACGCCTCGGGCTGGGCGTGCTCACGCAGATCCCCCCGCAGGTTCAGGTTCTCGATCGCCTTGATCTCGTCGCGAATCCGGGCCGCCTTCTCGAATTTCAGCTCTTTCGAGGCCTGCTGCATCGACTCCCGCAGCTCATCCATCAGCGCCTGCTTGCGGCCGTCCAGGAACATCCGCAGCCGCCGGATATCCTCCGCATACTCCTCCTTGCTCACCCGCAGGTTGCACGGGGCCGTGCACTGGTTGATGCTCGCCAGCAGGCACGGCCGAAACCACCGCCAGCGCTCCTCGCTCTCGATGATGTCGAGGCTGCAGGTGCGGAACTTGAAGATCCGCTGCAGCACCGCGATCGCCCCCCGCAGACGCTTGGCGCTCGTGAACGGCCCATACAGCTTCACGCCGCTCGTCTGTGGCTTCCTCGTGAACTCGACACGAGGAAAATCCTCGTTCGTCGTGATCTGTAGGTAAGGAAACGTCTTGTCGTCTTTGAGTTCCTGGTTGAACCTCGGCTGCACATCCTTGATCAGCCGCGCTTCCAGGAGCAGCGCATCCACCTCGCTGTCGGCCGGCAGAAAGTCGATGTCCGCGATGCACGGAACGAGATCGCGGGTCCGCACGTCGATGGCCGCGGCCGAGTTGAAATAGCTCCCTGCCCGGCTGCGGAGATTCACCGCCTTGCCGACATAGATCACCCGGCCCTGGGCATCCTTCATCAGGTAGACGCCGGGCGTCGTGGGGAAACGGCGCACCTTCTCCCGGGGAGACAGCAGCGGTTCTGTTCTCCCGGCCATGGGATCTGGCGGTTGAATGTCATCCGTGGACATGCCGACATTCTAGGCGGGAAAGTTCACCGCCGAGGCGCAGAGGACGCGGAGACGGTCAGAAAAACTTACCACAGAGACATGGAGGGCACGGCGAAGAGGGAGATCCCGGCTCAACATCTGGTCATCACTTGGAATTCGCCCCCAACCGGATTCGTCTTTGACCTGAGAAAATCAACGACGTGAACCGGCGGGCAGAGCTTCACCCGAGATCTCCCTCTTCTCCGCGTCTCTGCGGTGAATTCTCTCCGCAGTTCAGGCCGCGTTCTTATTCAAACGGCCCGGTGATCAACTGTTTCATCTCACGAACCGCCCGCTCGAACCCGACCATCACGGCCCGGGCCACAATGCTGTGGCCGATGTTGAGTTCTTCGACGCCCGCAATCCGGGCAATCGGAATCACGTTCCGATACGTCAGACCGTGCCCCATGTGGACATGCAGGCCCTGCTTCAGAGCGTGATTCGTCGCGCTCCGCAGGGTCTCCAGTTCCTTCAGCCGCTCCGCCTCCGTCGGGGCGTCCGCATAGCGGCCCGTATGAAACTCGACCGCCGCAACTCCCAGATTCAGCGACGCATCGATCTGGCCGAGGTCCGGATCGATGAACATACTCACCTCGATCCCAGCCGAGTGCAGTGCCTCGACGCACGCCTCGACCCGCAGCAGGTTCCCGACGACGTCGAGCCCTCCCTCGGTCGTCACTTCCTCGCGTTTTTCCGGCACCAGCGTGCACTGCTGGGGCCGGACCGCCACGGCGATGCCCGTGATCTCAGGGGTGGCTCCCATCTCCAGGTTCAGCTTCACCTGGACCGTCTCTTTGAGGACCCGCACGTCCCGGTCCTGAATGTGGCGACGGTCCTCACGCAGGTGGACCGTAATAACATCCGCTCCCGCCAGTTCTGCCAGCGAAGCGGCCCACACCGGATCGGGTTCGATCGTCCGGCGAGCCTGGCGAATGGTGGCGACGTGATCGATGTTGACGCCGAGTCGTGCCATGAGAGGTCTGTTTCCCGTCGAAATGAAGTAATGCGGCCAGCCTAACGCAGGATGGCCGACCCGGACTATGGACCCTGCCGACACGATTCGAGCGCACAAAAAATTTGCGTGCCGCGGGAGACTCGCTGACGACTCCCGCGACAGCCAGCGCCGATCCCTGACTTCCGTTCGATCCATCGCTTCCCGTCGTCGCAGCGCGGCCCATGGCGGGCAACCGCGCAACTCCGCGCGTGAGGATGGAGGAACGAATGAATCGCTTCACGCTCATCATGGCTCTGTTCGCATCCCGCCTCGCTGCCCCGACACTTCGGACGCTCACACTTCGGAAACCCGGACTCCCCCGCACGTTGCGCCGCCCGGCGTGTCCCCCAGGCAACGCCATGCCGATCCGACCGTTCACCCGACAGAACCCGTTCCCGCCACGGCATTTCCGGCGGAAGCAGGGCAAGGAGTACAGGACCACCCACACACGCGCCCTCCTCGATCGCCTTCGAGACGGTCGCGGTCATTTCACGGCCGCTCCTCTCCCACCCGGCCAATGCCTCGATGGAACCTTCATGGACGTCGGCGTTGCGCGGAAGTCGGGCGACAACGCACTACAATGACGAAACGACACTTTTCCCCTTCCAGCCGAGCCTTCATGTCGCACGATCCTCATCTGCAATTTGCCCTGGAAACCTCGCGGCGGATGCTGCACATGTTCGTGGACGACCTGACTCCCGAGCAGCGGCTGTATCGCATCTGCCCCGATGCCAATTGCGTCGACTGGCTCGTCGGACACCTGATTCTCACCGAACAACGGTTCCACGCCCTCTTCGAAGCGAAATCCCCCGCACTGCCTGAGGGCTTCGACACGCTCTTCGCCCGCGACGATGTCGCGACGCGACGTTCGGAATACGGAGACACCTCCGGCCTGATGAAGCTGTTTGACGAGAACAGGAATATCACGATCGAGCGGGTCAGTGAGTTCACGCAGGAAGAGTTGATCGTCCCTCTCTCCAAGCCGCATCCCCGGTTTTCCACGCTCGGTGAGGCGGCGATTTTCTGTTCCATCCATATCACCATGCACGCCGGCCAGATGAGCATGATTCGCCGGATGCTTGGAAAGCCGCCCGTCATCTGATCCCGAAACCGCCACGGCCGGGCTTTGGGCCGATGGGGGCGGGGCGTATGCTTTGAACATGGACGTGCTGGTCGATCCTGTCTGGAGTTGGCCGATCGCAGGGGCGCTCACTGTCGCGCTCCTCGCGGTCGTTCTGCTGACGTATCCCAGGCGGGTCGCCCATCTTCCGAACCGGTCCCGGCGAACGCTCATCGCGCTCCGCGTGCTCTCGGCACTGGTGCTGTCGTTTGCGATGTTCCGTCCGGCGGTCCAGTTCACCGAAAAGGACGAGCGCGGGGCCCGGCTGGTGTTCCTGCTGGATGCCAGCCGCAGCATGACCACGCCGGACGGTCCCAAGGGAGCGACTCGCCGCGAATCGCTCGTGACCCTGCTGCAGGATCACGACGCGAAGCTCAAGAAGATCGGCGAGCAGGTCGACCTCCAGTTCCTCGACTTTGCCGACGAAACCGTCCCCGCCTCGACCATCCCCCGATCGGATGGGACCGGAAAATACACCGCCATCGGCAAGGCTCTGGCCGACGTCTTCAAGCAGGACTCCGCCCGCCGGCTGGTCGGTGTCGTCCTGATGAGTGACGGAGCGCAGCGGGCCGTCGGTGACCTCGATATCGATCCCCGTGCCGAAGCCCGGCGATTCGCCGAGCAGCGGGGCGCCCCGATCTACCCGGTCCCCCTGGGATCGTCCGATCTCTCAGGGGTCGGCGTCGACCTGGCCCTCGAAGACGTCATCGTCGATCCGTTCCCCTTCGAGCGAAAGACGGTCCCCGTCCGCGGGTTCCTCCGGGTCTCAAGCGCCGCCGGTCGAAACGTCACCCTGCGTCTGTCGCTCGAGGATCGCTCGACGCGACAGGTCGGCGAGGCAGGCGAGCTCAAACCGCTGCAGTCGACGATCGATTCACGCCCCGTCAAGGAATTGACGATCCCGCAGGGCGTCACGCGCATTCCGTTCGACCTGTCGTTCGTGGCGCCGTCCGCGGGCGATTTCAAGCTCCGCTGCGAAGTGCTGCCTCTCGTTGACGAACCGAAGGAAGTCAAAGTCGCGAACAATCAGTTCGAGACGTTGATCACCGTCCGCAAGGGGGGGCTGAAGGTCAAGTACTTCGACGTCCTCCGTCCTGAGCAAACGTTCATTTCGCGGTTGAACGACAACGCCAAGGTCCAGCTCGAGCGGGAAATCATTCCGACGGGCTCGATGCAGCGGCCCGACAACGTCACCGAAGATCAGTTCGCCGTCGGCCGTTATGACGTCTACATCATCGGCGATGTGCCGGCGAGTGTTTTCGGTCCCGCGGGATCGAGCCTGCTCGACAGGCTGGCCGGGCTGGTCAACACCTCGGGGGCCGGCTTGCTGATGATCGGCGGCGCGCACAGCTTCGGAGCGGGTGGATATTCACAGACGGCCATCGTCGACCTGATCCCGGTGGCGATGTCGCCGGCCGACATCATTGGGCCCGGTCAGATGGCCCCCGACCAGCATCTCCCGCCACCTGTGAAAATGCAGCCGACCCGCGAAGGCCTCCAGCATTTCGTGATGCAGCTCGGGGGGCCGGGCGTCGACAATGCCACCATCTGGAATCGGCTCCCCGCACTGCAGGGAGCGAATCGGCTCGATGCCAAGGACAACTTCGTCGATAAGCTGGCAACCGTCGCCGGAACCGATCGCGGGCTGCTGTTCGCCAAGGACACCGGCCGCGGACGGATCATGGCCTTCGCCGGCGATACGACGTACCTGTGGCACCTGCGTGGGGAGCGCGCGGCCCACCAGCGATTCTGGGAACAGATGCTCCTGTGGCTCGCCCGCCAGGAGAACCAGTCCGACCAGCCCGTGTGGGTCGCCGTCGATCCCCGCAATCTTTCGCCCGGCGCAAAAGCCCCGCTCCGTTTCGGTGCGCAGGACGCCCAGAAACAGGCCGTCAACGACGTCGCGTTCGCTGTCGAAGTCCTGACGCCCAAGGGAGAGAAACGCCCCGTCACGCCCCAGCGCGCCGGCAAGGAATGGTTTGCCGATTACGGCGGAACGAGTGAACCGGGTGACTACTGGGTCACCGTCACGGCCACGAAAGACGGCAGGATGTTTGGAACGCCTGCCTCGACGCGCTTCATTGTCGATGCCCGCGACCCGGAACTCGACAACCCCGCCGCCGATCGAGACCTCATGAACGAACTCGCCTCCTCGACCGGCGCTGCCGTCATTTCCCCCGAGGCCTTCGGCGAGTTTCTCGACCGGTTGCTCAGCGAAGGCCTCGCGGCCGAACTGCTCAAGCATACGACCGTCACGCTGTGGGACGGCTGGCCGCTGTTGCTGGTGTTCACGCTTCTGATGAGCACCGAGTGGTATCTCCGGAAACGCCGCGGACTCGTGTAGCCTGCCCGGCCCTGAAACGAGACTCCCCGATGAGCAACGCCCGCCCCGTCGACAACTTCGTTGATCGTCCGACCTTCGTGACCCATCTCGAATGTGGCCTGAGCGGAGAACGCTACGCGGCGGACCAGCTCCACGGACTCTCCCGAGCGGGCCGGCCGCTCCTGGTGCGGTATGACCTCGAAGGTCTGCAGGGGGCCGTCTCGAAGGACGATCTCAGGCAGCGTCCCGCCGACATCTGGCGGTACCGCGAGTTCCTGCCAGTTCGGCGGACGGAGAACATCGTCAGCCTCGGTGAAAACATGACGCCGCTGATCGAAGCGCCGTCGTTGAGAGCGGGGACAGGTGGCCTGTTCATCAAGGATGAAGGTCGTCTTCCAACCGGGTCTTTCAAGGCACGCGGCCTGTGCCTGGCCGTCTCGATGGCAAAGGAACTCGGCATCGCCCGAATGGCGATCCCGACGAACGGCAACGCCGGCGCAGCAATGGCAGCCTATGCCTCGCGGGCAGGGATCGAAGCCTATGTTTTCTGTCCGGAGGACACTCCCGAGGTGAACGTCCGCGAGATCGCCGCCCAGGGGGCGAAGGTCTGGCGGGTGAACGGTCTGATCAACGATTGCGGAAAAATCGTCGGCGCCGGGAAGGAGCCGATGGGGTGGTTCGACTGCTCCACGCTGAAAGAGCCCTATCGCATCGAAGGAAAGAAGACGATGGGCCTTGAGCTGGCCGAGCAATTCGCGTGGTCGCTGCCGGACATCATTTTCTACCCGACGGGCGGCGGCACGGGATTGATCGGCATGTGGAAGGCCTTCCAGGAACTGAAGGCAATCGGCTGGATCACCGGCAAGCTCCCGCGAATGGTCGTGGTGCAATCGACCGGCTGCGCCCCGATCGTCAAGGCCTGGAAGGACGGCGTTGAGCATGCCGACCTCTGGCCAAATGCCCACACAGTGGCCTCGGGAATCCGCGTGCCGGCCGCAGTTGGGGATTTTCTCATGCTGCGGGCCGTCCGAGAAAGCGGCGGATTCGCGATCGCCGTCGACGATGACGCCATCCTCGCCGCCCGCAACGAAGTCTCGCGCCGGGAAGGATTCCTGATGTGTCCCGAAGGTGCCGCGACGTTCGCGGCCTACCAGCAGGCAGCGCGCGACGAACGGCTCTCGCCTGATGAGACCGCCGTTCTCTTCAACTGCGCCAGCGGTCTCAAGTACGAGTTGCCAAGAGCCGACGCCTCAATCGACCTGACCAAACCGCTCGACTTCGACGCCATGAAAAAGGCCTGACGTCAACGCCCCTGGGGCGCTGCCTGGTTCGCCTTTCCGAGTGTCCGCTCGTAGAGCTCTTTGTACGGATTGACCGCGGGAACCGGCGCGTCCTCATTCACCAGCAGCGGCTGGATGTCGCTCCACCACTGGTCATAGGCCTTCTGAAGCTCCGCGACGACCTGCGGATGCTCGGAGATGACATTCATCGTCTGCCCCGGATCGGCCACGAGGTCATAAAGCTCCACGTTGTTCACCAGGGTAAACCGCGTATTGCGGATCGCGCACTGCCGGTACTTCGACTCGGCCACCTGCCCCTTGGGCCACCGCCCGGCGTGCGTCACCAGAGTCCGATCGGCCCACTCGGCCCCGGGATCCTTCAGCAGCGGAGCCAGGCTTCGGCCTTCCACCTGTTTCCTGAGCGGATCGGTCCATTTCGCGCCGGTGACCTCCATCAGGGTGGGAAGAATATCGATGTGAGCCGTCATCGCCCGACAGTCCTGCCCGCCGGAGATTCGGGCGGGCCATCGCCAGAACGCCGGGCTGTGCGTCCCGCCGTAGTAGGGCATCACCTTCTGTCCGCGGAACCCGCCGCTGTACAGTCGCGTGTGCGTTCCACCGTTGTCGCTCATGAAGATCAGCAGCGTGTTCTGCTCGAGATTGCGGGTCTTGAGCATTCCCATCAGCTTTCCGAGGTTCTCATCGATGTTCGTGATCATCGAGTAGTAGGCGACGTCTTTGTCGGCCAGCTTTTTCCCGTTGATCTCCTTCCCCTCATACAGTTCGTCGTACTGGTGTCCGGGGCTGATCAGCGGAGAGTGCGGCGCGTTCGGCGTGATGTAGGCGAAGAACGGCTTCGCTTCGGAACCGCGGTCGCTCATCCAGTCGAGCGCGCGGTGGAAGAACACGTCCGTGCAATACCCGTCGGTCCGGACCGGCGTGCCGTTATGCCGCACGACCGGATTGAAGTACTCGTTCCCCGGGAAATCGCCACAGGTGCCTGGATAGCTCTGCCCGATTCCCCCGCAGCCGTGGATGAACGTCTCGTCGAAACCCCGGTTGAACGGCTGGTGCGGGTCGTCGTCCCCGAGGTGCCACTTGCCGAAGATTCCCGTCGTGTAGCCGGCCGTCTTGAGCACCTGCGCCAGCGTGACGGCGTCGAGCGTCAGTCTCTCCCTCTCGTTGATCGTGTGGGTCACGCCGTTCTTGAATTCGTGGCGCCCTGTCAGCAGAGCGGAGCGGGTCGGTGCGCACGTCGGGCTGACATGAAAGTCGGTGAACCGCAGGCTCTCGCCGTGCAGACGGTCGAGATTCGGCGTCTTGATCAGCGGGTTGCCATGCGCTCCGATGTCCCCCCAGCCCATGTCATCCGGCATGACGAGGACAATGTTCGGAACGTCGGCCGCGAACCCCGGATCCGCACACATGAGTGCAGAAAAGCCCACGAAAAGGATCAGAACGAGTCGAGGCATCGGCGGCAGCTCCCCGGGTTCTCTTGGAAAGACAGGCGCCGTGCAGGTCGCCCGCCAACACATTCTGTCCCAACGCCGCCTGAAAGCCACCCTGACGGTCGCTTGGCCCACCCATTCGCGCAACTCGACCCGTTGGATTGAGGAGGTCCAGAATCAAATGCCAAACGACGATCACGAAATCCAGCCTTCGCCGCCGCTCTCCCGGGTGACTCCAACGGCCCGTTCAAGGAAGCGTGGAATGCGCCGCGCTGACACACAAAACCTGAGATGCTTGTGAGCCTCGCTCGGAATTCCAATGTTTCACGCCTGCCCGCCCATCCTCCGTCCACCCCGCTCGTGCGCCGGAACGGCGGTTCACATGACTTCCCCGGCCCCCCCGTCTATCATTTGGCCGGCGCCGGCCGGAGCCCTCCTGTTCCCACCCCGGATCACCCTGCGCGCCGGTTGCGATAAGGCTCAACGACGAACGATGGAAAAAAACGCGAAACTGGCTCTGGCTGATGGAACCGTATTCACCGGCGTCGCCTTCGGCGCTGAAGGTGAAATCTCCGGCGAAGTGGTGTTCAACACCAGCATGACGGGCTACCAGGAAATCCTCACCGATCCGTCCTACAACGGGCAGATTGTGACGATGACCTACCCCCTCATCGGCAATTACGGAGTCAACCGGCAGGACGTGGAAAGCAAGGGGCTTTCGCTGCGGGGCTTCGTGGTGAAGGAACTCTGCCGCGAGCCGAGCAATTTCCGCTCGGAGCAGCCGCTCCAGGACTACCTGCGCGAGAACGGGATCATCGGCATCGAGGGAGTCGACACCCGCGCCCTCGTCAGACGCATCCGCGTCCACGGCGCGATGACTGGCGTGCTTTCGACAATCGACCTCGATGACGCCTCGCTCATCCGGAAGGCCAGATCCGCTCCCGCACTCGTCGGACAGGACCTAGTCCGCGAAGTGATGCCGGAAAAGGCCGCCGGCTGGAATCAGGGACTGGATGAACTGGTTCGCCACACAACCGCGCCGGCCGCCTGCGAACCGCACAACGGCGGCAAGCAGCCGCACGTCGTCGCCGTCGACTACGGCATGAAGTGGAACATCACGCGGCACCTGTCGGACATGGGCTGCAAGGTCACGGTCGTCCCTGGCACGTCGACGGCCGACGAGATTCTGGCTCACAATCCGGATGGGGTCTTCCTCTCCAACGGCCCCGGCGACCCGGAGCCGCTGACCTATGCCGTCGATGCGATCAAGGGGGTTCTCGGCAAGAAGCCAGTCTTTGGCATCTGCCTCGGGCACCAGCTGCTCGGCCTGGCCCTGGGCGGCAAGACCTACAAGCTCAAGTTCGGGCACCGCGGCGGAAATCAGCCGGTGCTGAACAAACGGACCAAGAAGGTCGAGATCACCTCCCAGAACCACGGCTTTGCCGTGGACGCCGATTCATTGCCGAAGGACGTGGAAATCACGCATATCAACCTCAACGACAACACCGTTGAAGGAATGCGTCACACGAGCATGCCGGCCTTCAGCGTCCAGTATCACCCCGAAGCCGCCGCAGGTCCGCACGACAGCAGCTACCTCTTCGGCGAGTTCCGCAAGATGATGGGCCACTGAATCCACAGGCAAGCCTGAACGGCCTGACTGCTCGAAGTGAAAGCCCGGCTCCTTCAGGAGTCGGGCTTTTTTGATGCCTGATGACCGGTTCAAACAGTGGCTCTCAGTGCCCCGGGGAACTCGATTCCCTGTCTTCAGGACGCACAGCGAAGCCTCGGCGAATACGGACCATTTCCGCCTCGATCTGCTCGTTGGTCGCCCCCACTTCATGCAGGAGGAGCGAGCCCAACCCGCAGGCCGCTTCGGCCTCTTCGTAGGCCACTTCGGTTACGCCGATCTCCTCGAGCCAGGCGCGCTCGCCGACATACCGGGCACGGACGAAGATCTTGAGATCCGGGTTCAATTCCCGCGCGGCGATGACGATCAGGGTCCGCGTCGAGAGTTCGGGAATCGTGAGCAACAGGTATTTGGCCTGGGAGATCCCTGCGGCCTTCAGAATGTCGCGATTGCTCGCATCGCCATAGATCGCGGTCTCCCCGCGGGCCAGCAACGATCTGACAGTGTCGATGTTGAGATCGATGATCGCCGGAATGAAATCGAAGTCCCGGAGGATCGACGCACAGACGCGTCCCACGGGGCCGTAGCCGATAATGACGGCACGGCTGCGATCCTGGTCAGCATCGTCCACAACGAGCGTTTCGAGCCCTCGAATGGCGACCCGCGACTCAGACCGCTGCTGCAGGCGCCGCCACAGCGCGGGACGGGCTTTGAGCCACCGCTCCAACGGCGCAATGCCGCGGAACAGGATCGGATTCAGGGTGATCGAAATGATCGAGGTGGCGACCAGCAGGCTGCGATGGAAGGGCTCCATCAACCCCTGCTTCAACGCCAGGTCTGCCACGATGAACGAAAACTCGCCCACTTGCGCAAGTGCCACCGCAATCGTGAGGGCGGCCAGCGGTGAGTACCCGAGGAACCACACAATCGCGATGGCCGCCAATGGCTTGACGATGAGAACCACCATCAGGATTTCGGCAAACAGCCCCGGGTGGTCCCTCATGGCCGTGTAATCGAACAGCATACCCACCGACACGAAGAACAGAACGGCGAATGCGTCCTGCATCGGGAGAGCGTCGGCCGCAGCCTGATGACTCACTTCCGACTGCCCGACGACCATGCCGGCGAGAAACGCTCCCAGGGCCATCGAGACTTCAAACGCCGCCGCAGACCCGGTCGCGATGGCGAGCGCCATGACCAGCACCGTCAGCGTAAACAGCTCCCGCTGACGGGTTTGAGCCACCTTGCCGAGGATCCAGGGAATCACCCGCCGTCCGCCCCCCAGGATAAGAAGGCAAAGGACGGCCACACGGATGGCCGCCAGCCCCAGAGTGGCCACGATCGTCCCCGTAGAGGCATCCTCTCCCTTCACGATCGCCGCCAGCGACGGGAGCACCACCAGAGCGAAAATCGTGAACAGATCCTCGACGATCAGCCATCCGACAGCGATCGTCCCGCGCTCGGTATCGAGCACGTTGTTGTCCGTGAGGACGCGGATCAGCACCACCGTACTGGCGACGGAGATGGCGACGCCGACCACGAATCCCGTCGTCCACGTGCTGCCGGCCGCGTGAATCGAGACCATCGCGAATAACGTGGCCGCCGCGATCTGGAACAGCGCCCCGGTGATGGCAATTTTCCGGACGGCGAGCAGGTCTTTTAAGTCGAAATGCAGCCCGACGCCGAACATCAGCAGGATGACGCCGATCTCCGCAAACTGCATGGCGGCGTCCTGGTCGACGACAACGCCCGGAGTCAGCGGACCGATTAGCACACCGGCGAGCAGGTAGCCCAGAATCGGCGAGAGTCGAAGCCGTTGAGTGATGTACCCCAGAAGCAGCGCCGCAGTCAGGCCAATCGTCAGGGTGAGGATGATGTTGTGAGACATGGTCCGTCGAAAACGCCCTTACTAAGGCCTGCAGCCTCCTTGAGTTGTGAGCAGGAGCCGAACATAGGCAGAAGAGCCTGAAGTGGCTACCTCGTGACGGGTGAAGTTCGGGGAAATCGTCGAGTACCATGCCCGCGACTGGTAATTCCTTGAGGATTTCTTCATGCAAGACCCGCGAGTTGACCGCCTGGCCCACGTCCTCATCGATCACAGTTGCCGGCTGAAGCCCGGTGAATCAGTGCTGATCGAGGCGTTCGATCTGCCCGATCCAGCCCTTGTGTGCAGGCTCGTCGAACTCGCAGCCGAGCGCGGCGCCCGGCCTGTCGTCTCCCTCAAGAACAACCTCGTCCTCCGTTCGCTCTACCTCGCGGGAACGGCGGAATCGATCGGCCTGATCGGTCAGTTTGAAAAGGAACGCATGGCGAAAATGGATGGCTATATCGGCATCCGAGGCGCGGCGAACGCGCGAGAATTCGCCGATGTCCCGGCCGACAAGATGGACCTCAGCCAGGAGCACTGGTGGAAGCCCGTGCATCTCGATATTCGCGTGCCCAAAACGCGCTGGGTCGTCCTCCGCTATCCGACACCGGCCATGGCCCAATCGGCCCAGATGAGCACGTCCGCATTCGAGGACTTCTATTTCGACGTCTGCACGGCCGATTACGCGGAAATGGAGCGTCGCCAGGAGCCGCTGAAAAAGCGGATGCTCGAGGCCAACGACGTTCACATCCTCGGGCCTGGCACCGACCTCAAGTTCTCGATCAAAGGGATCAACGTCGTTCCCTGCAACGGGCGGCGAAACATCCCCGACGGCGAAGTCTTCACCTGCCCCGTCCGCGACAGCGCCAACGGAGTCATCCAGTACAACACCCCCTCGCTTTACCAGGGGACGGTTTTCGAGGGCATCCGGTTCGAGTTCAGGAACGGCAAGATCGTGAAGGCCGACTGCCGGAACGCACCGGAGCGGCTGAACCAGATCCTCGACTCGGATGATGGGGCGCGCTACCTGGGTGAATGGTCACTGGGATGTAACAACCGCATTCGCAAGCCAATGCTCGACACGCTGTTCGACGAGAAAATCGGCGGCTCGATGCACCTCACGCCGGGGAACGCCTACGAAACGGCCGACAACGGCAACCGCAGCCGCGTGCATTGGGACCTGGTTCTGATGCAGACGCCGGAGGCGGGCGGGGGCGAAGTGTGGTTTGATGGGGAACTGATCCGGAAAGACGGGAAGTTCCTGCCGACGGAACTGCAGCCGTTGAACGAAGGCCTGTAGTACTTCGACCGGCACGTTCAGAGTGTTCGAGACGCCACTCAAGATTGACGTGGACGGGCCCCTGTTGTTGGCGCAATCCGCCACGATAATAACCTCTCGATCACACACGCATCCCGCACGATTCACCGGAGCAGCGGCCCCATGGAAAAGCACAACGACGTCGTCCTGTCGCAAGCCGACCTCGAGAAGGAACTGAAAACCCTTCCAGGGTGGGAGGTTCGTGACGGCTGGCTGCGGCGAAAGTACGTCACGCCGGGATGGCCGCACACGATGCTGCTGGCGAATGCAATCGCGTATGTCGCCGAGGCGGCGTACCACCACCCGGATCTCGAACTGGGTTATGCGCAGGTTGTCGTGAAACTCCAGACGCACCGTGTGAAGGCGATTTCGGACAGCGACATCGCCCTGGCGAAAGCCATCGACCGGGTGGCGATGTGGAAGCCTGAAGACGGCTCCCCACTCACGGGCTATCCGAAAACCTGGGTGAAGTGAGGCCCGGAGCAGCCCGGCTTCTCACGCAATTTCAGAATCCCCTCTGAGACTGGGATCGAACCTCCGATTCAGAGGCCGGGCCTTTGACGATCCGCTGGCCGGGCCTCCTCAGTCGCACTACGATCGCCCCCATGCCGGCGATCGAAGCAAAGCACCTGCGGAAGGTCTACAAGGTCTATCAGAAAAGCGAGGGACTCTGGGCCTCGGTGCGGGGGCTTGCGCGCCGACAGTACAAAACGGTCGAGGCCGTCCGGGAGGTCAGTTTTAAGATCGAAACTGGTGAAATGGTCGCGTTTCTCGGGCCCAACGGCGCCGGGAAAACAACCACCCTCAAACTGCTCTCCGGGCTGATCGTGCCGACGGCCGGCGAGGCGGAAGTCCTGGGGCATATTCCCTGGAAACGGGAACACGGCTACCGGCGGCGCTTCTCACTTGTCATGGGGCAGAAGAACCAGTTGTGGTGGGACCTGCCGGCCCAGGAATCGTTCCTGCTGCACAAGGAGATCTACCGCATCGAGCCCGAACAGTTTCAGCGACGGAAGGACGAACTGATCGACCTTCTCGAGGTGCGGAAGCTGATCAGCCAGCCGGTGCGCGAACTCTCCCTCGGCGAGCGCATGCGGATGGAACTGATCGCCGCCCTGCTCCACAGTCCCGAAGTCTTGCTGCTGGACGAGCCGACGATTGGCCTCGACGTCGTCTCACAGCGCAAAGTGCAGGAATTCCTGAAGTTCTACCAGGCCGAACAGAAGATCACGGTCATCCTCACCAGCCACTACATGAAGGACGTGGAGGCCCTGTGTCGCCGGGCCGTGATCATCAACCAGGGGGAGATCAAGCACGACGGCCCGCTGGCGGACATCGTGGAGCGGTTCAGCGCCAACAAGGTGATCAGCCTGGAGTTCGCGGGGACCGAAGTGCCGGCGGACCTCTCGACCTATGGCAACGTGTTCGACGTTCAGCCGCCAAAGGTCAAGCTGGCCGTTCCCCGGGAGAAGATTCCGGAAGTCCTGGCGTCAGTGCTCGCGCGATACGAGGTCGAGGACGTGGGGGTCCACGAACGGCCGCTGGAGGAAGTGATCGCGGAGTTCTTTACGCAGCCGCAGGAGATGACAGCGACCGCGTGAAGTCTGCAATCGAGTCGACGACGTCAGATTCCCTCTGAATGGGTGAAATCCATGGACACCGCCGAGACGCCGAGCAACCTGTCGAGTTCAGGACAAAGCGATTCGACGATCAGGAAATACAAGGCGGCGGGGCTGCTTTACATGGTCATGGGCACGACCGTCGTCTGCCAGCAGTTCAGTTCGCAGGGCTCCCTGATCGCGATGGCATTCGCCTTGTTCCTGATTCCCTGCGGAATCTGGATGGTCGTTCACGCCGACAGGATGCTGCTGCAGTTAATCCGGGCGGAAGTGAGGCTAGCCAGCCGAGTCTAAACTTGCTCGCCTGCGTCGCGCGTCGGCCGGCCGCACGCTTTACTCGACGACTTCACTCCGAGGATACGAGCCGAGCACTTCCATCCGCACGGCCTTCTTCTCGACAAACTGCAGCGCCTTCTGGACTCGCGGCTCTTTCCGGTGCCCCTCGAAATCGAGGAAGAACAGGTAGCCCGACTCGGCCCCGCGCAGAGGGAACGACTCGATCCAGGTCAGGTTGATGTTGTTCGCCTTGAATGCGCTCAGGGCTTCGGAGAGAGCGCCTGGGGAATGCGGAATCTGCAGCAGGAGCGCCGTGCGATCCCGCCCGCTCGGCCGCGTTTCCTCCTCGCCGATGATCGCGAACCGCGTGACGTTGTGCGCGTTATCCTCGATCGACTCGGCGACGATCTGCAGTTCGTACTGCACGGCCGCCTGACGCGTCGCGATCGCGGCCGCTCCCGGCTTGTCGCGGGCGAGCTGGGCCGCCGCCGAAGTGCTGGTCATCTCGATTGTGCGGGCCTGCGGCATGTTCCGGGACAGCCAGTCGCGGCACTGCGACAACGCCTGCGGCTTGGAATAGATCTCGGTGATCTCACCGCGCGGCGACCGCGACAGGAGATTGTGGTGCACCGACATCAGCACCTCGCCGCAGATGCGAAGCGGCAGACGGGTGAACATGTCGAGCGTGTCGACGATGCGTCCGTCGGTGCTGTTCTCGATCGGGACGATGCCGTACTCGGCGTGTCCTCGATTCACTTCCTCAAACACGGAGGCAATCGTGTTGACCGGAATCAGGTCGGCCGACTTGCCGAACCGCTCGAGAGCGGCCAGGTGCGTGAAGCTGAAGGAAGGTCCGAGATACGCGACGCGGACAGTGCGAATCTTCGCGCGGGCCGCGCTGAGAATCTCTCGAAAGACCGCCCGGACGGCGCTCTGCGGAAGAGGCCCGACGTTGAGGGCCTCGATTCGTTCCCACAGTTCCTGCTCGGCCTGGGGATTGAACCATAGCTGGTGGCGGGTGACCGGGTCGGCGACCAGCGCTTCGAGGGTCAACTCCGTGCGGCGGTTGAGAACCTTGATCAGCTCGGCGTCGACGGCCTTGAGCTTCGTCTCGGTCGACGCCGCGGTTTTCTTTTTGACGACCGTTTTGGGCTCAGGGGTCGGGTGCGAAGCCACCCGAGGCTTGGCGGGGCGCGGCGGAGGCGTCTTCTTCACGCTCTTGCGCGACATATCCTTCTTAGCCATGGCCGCCTTTCGCCCCCTCAGTTTCGGCGCGGGGAGCAAATCAAGGTGAGTATCGTAACCCGTCGCTGCAACTGGAGTTGCGAGCCCGTCCCTGAGCGATGACCGACGTTTTTTCCTGGAGCAAATGCCAGCGTCCTGAGTCGAGCCCGGTTGTATAGCCGCATTTTCGGAGTGTCAACCGGCCGCTGAAGTTACGTCATCCCTGTTCCCCACGTGGGATGCGGACCGCCATCAAAGGCCTGCCACTCATCACAAACCACGTCCCTTGCTCTCTTTAGACCGCCCATCGCTCGCATCAAACGACCGTTTCGGCCCTCTCTCAAGGCGGTTCCGACGCAGAAGGGCCTGGGAGGATGCCCACGCGGTCAGCAACCTCGGCCAGCCCCGCATAATCGCCACAACCGGAGTGTGTCGCGCAGTCTGCCCCCCTTTTGCAAACGCCGCGGTTCTCCACTCCCAAGGGTGAACAGTGGCGGCAGATTTCGCCGATATCTGTGGTGTGGGTTCATGGATGTGCCGGGGTTGCGAGGACGCGGAATGATTCTGCAGAGGTCTTCGCCCACTTGAACTCCGACAAAGCCGCCTTCCGGGCCTTCCCCGGCCGCGAGAATGGCTGCTGGATTCACCCCAATACCTATGTCCAAGACGACGACGACTCCGAAGCGCCGCCTGTCAACCGCGGTTCAGACCCCCCTCGAAACCTACCTGCGGGAAATCAATGAAACAGCACTGCTGACCGCCCAGGATGAAAAAGACCTGTCGCGTCGCATTTCGGCCGGCGATCATGCCGCCCGCGACCGGATGGTCCGCGCCAACCTGCGGCTCGTGGTCAACATTGCCCGCGGCTACTCGGGCAAGGGGCTCCCGCTCCAGGACCTGATCGAAGAAGGCAACCTCGGCCTCCTCCGGGCGGTCGAGGGGTTTGATCCGGATATGAACACCCGGTTCAGCACCTACGCCAGCTACTGGATCAAGCAGTCGATCAAGCGGTCGCTGATCAATTGCGGCAAAACGATCCGCATTCCGGCCTATATGGTCGAACTGCTGAGCAAGTGGCGGAAGGCCACGGCCAAGCTGTCCGATTCACTCGGTCGCACGCCGACGGCGGAAGAAATCGCCCGCGAGCTGGAACTCCCCGCTAAGAAGCTGCGGATCGTGAAGAAGGCGATCCAGCTCTACAACTCGAGCCCCCAGTCGACGCAAGACGATTCGTCCTGGTCGATGGGCGAGATGGTGCCGGACGAACGGCACAAGGGGCCCGAGGAAGAACTCCTCGAAACCGACAACCTCAAGCATGTGCGGATCATGCTGAAGGAAATGGAACCCCGCGAAGCAACGATCCTCCGGATGCGGTTCGGCCTCGACGACGGCGAGCCCAAAACGCTGAAGGAAATCGGCGAAGCCCTCGGCCTGACGCGGGAACGCGTCCGGCAGATCGAAAGCGAGGCCCTCGGCCGGCTCAACAAAGGCCTGAACGGCGAGTGACAAAAAAAGCCCGCGACCTGAGATTCAGGTCGCGGGCTTCTGCTTTTGGCCAGTCTCAATCCTGCTTCAGGCGAATGTTCTTGAACTCGGCCCACATCGGCTTGCCGGCGTGGAGCTGCACTCCGAAGAGGCCTTCCGACATGGCTTTGCCGGTCTCGTTGTCGGTGAACTCCAGGATCTGCTTGCCGTTCAGGTAGTGCTTGATCGTCGGCCCCTTGGCGATGATCACGACGTCGTTCCAGTCGTCGAGCTTCATCAGCTTTTCGAAGCCGGCCTGGTCGATCAGCGGCTTGCCTTCGTTAAGCACCTTCTTGCCGTCCTTGTCCCAGGTGGCGATTTCTCCCACCAGGCACATCCGGCCGCGCTTCCCGATCAGCCCTCGCTCGTCGTAGATGAAGCTGGAGACGTTAGGGAACTTGGTCTCGTTTCGGACCTCATGCTGGTAACCGCCGAGGACCCACTTGTTCTTCACTCCCTCCGTGATGTGCTTCGAGCGGTACATGATTCCCGAGTTGTTCGTCGCATTGCAGCGGAACGACAGGCGGAGATCGAAGTCCTTGAGATCGCCCCCTTTCCAGATGAGGAACGTATTGCCGTCGGCCTTGTTCTCCTCGGTGGTCTCGCCGTGGATGATGCCGTCTTTCACCGACCACAGACGGGTATCGCCGTCCCAGCCGGTGAGGTCCTTGCCGTTGAAGAGCTGTTTCATGCCGGCCGGCTCGGGCGGGGCATCGGCGGCGGAAAGACTGCAGGCGGCTGAGAGCGCGACAAACAACATGCAGCAGCGAAGCATGGAGATTCTCCGGAAGTCCGTGGTGGGATCAAAGGTGAGACCGACGATTATCCGGGACGCGCCGAGGATTTCCATGCCTGGAGACAGGGGAATGCCCATCGAGGGTGTTCTCCAGGCGTTTCAAACTTCGGATTGACCCGACCGGCCCTTTGAACGTGTAATCCGCGGCCATTTTCGACTGCGTGCCGTGTTCACGACGTTCGACCGCCATCTCTTCCACCGTTTTCTGTATGCGTTCGCGGTGCTTTTCATCGCGTCGGTGGGTCTGTACGCAGTCGTCGACGGCTTCATGAACCTGGACGACTTCCAGAAGGCGGCCCAGGACGACGGCTCGCTCGCCCTGCTGCTGGTCATGACGCGCCACTACGCAGTGCAGTCGAGCATGCTGCTGGATCTTCTGGGGCCGACGGTCGCAGTGCTCGCCGTCATGGCGACGCTGGGCCTCGTGATGAAACATGGTGAGCTCCATCCGTTGCTCGCGGCCGGGGTTCCCACATATCGCGTCTGCATGCCGTTCGTCGGAGGGATGCTGGCGATCAATGGACTCATGATCGCAAACACCGAATTCATCATCCCGCGGATCGCCAACGAACTCCAGGTGACGAAGAGCGACGTCAAGGACGACTCCCAGCCGGTCGATTCGCAGTACGACCCGCAAACACGCATCCACATTTCCGCGTCCGCCGTGCGGCTATCCGACCGGACGCTGCTGCATCCCGATTTTCTGCTGCCGAGCCCGGACATCTCGGCCGATCCGCAGATGATTTCGGCCGAGTCGGCCCGGCATTACGGGGCGCGGGGCCGGGTTCCGGCCGGCTGGCTTCTGAAGAAGCCGAATCCGTCGTTTGATTCGCTCCGGCTGAGCGACACCGGACACCGCATCGTGTTGGCCGACGAGTCGGGAGACGTGTTTATCGCTTCGAGCGTCTCGCCGGCTCAGCTCTATAACCGCGGCGGCAGCTATCGTTACCTGACGACTCGCGACCTCCTGAAACGGATCCAGATTCCGGCAGGGAGCGGCGCTTCGGCCCGGGCGCTGATCATGCACCTGCATTCGCGATTGACCCGCCCCGTCATCACGCTGATTGGCGTCTTCCTCGTCGTGCCGCTGATCGCTCGCCGCGAAAAAATGAGTCTCGTCCAGAACGTCGCCATGTGCATGTTCGTCCTGGGGCTCGTTTATGGCATGTCGCTGTGTGGAACGATGCTCGGACAGGCGGCGATCCTGAAACCAGAGATCGCGGCCTGGGGGCCTCTCCTCTTCGGAGGAGCCCTGTGCGCGTGGTTGACTGGATGCGTGCGGACTTGAAATGCGGCTCGTGAACGGGCCGGAGGGCGCCCATTCGAGCGACATGCCCCCTGCCGTCTGCGGCTCCACGTGAGTTCTCCATCGGGTAATGCCCCAATCGCGACCGCGGCGTCCGGCTTCGGCATGGCGAGATTGCAATTTGCAATAACTGGTCCGGCGGATAGATTTCGCGGCGCAAACCGGGTCTGCTGGCCCGAAGTCCTGCGTCAGAAAAGGGGATGGAGCCCGCTGTGGATTGGCCCTCGCGCGAGTTGAGCCAGTGTCTCGCCGAGTGGCGCCTCTGCACGCCGCAGGATCTGCAGCGCTGCCGGGGCGCGGTCTGCAAGTTCGTTCGCGACCTCCCGTCGTTCGATTCGGTCTGGATCGACGTGCTGTTGCAGAACCACCTGCTCACTCCGTACCAGGCACGGATTCTCGACTCCTCCACCCCGGACCGGCTCGCGCTGGCAGGTCACGTCATCCAGGATTGTCTGGAAGAAAACGCGTGGCGCGGCGTGTATCGGGCACGGTCCCTCGAAGGAAACGAACGCCGGCTGCTGACGGTGCACGGCCTGCACCCGGATGAGCGAGTCAGCGCCCTGCAGTCGATCGACTCGACGATTGCGCGACTGCGCGGTGTGACGCATCCAGGGCTGGCGGCGCCGCTGCGTGCCGAAGTTGGAGGGCGCGAGCTCATCGTCGAATCGGCGAATGTCGATGGAACGCCGCTCCGTGAACTGCTGATCCGCCGGGGAAGGTTTCCCGCGGCCGTGACGGGCGCCATCGCACGCAGCCTCACTCCCATCCTTTCGATTCTCGAAGAGCGCGACGTCGCCCACGGCGACCTGCGGCCAAGGAACGTCTGGCTCGACGATCAGGGCGGGCTCCACGTGCTCAACGCGGGCGTGCTCGCCGCGGTGATGCCAACGTTCCGCGTCATGCAGGAACTTCCCGTGGAAGTCTGCGACGGAATGGACGCGGAAGTTGCCAGCAGTGGCCGCGCGCCCGATGCGCGCAGCGACCAGTACGCGCTCGGCTGCCTGCTGTGGCAGCTGGCCGCAGGACGACCGCCGTTCCCGACGGGAGACGCGCACGGCAAAATCGCGGCCCATCGGTCACGGCCGATTACGGACGTGCGCGAGCTGGCTCCGCAGACTCCCGACACGCTGGCAGGCGTCATCAGGAAGCTGACGCAGCGATCCCCTGTCGACCGCTATGCGACGTTCCGCGAGATGGCACTTCAGATCGGCCCGCCGGCGAAGGCCGACCGGAAGCTGCTCAAGCGATTCTTCCACACGTTCCAGACGGAAGCTCCGACGCAGACCGCGCGCGAGGTTGTCGAGCATTCGCGTCAACTCCCGAGCACCCTGGCGGCCGTGGTCATCAGCAGCGCCACGTTGTGGCTGTTCACGAGCCCGCCAGCCTCCATCCGGACGAGAAGCGAAAACCACGCGGCCGTCCCGCCGCGTCCCCTGCCTGCCGACAGCCAGGCTCGCCCCATCGGAGGCGCGGCTCCTGTTGAGGAGCCCGCGGTGATCCAGACGGCGGGAGTCCGGCAGCCGGGCTCCGCGATTCAGACGCTCCCCATAGCCGATCCAACCGGCGTGATCGTGCTGACGCCCGGCGCCACCTACCTGGCTCAAAACGTGCGTCAACCGGGTCCACTCGTGATTCGCGGGGCGGACGGAGGAATCGCGCGACTGATCGTGCGCGACACCGTTTGGGAAGCGGCCGCCGATTCCGTTCGGCTGGAGAACGTCCAGCTCGAGTGCCATTCGGCCGTTCGGCTGCAGTGCCGTGGCCTCGAAATCATCAGGAGCGTCGTTTCCAGCGGAGCGGGTTCAGCCACGCCGGCGATCGAATGGCGTCCTCAGGATTCCGCAGCGGCCACGCCCGGGACGATCACAATGATCGACAGCCATTTCCCCTCCAGTGGCCTACAATGCGTTTCGCGCCCTGCGATGATTCGCATCGCCAATTGCCTGAAAACAGGCCCGGGTGCGTTCTTGCAGATCCCGCCTGCGGGCCGGGCTCACCAGTCACTTCCGGTGCACCTGATCCACATGACGCTTCGCGAATCTGGGCCGCTGGTAGCCTGGACTCCCGGCCCGAGGGCGGCGGGTCAGCGAATCGACGTGGTCACGAAAGCGTGCGTATTCGCGCCCGCGCCAGAGACTCCGCTGTTTGCCCTGGCCGGCTCAATCGCCCCCGCCGAATGGGAGCGCTCACTCAGCATCAGCGGCCTGGAGTCACTGCTGCAGGGAACGGCAAAGCTGGTGGACCTGGTCCCTCCCCCCGGCAAGCCGCGGGGAGCAATCGACACAGGCAAACTGGATGTCGACGGCCTGCAGAGGGCAACCATCGAATTCTTCGGCGACGACGTGCAGGATGTGGCATCGAACGGACTCAAATCGACCGATGCCCAGTTCCTGGTCGACAACCCGCCGGGGATCAACATCGAGAAAGTGGCGCGACGATTGACGTCCCACTAAATGGTCGCGATCGGGCTCGACAGCGCGCGGTGCGCCGAACCGGCGTGACCTGCAGACAAGGGTTCAGGACTGGCGGGGGTCGTCTGGACATTCGAAGTGGGCCGTCGCGACTCTGGGAATCGTCGCAGGTTCCCGCCCCCCCCGCAGCGATCCTCCAGAACCCCTGCTCCCCTGGCACGCAGCGGTCTGCCCCGCGCGCAACCTCGCCCGTCAAAGAAGAGAGTTCGTTCTTTGGCAATTCAAGACAGACAATCGATCACCGGGCGAGATCGAGGACCTCAAGAAGTCGTCACACATGTCACAGTTCAGGAATCCCAGGGATTCAGACCCTCTCCGTGCTCGTGGATCCTGTCACA
Organism: Caulifigura coniformis; assembly: GCF_007745175.1. GTDB lineage: Bacteria > Planctomycetota > Planctomycetia > Planctomycetales > Planctomycetaceae > Caulifigura > Caulifigura coniformis. Next base: position 5,644,313 of record NZ_CP036271.1, on the reverse strand, counting down.
GGTCGTCACACATCTTCCATCAGGGACCCCACCGCCTCCACGATGGAACACAGACAGGTCTCGCCGGCTTCAACTCAGCGACGCGTGGGAATGGCCAGACTTCCTACCGGACGATGACGCGGCGGGCGTCGTCGAGAGCCTGAAGCGAGACGACGTCATAGCGGATGTCGATCTTGAACGGCCCGCCAGGGGCATCGAGGCTCCCCTGGTTCTGAACGAGTTGTCCAAGTCTCTCGAGCTTCTGATCGACGGATGGTTCCAGCGCATCAGCGCCGGGTGCGCGTCCCCAGCGGATGATCGATCCGCCGCGTGTGGCGATGTCGAACGACAGGTCTTCGGGAAGTGGATCGGCCACTTTCGGCACGGGGGCGAGGATGGCTGCAAATCCGAGTCGTTTCCAGTTCCGGTCGATATCGCCAGCGGGAGCAATCGAATCCGCGATGCGTGCCGCACACTCGACGACGGTGTCCCCCCACTTTTCGCCGGCCGCCCCCTGAGGGAGCGTCTTGACGTTCCGGCACACCGGCAGCCTGTGGACATCCTCGGGAGCAAAATCGGTCGGCGGGAGGAGCACGCTCGCCGCATCGACAGGGTAGAAACCGCGGCTGGTTTCGACGACGAGAGCAACGCGGCGGTAGGTCAGATCGACCTCGATCCGCCGCTGCCGTTTCACTTCCACCCGGTTCACGCGCTCGATCCAGGGATGCGCCTCAAAGGCCTGGGCCAACTTCTTGGCGAGCCCCGGCTGCAGCAGTGAAAGGTGCTCCGGCAACTGCGCGTGCGTTCGGACCTCTTCCACCACGCGGTCGGGAACGCCCCGCGGCGCCGGGGTGACCGCAACGCTCGTCCAGTCGACCTGGTACTCCGGCCGCGAACTGAGGTCGGGCGTCATCCAGGGAAGATAGGGGAGGAAAACGACGGCAAGCAGGGCGCAGGCCAGCCACCAGAGCGTCGCGGGCTGGAAAATGCCACGGCGCACCGAGAGCGCGACCGCAGGGGCAGTTCGCCCCGCAGACTTCGAGCGATCGGTAGAATCCGATTTTCTGGCAGACATGACAGCGCGCACGTGGAGCCGGGCTCCTGTGCGTTGCATCGGCGAACGGCGGGGCCGGTCACCGACTGTTTCTTACCCCGCGCGGCGCCGCGGCCGACTCGCCGCCAGACCCGGCAGGACGCGCGAGTTGTTCCGCGTGTGATGGATGTGGAGCGCCGACTGGATTGCCCACTCGCACAGAGCGGTCATCGACAGGCCCATCCGCTCCGCCGCCTTGGGCACGAGACTATGATCGGTCATCCCCGGAATCGTGTTGACCTCGAGCACAAAGGGACTCCCCTGGGCATCGAGACGGATGTCGACCCGCGCAATGCCCGAACAGCCGAGGGCACGACAGGCGGATCTGGCGAGTTCCACCAGCGAATTCGTCAGGGAAGTCGCGGATTCTTCAAACTGGTACCGCGTGTCGTCCGCCGAATACTTGGCGGTGTAATCGTAGAACTGGCGACTTGTGCCGATGCGAATCGGTGGGAGGGCTTCGCCGTCCAGCACGGCGACGGTCCATTCGTCTCCCGGGACGGCCGCTTCGAGCAGGCCGACGGAATCAAACCGAAAGCAGGTCGATAGCGCCTCATCCAGTTTTGCCCGGGAGGGGACGATGGTCACGCCAATGCTCGACCCCTGGCGGTCCGGTTTGACGACGAGCGGATAGCCGATCGAATCAGCGGCGGAATGTGCAAAGCCCGTCGGATCGCTGGAGCTGATCCGGACCGCATTGGGGGTGGCGACTCCGCAATCGAGGAAGCGCCGCTTGGCCTCCCACTTACTGAAGGCGAGCGCCGAGGCCAGCGAATCCGAGCCGGTGTAAGGAACCCCCTGGGATTCGAGCAGCGTCTGCACCTGGCCGTCTTCACCGAAAGCGCCATGCAGGGCGATGAACACACAATCGATGGTGACCGTTCGCCCCAGCGATGGGCGGCCGACCGGAAAACGATGCCAGTCAACGACGGACAGGTCGTCGCGAGCGGGATCGAATTCGAAGACCTGGTGCCCTCCGGCGCGAAACGCGGCAGCGACGGCGGCGCCGCTGCGCAGGCTGACCTCTCGTTCGGCAGACTGCCCCCCCGCTAAAACGGCGAGGGTCATATGGCGGGGAGGGGGCGAATCCAATTCGCTCATGGAAATCCATCCTGGAAGTTCAGAAGTCGCTTCGCGGTGCGTCAGCCCATCCTGGAGTGTGAAGCAGGCGGGATTGAAACAGACGCCGACTCTCCCGCCTAGATCGAACAGCCGGCAGGGAATGCCGGAGTGCAGAGAACCTGGGAATTCCGGGAGGAATCGGCAAAACATGGGGGCAGTGCGGAGAAATCGCCGTTCAGGCGTTGGCGGAAGGCATCTAGAATGACGACGCCGGCTTCTGCGCACCGCGTTGCGCGGTAGATCTCCAGTTTCCAAGACCTCCTTGCTCGCCGGGCCGGTATTGATCGGCCCGAATCTGAAGTGCTGCCGTGTACCAGATGACGACCAACAGGCTGCGGAATCGACTGACCGGCCGGGGAGCTGCCTGACCCATGGAACACGACGGACATGACGCGTCGCGTTCCTCATGGATGGCGACCGGCATCGAAAGCATCACGCGCGTCGCCTGCCGGTGGCCGCGGGCCACGCTGTGGCTGGTCTTCGCGACAACAATCGGCTGCTCGCTGTTTGCCTGGCAGAATCTCGCCATCAAGACGAACCGGGCCGATCTCATCAGCCCGGATGCCCCATACCAGAAACGATGGAACGCCTACGCGAAGGCGTTTGGCGATGTGACGGAAGACCTCGTCGTCGTCGTCGAGGCGGATGACCGCAGGGCGATCATCAAGGCCATCAACGACCTCGGGCCGCGCGTCGAGCGAGAAAGCGGCTTTTTCAAGAACGTTCTCTACAGGATCGACCTCAGGCCGCTGGCGGCCAAGGGATTGCAGTTTCTGTCGACAGACGAACTGCAGAAGCTGGTCACGAAACTTCGCCGGTTCCGGCTGATGAACGTGATGCTGCCGGAAGCCGAAACGAATCGCAGACTCGAAGAATCGAATGCCACTGGCGCGGAACTGGCGGATCTCTCCAAGCAGGTCGAGCAGCTCGTCGTCGCCTGGAGGAACCGCTCGGCCATGCCGCCTGAACAGCAGGCGATGGTCGAGCAGCAGACCCTGGAACTGATCGGCGCCCTGACTCATGCCGAGCCTGGCCAGGAACCCGTGACCCCGCCGGACTATCCAGCCGAAGGAGACATCGAGAATCGGCGATTGCAGCAGACGGAACGGTACCTGCTGAACGACGCGGGATCGATGGGCTTCCTGCAGGCGCAACCCGTCGTCGCGCCGGGAGACCTCAACGGAGCCACGGAATCGGTCGCAAAAATGCGCGACCTCATGGCTGTCGTTCAGAAACGGCACCCTGACACGCAGATCGGCCTGACCGGCGTGCCGGTGCTCGAACACGATGAGATGAAGCAGTCGCAGTCCGAAATGTCAGAGGCCTCGATCTTTTCGTTTGTCGGCGTTGCGCTCGTTCTCTTCGCGGGATTCCGTCGGCTCCGCCACCCTGTGCTGGGAATGTTGATGCTGGTCGTCGGCACGGCGTGGGCTTTCGCCGCCGCGGCGATCGTCGTCGGGCACCTGAACATCCTGTCGATCGCGTTCGCAGCCATGCTCTTCGGGCTGGGGAACGACTTTGCGATCGTCTACCTGTCGCACTATTCCGACCTGCGGGAACGCGGAACCCCGCTTCTGCCGGCAATCCTGGAAACCTCGCGTAGCGTCGGCCCCGGCATTACGACGGCGGCATTGACCGCCGCCGCGGCCTTCTTCGCCGCCGTGCTCACCGACTTTTCGGGAATCGCCGAGCTGGGCTTGATCGCCGGGTGCGGAATCGTCCTGTGCAATATCCTGACGTTCGTCTTCATTCCGCCCGCGCTGGTCGTGTGGGACCGGAACTGGGAGCTCGATCCACAGCCGCCGCGGGAACTCGCCGTCCAGGCGCGATGGTGGAACGCCGTCAGCCTGGCGACGTTCGTGGTGATCTTCGGCGTGATCGCCCGCCATGCCCCGTCCGTGCGCTACGAGACGAACCTGCTGGAGATGCAGGCCGAGGGAACGGAAGCCAATCTCGTCCAGAAACGGATCGAAGAGAAATCGGCGGGGTCACTGCTGTATGCAGTGTCGATGGCGCCGGATCGCAAGTCGGCCCTCGAGCGGAAGACCGCCTTCGAGGCGCTTCCCGCAGTCGGGCACGTCGAGGAGATCGCCTCGATGTTCCCGCCGACACCGACGCCCGAGCGTCAGGAAATGATGACGTCGATCGTGAGGGCGCTGGGCGCGCTCGGCGCATCGAGCCTCAAAACTCCGGACCCCAGTGCCATTGGACGGGCCCTCGACGAGCTGCATACCCAGATGTCCCAGTCGAGAACGGCGGCTGTGACCGTCGCAGCGGCGAAGCTGGACCGATTCCTCGACGACCTGTCGACGAAAACCCTTCCCGAACAGATCAGGCAGTTCAGCGGCGGCATGACGTCCCTTCCGCCTGAAATGGCCAATCTCGCGAGCCCCGGGGCCCTGGAACCCGTCAACGAGCAGGATCTCTCGCAGGCATTTTACTCCCGCTATGTAAGCCCCGAGGGGAAGTGGCTGCTCAAGATCTTTCCGAAGGAAGCCGTGTGGGACGAAAAGCCGCTCGAAGAGTTCGTGAATCAGGTCCGGTCGATCGATCAGGAAGTGACCGGCACGCCCCTGCAGAACTTCGAAGCGTCGCGCGCCATCTGGAACAGCTACCTCGAGGCCGGCGGCTACGCACTGGTAGCCGTCCTGGTGCTGCTCTGGTGGGACTTCCGGACCATTCATGAATGCCTGATCGCGCTCCTGCCCGCTGCCTGCGGACTGGTGGCGACGTTGGGAATCCTGGGATGGACGAATGTGCCGCTCAACCAGGCCAACATGATCATGCTGCCGCTGCTCCTGGGCCTGGGAGTCGATGGCGGCGTCCACGTGATCCATGACTACCGCTCGCAGACGGGCGGATACCGGATCACGGGGGCGTGCGTGCGCTCGATCGTGCTGACGGCGGCGACATCGATCGTCGGCTTCGGCAGCCTGATGGTGGCCAGCCACCGCGGGCTCTTCAGCCTGGGACTCGTGCTGACGGTTGGCGTGACCGGGGCGATGATCACCTCTCTCGTGGCCCTTCCATCGATGCTCTCAATGCTGACGCCACCCGGCTCGAAGCAGCGGTCGGCGGCGGAAACTGCCGAACCGGGAGTCGATGCGCCTGTGACGACGATCCTGCAGCACCGCGAAATGCCCGCGGCGTAAGCCGGAGCCCGCACGGGGTAGACGGAGCCTCTTGCCTGATCGGTACTGTTTGAACGGACCGGACGCGATCTTGGCCGCAGCCAGTTCGCTGGCGACATAGCATCCGGCTGCGACTCCCCCTCCTCCGATACTGTCGATGAAGGGAGATCGCACGGATGGCGACGGGGTTCTTCAAATTTGCAAGTCGGCCTTTGCTCTGGGCCGTCATTCTCACGTTCCCCTTCCTGCTGTGGAACAGTTCCCGGCTGAAGTCGAACAACGAGACTGAAACGTGGCTGCCCCGCGGCACGCCGGTACGTCTCGAGTACGAGCGTTTCAAACGGGACTTCGGTGCGGACGAGGTGATCGTCGTCGCCGTGCGCCCCGATGCGGTCCAGCCCCAGCTCATCGAAGCCGTCGCCGCGCGGCTGGAACAGCTCGAGGGCATCGCCACATGCTGGACGCCTGACCGGATGGTCAAGCGGATGACCGACCTGGGCGTCGATCCGGGCGAAGCGCGCGATCGGCTGAAGGGACTGGTGATCGGCAAGAAAGAAGAGCTCCTGGGCATCCTCGCCTCGATGAGCGCCCATGGACTGAAGAACCGCAAGGAAACAGTGGTCGAAGTCCGCAAGGTGCTCGATTACTGCCAGCTCGCCTCGCCTGAAATCTGCCTGACCGGCGGTCCGGTCGTCGTCTCCGAACTCGACCGCCTCGGAAGCCCTGAGGCGTCGCGCGGATTCTTCGCGGCCATGCTCGTCATCTGCTGGGCTCTCCTGCAGTATTCGCTCAAGGACTTCAGGATGAGCCTGTCGGTCCTCGGCGTGACGCTGTGGAGCATCTACCTCACGCACTTCGCGATCGTGGCGCTCGGCGGCCAGATGAACTTCATCATGGGCTCGCTGTCCGTGATGGTGATGGTGTTCACGCTGGGCATCGCCGTCCACGTCCTCGACTACTACACCGCCGCACGCGACGCGAAACACGCCGATCCGCTGGGCCACGCCCTGAAGGAATCGGTTTGGCCCTGCCTCCTTTCCACCCTGACAACCCTCCTCGGACTGATCTCGCTGAACGTCAGCAGTATCAAGCCGGTGGGCGATTTCGGTTACGCGGCCGCCCTGGGCGCGGTGATCGCCTCGTTTGTCGGTCTGGTGTTCGTTCCCGCACTGATTTCTATCTGGCCCGACTATTCGCCCAAGCAGGCCGCGCATCGGAGCCTGATCAACTTCGCAAAATGGGGCGGCTTCATTGGGCGGTATCGGTTCGCAGCCATCGGGTTCGGCGCCATCCTGATGATCGTTTCAGGGTTCGGAATCGCGAAGCTCGCTCCGCGGCTCGATCCGGTCGACTTCCTGCCGCGCGAGAATCTCGTCCGCCGCGACCTCAGGCGCATCGAGCAGGAACTGACGGGCGCCAACTCAATTGAAGCGATCGTGGACTTTGGCGTCAGCGATACTCCGTTCGTCAAACGGCTGGAAACTGTCCGCGACACTCAGCGTTTGATTTCCTCGCATGCCGCGGTGCGACACACCCTGTCGATCGCGTCGTTCTTCCCGGAGCAGCTCCCCGAGAACCCTCTCGCGCTTTCGGCACTTTTCTCTAAAGCACAGTCGGGCGATTCGAGCAGCGGCCTCCTGGCCCAGGAGCAGCGGCTGTGGCGCATTTCGGTCCGGCTGACGGACGCCATGTCGTCGGCCCTCGTCTGCGACGACCTCGCCCGGCTCACGGCCAATTCCCCTGTGCCAATCCGGTTCACGGGCATCGCCCCGATGCTGGGCAACGCCCAGGCAGAAATCTTTTCCGGCTTCTGGCAGAGCTTCAGCCAGGCCGTGCTCACGATCTGGCTGGTGATGGTGATCGCGCTGCGGTCGCCGCTGATCGGAATCATCGCCATGATCCCGAACATCATGCCGATCGTCATCGTCTTCGGCGCCGTCGGTCATGCCGGACTGCCGGTGGACATCGGCATGATGATGACCGGCAGCATCGCGCTGGGAATCTCGGTCGACTGCACCTTCCACTTCCTGGTCTTCTTCCAGAACGCGGTGAAGAAGGGAAAAACGGCCATCGAGGCCTGCCAGGCCGCCCTCGAACACAGCGGACGGCCGCTGGTCGAATCAACGGTCATCAGCACGATCGGCATGCTGGCGCTGTGCCTTTCCAGCTTCACGCCGACATCGCGTTTCGGCTTCCTGATGGCCAGCCAGATGGTGACCTCCCTGCTCGGAGAAATGGTGTTCCTCCCCGCACTGCTCTGCATCCTGGGGACGCGCATCAAGCGATCCAGAGAGAAGGTGGTAGGCACGTCACAGTTCGCGGCGAAAACCGCGGCCTCCGCTCCGCTGCCGGAGCGTGCCGCCGGGTGAGTGCGGGCCGGGAGGATTTTGACGCCCCTCCCGGCCGCTACTCGCGCGTGACGAACTCGTCGAGATTCATCAGAACCCGCGCAGCGGCGGCCCAGACTGCCTGATCGAGTTCCTGGTCCGGAACCTGACCTCGCAGACGCTCCCGCTCGCCGGCCACGAACTTCTGCAGTCGCGTCTGTTCGTCGACCGTCGGCGAACGGGAGAAGCAGAGGCGGAACGCGTGGTCGATCCGTGCGGTCTCATCCGCGGACGCTTCCGCGAGAACACGCCGGGCCAGTCCGTTCGCCAGATCGACGAACACCGCGTCGTTCGCCAGCGTCAATGACTGCAGCGGAGTATTGGACCGCACGCGGCGGGTACAGGTGACATTCGAATCGGGAGCATCGAACGTCATCAGGAACGGGTACGGGCTGGAACGCCAGAAGTAGGTGTAGATCCCGCGCCGGTAGTTGTCTTGGGGGACGCGCTGCTTCCAGTACTTCACCTGCTGCGTGAACCGGTAGATCCCTTCGGGCTGCGGCGGGTAGACCCCGGGACCGCCGATGTGTTCCACCAGCAGGCCGCTCGAGGCAAGTGCGGAATCACGGATGATTTCGGCTTCCAGTCGCAGTCGCTGCTGCCGGCCGACGAGGATGTTGTAGGGATCCTTTCCGGAGAGGTCCTGTCGCGCTGCGGAGGACTGGCGATACGTCGCGCTCGTGACGATCAGCCGGTGAAGCGATTTCATGCTCCAGCCTTCCGATTGGGAGCGACGGGCGAGCCAGTCGAGCAGTTGCGGATGACTGGGGGCGTCCCCCTGGAGACCGAAATCGTTCTCGGTCGCCACAAGGCCGCGGCCGAAGAACGTCTGCCACGCGCGATTGACGGTCACCCGCGCTGTGAGTGGATGCTCGGGCGAGAACAGCCACTTCGAGAAATCGAGCCGGGAAAGTCGTTCACCAGTGCGCTGCGCCGGCGGCAGCACGGCGGGAGTCCCCGCGGACACCGCTGCGCCAGGGCGGAGAAAATCGCCGCGCATGTGGACATGCGTCGGGCGAGGCTCAGGTCGTTCGCGCATGATCAGTGTGGTGGTCACCTTGGCAGCCAGCTGCTTCTTTCTCGCCCCCAGCTCGTTGAGCTGTGCCATCAGCGGCATGCGCTCGATGTCGTGTTTGAAGAATTCGTCCTGCAGCTCTTTCAGCTGTGCCGGCTTGCGTTTTTCGGCCGGGACGCCCAACAGAGACTTCCAATGCTTCAGTACACCGGCGGCCTCTGGAAATGTCCCTGATTTTTCAAGCTGCGTGATTTCTTGATGGAGGCGTTGCTCCCAGTCTTTCTGACGTGCCGCGCTATTCGCTTCCACGTCCGCAATCCGCTTCCTGACAGTCGCGATTTCGGCATCGAGCGGCGCCTCTTCCGAGGCCTGTTGTTCCGTCGGCAGCTGCAGTGTCGGTTCGTCGGCGCCGTTGAAAACCGCGAACATCTGGTAGAACTCGCGCTGCGAGACCGGGTCGTACTTGTGATCGTGGCAGCGCGCGCAGCCGACGGTGAGCCCCATGAACACGCTGGCCGTCGTGCTCACCCGGTCGACCACGGCTTCGACGCGAAACTGCTCCGGATCGGTCCCCCCTTCCTCGTTGACCAGCGTATTGCGGTGGAAACCGGTCGCGATCAGCTGCTCGCGCGTCGGCTCGGGAAGCATGTCTCCGGCGAGCTGCTCGATCGAGAACTGGTCGAAGGGCAGATCGTCGTTGATCGCGTTGATCACCCAGTCGCGGTAGTTCCACATCGAACGGGCGGAATCGATCGTGTAGCCATTCGAGTCGGCATAGCGGGCCTGATCGAGCCAGTGCCGCCCCCAGCGTTCGCCATAGTGAGGCGAAGCGAGCACCCGGTCCACCAGCTGCTCATAGGCGTCCGGAGTGGGATCGTGTACGAATTCGTCGACCGTCGAAACCGCGGGAGGCATCCCCAGCAAGTCGAGATACAGCCGTCGAATCTGGGTGGGGCGATCAGCCTCGGGTGAAGGAGCCAGACCGGCCTTCTGGAGTTCGGTCCAGATGAACCGGTCGATCGGATTCCGGGACCAGCCTGCGTCATCGGCGACAGGCGGAACAACATTCGCAATCGGCTGAAAGGCCCAGTGGTCGCTGGTGATGGTCTTCGGTTTCTCCACGGCGTGATCCGGCCCCGAAGCGCCGGCATCGATCCAGTTCCGGATCAACTCGACGTCTTTCGCCGACAAACGGTCACCGTAATCCTCGGGAGGCATTTTCGCCGTAATTTTCCCCACGGTCACCGCATCGATCAGCAGGCTCTCGCCACTCTTGCCGGGGACGACAAGGGCTCCGCCATTCCCGCCTCGCTTCACTCCGACGAACGAGTCGAGCCGAAGATCCTGCTGCGAGACGTCGACACCGTGGCAGTCGCTGCAGTGCTTGAGAAAGATCGGCTCGATGTCACGGACGTAGTCGGGAGCGTCCGCAATGACTGCTGTCGACGACAGCAGCGTCAGGCTTCCGACGGCCAGAACGTTCCACAGCCAACCACGCATGCCTGTCCCCGCCGACAAGTGAAACTGCGGATGTCGCATGGCATCCCGACACGATCACCACTCAGCATAACGGTCGGCGCGGACGGGAAGGTAGTCGCGCCGTATCTACGACCACGCTGAGAACAGGCGAAATGGCAGCGAATGCTCGCGCCGCGGCAGGCGAGTCAGTACCGGGCGACCAGCGAGCAAAAGCAATCGGCAGCGAATTCGGCTATCAGGACTTGCCCGTGTGCACGACCAGGGCCCGGCCGAACCGGTCGGCCTCGGACGACGCGGTCCAGCCCGAGGGATTCGGCGGCAGCAGGCAGGTCGAACCGGCATCAAGGGTCAGTGCGTCATCGCCGTCGCCAATCGTGACCGAGCCAGAGAGACACATCACGATCGCCATTTCGTCGCCCGGAAGGTTGATCCACTCCCTGCCCACGGCCAGCGACTCGAAACGAAAATACGGGCATTCGTGGATCGAGGCGAGCGCCGAGTCGCAGGGACCGTCGAGATCGAGTCGCGCGATCGGATTGACGGGACCACGGTTCCAGTCGATGCACTCGAGGGCCTCGTCCAGATGGAGCTGGCGCGGTTTGCCATCGGCCCCCACGCGGTTCCAATCGAAGAGCCGGAACGTGGCGTCGCTCGTCTGCTGGACTTCGGCCATCACAATGCCCCCGCCTGAGGCATGGACCGTGCCGGCCGGAATGTGAATCACATCGCCGCGGACAGGAACGAACGAATGGAGGCACTCGGCAACGGTGCCATCGGCCGAGCGACGTTCCAGCTCGGCGCGATCGACTCCAGGCTTCAGACCGGCATAGATACGGGCCGTCGGCGCCGCCTCGATTATCACCCAAGCCTCGGTTTTACCGGCGGCCTCATTCAACAGGCGGCGGGCACAGGCGTCGCCCGGGTGAACCTGCACCGAAAGCATCGCGTCGCAGTCCAGCCACTTCACAAGCAGCGGAAACGCCCCATCTTCCCTCTGCCCCACCGGCTGCCACACTTCCGAGACCTGATTCCAGACTTCGGCGAGGGTGCGTCCAGCCCACGGGCCGGCAGCCACGCGGCTGAGATGCAGTGGATGCGTGCTCAGCTCCCACGATTCGCCATAGAGTCCCAGAGCAGGAAGTGCTTTGCCAATCACGCTTTCCAACCTTCTTCCGCCCCACACCTGCGCGCGAAAATGCGGGGTGAAGGTAAGCGGCGTCATGGAAACGCGCGTCGAAGTCGTGGGGGCTGCTGTCAGCATGGGTTGCATCTTGAAAGCCGCGTCCCAGCGGCGTCAACAAGTTTCCCGGAGCCCGCGCCAGAGCCCGCTGGATCAATCATCAGAATCCAATCTTCGCGATTCAATCTGCGTCACGCCACCCATTTCGACGAAGCGAAAGGCCACATTCGCAGAATCCTCCCGGGCGGCCGGTCCATTCTTCGGCCGCAGCCCGCTGCCTCAATCGGGGAGCCGCTTCACACGGATGTTCTTATAGAGGATCGTGCTGTTGGGATCGTGAGCCTGCAGGGCAAACGTGCCGCTGCCAAGCCGGCGTTCAAAATCTTTATTGAACGCATCCTTCCCTTCCGGCTCGTCGTAGTCGACGACCGTCTTGTCGTTGAGCTTGATCGTGACGTGGCGGTCCTTGACGATCACCGTCTCCGTCCACCAGGTGTCGTCCGGGATATGTTGCTCGGTCACGTCCACAATTCCGTAGAGACTGCCGCTCTTCTTGGGATCGTGAGTGTAGCTGTTGTTGACCTGGACCTCGTGGCCGTACTTGGGCCAGTTCACATCCTGAAACTTCGTGTGGATGTAGATGCCGCCGTTGCTGTTGTTCTTGGCCTTGCAGTCGACGCGGAGCTCGAAGTTCTTGAACGGTTTGTCATCCCCCGTATAGAAGAGATGGCTGCGGGGGCCCTTGGCCTTGAAAGCTCCCTCTTCGATCGACCAGGAGTCGGGTGATTCGCTGATCTTCCAGCCTTCAAACGATTTGCCGTTATCGAGCCGCACGAAGCCCTCCTCCACCTCCGCCGCAGAGGCGAACGGGGAATAGCCAAGGGCCAGGATCGCGAACGCGGAACGCAGCATCGAGCGCATACGGCAGCCTTGTCGCAAGGTCACGGAACACTGGCCGACGAGGTCTAATGTCGGCCGGCACCACTCTGCCAAGCCCTCGACGTTCCGGCAAGTGTCTTCAGCCGCCGCCAGCAACCAGCAACCTTAATCACCTCATGAATTCTCGGTGAAGACCGGCGGGTGCGGATCGGATCTGCGACTGGGCAAAGGTATGGTGGGTGACGACTGGCCGGCCTTCCCTCCAATTCCATCACGCCATGACTCCTGTCCCCACGATGGTTCTCGCGGCCATGTTCGCTGCTCCCTCCACCCCCATGTCCGAGCCCCTCACCCGATACGTGCAGGCCAGAGAGGCCGAGTTCAACGAAATTCCTGCCGAACGGAAAGCTCAGCTTACTCCCCTGGCCGATTACATCCGCGCGCAGGTCACCGCCGCGCGGCCGGTGAAACTGACCTTCATCTGCACGCACAATTCCCGCCGAAGTCATCTCTCACAGGTTTGGGCACGAACGGCAGCCAATCACTACGGTATCGCGAACGTCGAGACGTATTCCGGAGGAACCGAAGCAACGGCGTTCAATCCCCGCGCCGTCGCTGCGCTGCGACGGGCCGGTTTCGAGATTCCCGAACTGCTCGAAGCGGGCAATCCGAAATACGAAGTGAAATGGCACTCTGCGGCCGAGCCGATGGTCTGCTTCTCCAAGAGGTTCGACCAGTCTCCAAACCCGGCCTCCGGCTTCGCCGCAGTGATGACCTGCACGCAGGCCGACCGGGCGTGCCCGATTGTCGCCGGTGCGGATGCCCGGATCTCGATCCCGTACGAAGATCCAAAGGCGTTCGACAACACGCCTGACGAAGCGCGGAAATACGACGAACGGACGGCCCAGATCGCACGCGAACTGCTGTACGTCTTCTCGCAGGTGGCGAAATAGGGTCCGCGTCGACGACCAGTGTCGCCGTTCTCCTGCCTCATGAATCCGTGACAGGGGGTTAGGCTGCCCGGACGTTCAACCTGCCCTCCGCGCTGGCAAAAACTTCCCGGCCCGCTGTCAGAGTCTCGCTGCGGCATGCGACGCAACCACCTTTATAGCAGAAGGTTCCGGCCCAAAGCCCCTGCAGGCATGTGAAGACTCTTCCCGATGCGCAACCCCTCCCGTCAGGGTGGAGAGTTCGTTCTTTGGCAACGCAAACAAGGGGGGATCAGCCCCGCGAGAGGGGGCGAAAAAAGACTCCACAGCTCGTCACACATGTCACACATGTCACAGGTCCAAAACTCCAATGTTTCAGACGGTTTTCGCTGTCACAGGTCGTCACAGGTCGCCCCCAGGGGGGGCCGGCCTCCGCGACAGCGAATGTCCACGCGCCCTGGCGGAGACTTGCTCACGGGGCCAGCGGCTCGAGCCCGCTGCCGTCGTCCCAGTGGCCGCCGTCCAGAATCATCTGACCGACGCGGACAATGTGCTGCCCCTGGCGGATGTAGCGAACTTCGGTGGCCCCGTAGTGCCGCTCCATCTCGGGGATGTCCCATTCCCGATCACGGCCCCGCCGCATTCCCCGCCACAGCGGCACACCATCCAGCCGCGTGAGAACGTCGCCCGGCCGGACGCCGAGTTGCCACACCGGGGAATCGGTTTCGAGAGAGAGAATCCGCGCCCCCCAGAAGGTCACCATGCGTCCCCGCTGGACGATGTACATCCACTGCATCTTGAACGTGCCGCGGAGCGTGTGAGAGCGGTAGCCCGACGGTGCGATAATTCGCGAGCGACGAAGTGTTCTGGGGCGGCCGTCCGGACCGTTGATCGTGTATTCCTCCGTGGCCGATTCCGGGGCGTTCTGGGTAGCGTCGACCGGCTCGCCTTCCGGCTTGGGCATCGCATCCGGTCCCTGTGCGAACCCTGCGACATTCACGGCGGCTCCCAGCACCACAGCCAGAATTGCCCGCTGCATCGTTCCTGCTTTCATCGCCTTGCTCCCTCGGTCCAAAGGAAAAGCTGCCCCGCGTTCAAGAATTTACCCGTTCGCAGGCCGAAGTGTCGGCCGAAATCACGACCGTTCTCGATGGAACCGGCAGCCGGGAGATTCCCGCCCGAAAAGAGGGGCGAATACCGTTGAAACAACCGAAGAATCGTGGGAGACTCCCGGTTTCCCTCGCCCCCGGCCGCCTGAGGCAGCCGAGCCGGGCGTCCGAATCTGTGAAACGAGTGAATCATGAAGCGGCAAGCGCTGGAAAAGCAGTTGGAAACGGCCAAGTCGAAGCTTGAGGCCCGTACTTCGACCCTGAAGGGCGGCGGCGTGGCTGACGACGCACTCTGCTGCGATCCTGTCTGGCGCACGCTGGATGCCGATCGCCGCCAGGTGGCCTCGCGACTCGTTGCAGTGGGCAAGCTCGAAAAGCGTGAAGCCGACGCTCTCGCCCGCAAAGAAGGTGGCGACAGCAGCGGCGAAGAAGAGTAATTCCTGCGAGTCGACCACTCGCGCTGGCGTGTCGACTCAAAAGCGGGCCGCGGCCGAACCTTGGGAGGGGGCCGGTCGTCTCAGTGAATGCAGCGCGAAACCCGGAGAGGTGGCAGAGCGGCCGATTGTGCAGCACTGGAAATGCTGTGTACCAGAAATGGTACCGGGGGTTCGAATCCCCCCCTCTCCGCTCCAATTTGAGACCCTCGCGCAAGGCATTGCTTTGCAGTGTTATGCGAACGGGTCCTTGATTGGCGCTTCGAAGAGCGCCAATCAAACGTCAATCGACTGGATTGACGGGGCTTGATCGTCGGCTCGCGTCTTTCCTCTTGGGCATCTCTGCGCGTGTCTTGAGGATCACCCGCCAGCGCGCGGACCGCTGAGGGTGAACCAGCGGCAACAGCTGCCAGCACAATGCGAATGTCTCGCACGACTTCCGAATGCAGGGGGCGAATGTGACGCACCATTCGGCTTCTGCGATGGCCGAGCCAGGTCGTGATCAGGCGCTCCGGCTTTCCGCTGTTCGCCATGAACGTCACAGAAAAGTGACGGAACTCGGGATCGAGAACTGAAGTCCTCTCAACAGCTTGTGGCGTTTGGCTGGAGAGCAACATTCCCCTTCGCCGTGGTGTATGGGGAGGTCGGCGCGTGTTGGCATTTGAATGATGTTCATTGAACCGGCGCAAGCAGGCGGGCGGCTTGGACGCTGAAACGGAACGGCAGTCGCCGTTGCGAATACTCCTTGGTCGATACCAGCCGGCTGTGCGTGAAGTCATCCTCGAGCATTGCCTCAACCTGGCTCGCGAATACGGCATCTCGAAACAAGAGCGTGATTTCGAAGTTGAGCCGCATGGAGCGGTTGTCGAAATTCGCGGTTCCGACCGTCGCCAAGTCGTCGTCGATCAGCATGACCTTCTGGTGCATGAAACCGGGCTGGTAGCGATACATCGGAATTCCGGCCTTCCCCAGTTCCTCGAGGTAAGAATAGGAGGTGAGATCGACGAGCGAGTCGTCGTTGTTCTCCGGGATCAGCACTCGCACGTCGACTCCTCGCAGTGCCGCCAGTTGCAACGTCGAAACGAACTGCGCATCGGGCACGAAGTACGGCGACGCGATCCAGATCCGTTTCTGCGCCATGTTGATCGCATCGAGCATCAACAGCGTTCCGGTTTCTAACTCATCGGCAGGACCAGTCGGGAAGCACGCCGCCACTGCCTCTCCCTTCGGAGCGGGTTCGGGTTCCCAGTTGAGCGACAGCCGATCACCGGTAACCCACATCCAGTCCTCGGCAAAGGAAACCTGAGTCGCCAGTACGATTGGCCCCCGCACGGCCACATGCGTATCGCGCCAGGGAGTCAACGTCGGATGCTTGCCCACATACTCGTCTCCGACGTTGTGTCCGCCGACGAACGCCTCCTTGCCATCAATGACGACAATCTTCCGGTGATTGCGAAAGTTCATTCGCAGGCGATGCCGCCATCCATGCGATGCCGGTTCGAACGCGGCCACTTTCACACCAGCCTCCTGAAGTTCGAGGACGTACTCGGCGGAGATGGCCTTGCTGCCCATGGCGTCATACAGCATGTACACCTTGACCCCCTGCCTGGCCCTGGCCAGCAGGGCATCCTTCAGGCGGTTGCCAAGGCCGTCCGAGCGGAGGATGTAGAACTGGAACAGGATGTAATCCTTCGCGGAATTGATACCGTCGACGATCGCATCGAACGTCGCCTGACCATCGACGAGCAGGTCGACGTCGTTGGAGCGCAGGATGGGCATCATCGCCAGCCGCTCCAGGAGCTTCTGCTGATGGGCCTGCCGCTCGGTCTGCGGCTCGAAGATCAGGCCTTTCTCCCGCAGCTTGCGAATCGTGTCGTACTTCAGCGAACTTTCCGACAGCATCTCGCGATAGCGCAGGAACTCGTAGCCGTCGAAATGCGATTGACCAAACACCCAGTATGCCGGCACGGCGATGTAGGGAATCGTGTTCAGCGAGATCGCCCAGGCGATCGCTCCCTGCGGAGTGCGTGTCGACATGACCGCCTGGATCGAGCTGATCGCACCGAGCGTGTGCATCAGCATCACGAACCCAATGATCAGTCGGCGGCGACGACGCTTCGCCCACGCGTAAAGGGCGCCGAAGCTGGGAAATCGGGCAGAAAGCCAGTCGAGGGATCTCGAGAACACAAGTTGCGTCTCCGGCAGGATGAGTCGTTCGTGCCTTGTAGAGCACCATTCGATCCGGATCACTGCCGGATCGAAAGGGACACGGCTTTTGGCCGGAATCGCAGAGCGGCCTTCCAGGCGACGGGGCACCGGTACGGTGACCCGTCAATTGTGCGGGCTGCTTCGTTGGGAGCGATGACTGGCGAGCCATAAGCTGGCCGATCGGCGGTCTGTCGAAGAAGGCCTGCTACACAGGCGAAAGGGGCCGCGGTGCCGGAAGAGCTGCATGTTTCGTCCGGCGACCTGTGGAGCCAAACGACGGTTGGAGCACGGACCTCATGTCCGAGCAGCTGCTGACGGGGCGTCGATTCCGGTTCCCCGAGCTGTCGATGCGTTTCAGGGGGGGCAGGCCATCCGGCGCCGCCCATCAAGAGCCGGACCAGTTCACGTGGAAGATTCCGCGATTGAAGCCGGCGGCGTTGCCTGCAGGCAAGTCGCGCAGCGTCCGCGAACGAGGACTTCGTCGACTTGCCAGCGAGGGCGACGACGATCGAGCTGCACCCGACACGGTGATTCGAGCTGCTCGACGGTCCTGCAGTCGACACAGACCGCCAGCATCAACGGGGACTGAGCCACATCACGAGGCCGAAGCAAATACCGCCAAGCGTGATCGCCAAGATCCAGCCGGTGAACGACCTGCCTGGCGATCAGATCATTCAGGGCACGGAAGATTGTCGACAGGTCGAATCCGAAACGTTCAAGTGAAGTCGCTATCTCGGCATGAGTCGGAGGACGACGGCATGTCGATAGATGCTGGACAACATAAACTCGCGATAACGTTCGCCGGACTCCGGCCGCGTGGAGCATCTCGCGAGTTTCATCGAGAGTCAGTCCGGGTGGCTGAAGCGGCATGGCGACGACATGTCTCCCGATCAAGGTTGGCGCTTGGCCGAGTAGGCGGGCAACGGCGTTCTTCCCACGAGCTCCTGGATGACCTGTTCTGTGTTTTCGTGAACCACGCCCAATCGAACACTGAGGACGGGCTGGGCCGTTTCCTGGACGTCGTCCGGCACCACGTACTCACGTCCATGGAAGAACGCCCTGGCCTGAGCGACCCGCTGCCAGGTCAACGCGGCGCGCGGGCTCGCGCCGAGGACAACGCCGGAGTGACTGCGCGTGGCCTGTATCAGATCGAGCAGGTAATGCTGAATCCTGGCGTCGACGAACACGTCAGCCACCAACTGCTGGATTCGCTGCAGTTGTCCGCGGGCAAAGCAGGCGAGCGAGTTGGCTTCCGAAGTGAGCGATGCCCCGATCGCATCAGTGAGCATCTGCATCTCATCCAGCCGATCGGGATAGCCGACGCTCAGCTTCATCGCAAAGCGATCGAGCTGAGCCTCCGGGAGCGGATAGGTGCCATGCTGGTCGAACGGGTTCTGCGTTGCGATCACGAAGAAAGTCGCTGACAGTTCGTGACAGATTGCGTCGACGGTCACCTGGCGCTCGGCCATCGCTTCGAGGAGCACGCTCTGGGTTCTGGGAGTCGCCCGATTGATTTCATCGGCAAGGAGGACATCTGAGAAAACCGGTCCTGGCCGAAACTCGAATTGCTGCTCCTGCTGGTTGAACAAACTGAAGCCAGTAATGTCGCCCGGAAGCAGGTCCGGGGTGCACTGAATGCGCGCGTACCGTCCGCCGACGCCAGCCGCGAGTCCTTTTGCGAGTGTCGTCTTCCCGAGTCCCGGCCGGTCTTCAAGCAGCAGGTGGCCCCGGGCAAGCAGGCAAATGATGACGGATTCGACGACGCCCGGCTTGCCTTTCAGGACGCGGTTGAGTCGATCCGAAAGCCTCGCGATCGCAGCGTGGGACTCTGCCAGCGACTGATCTCTGGCGGCGAGCGTGTTGGGCAGTTCCTGAACCATTGCGACGCTAGAGCACTTCCACAGTTGCTTTTCAGAGGGATGATAGGGGAAAGGATTTCTCAAGTGGTTGGCTCAATCAAGGAAGAGTCATGCCCACCCCCTACTCAATGGATTTGAGGCGACGTGTCGTGGCCGAAGTCGACCGCGGCTCTCCGCCGGCCGAAGTCGCCCGGCGATTTCAGGTCACTGAACGAACCATCTGGAACTGGCTCGCGCTTCGCAAAGAGACTGGCCAGATCACTCCCCGGCAGGGAGATGTCGGCCCGGAGTGCGTTCTGGAACCGCATCGGGAGCGGATTTTCAAAAGCGTCCAGGACGACCCCGGCCTGACGCTCGCCCAAAGGCAACGCCAACTCGGTCTGCCGGGCTGCGCGACCACTCTGTGGAATGCGCTTCGGCGCTGGGGAATCACTCTCAAAAAAAGTGCTCAAAGCTGCTGAACAACAGCGGCCGGATGTGGCTCAGAAGCGCCGCTGGTGGAACATCCTGGTGCAGTCGAAAGCCTGTCGCCGTCTGGTGTTCTTCGACGAAACCGGGGCCGACACGAAGATGACGCGACGCTATGGCTGGGGACCAAAATCACGCCGGGTCGTGGACCATGTCCCTCAAGGGCATTGGAAAACGACGACGTTCGCAGCGGCGCTCAGGGCCAGCGGAGTGATTGCTCCCCTGGTGCTGGATGGCCCGATGGATGGGGAATGCTTTCTGGCTTACGTCCGTCAGTTCCTGATCCCGGCGCTGGAGCCGGGAGACTTGGTGGTCATGGACAACCTCAGCAGCCACAAGCAGAGCGCGGTGGGTGACGCGATTCGACAGGCCGGGGCTGAGGTGTACTACCTGCCGCCGTACTCACCCGATCTCAACCCGATCGAGAAGTTGTTCTCGAAGTTCAAGACGCTTTTGCGGACGAGCGCTGAACGGACGACAGAAGGACTCTGGAACCGGATCGGAGTGCTGGTGGACGAGTTCACTCCGAGCGAATGCCTGAACTACATCCGTTCCTGCGGATACACTGCACACGAATCATGAAGTTGCTCTAACTGTCAGACTTCCATCGGACTGAATCGCAAATCTACACCTACTGCACACTGAATGCAATTGTACAAGAGAGTGCGAATGTACGGCCCGCGACAAGGAGTTTCGGCGATCGCGGCTTGAAGTCCGTCAGCGATGCAAGTCCAATGATAGTGCACTTACATATCATTTTCGGCGGTACTTGATGTCCCATTTCGTCCGAACGCCATTGGCCGTCGCCTGCTTCGTGTGGTGCCTCGCATCAACGGCAACGCTGGCCGCCCAGGATTCGCACTCGCACCACGGCCATTCGCACGTCCATCCTCATGCACATTCCGATCACGAACCCGGCGTTTCGGCGGTGTCGGGAGCCTGGCTGATGGCCTTATGCGGGGTTTATGGGGCGATCATTGCGTCGGCCTCGCTGATCGGTGGGTGGCTACCCGGGCGGAAGACGCTGTCGCATAAGCAGTTCCAGACGCTCATCAGCTTCGTGGGCGGATTGATGCTGGGGGTTGCGACGCTGCATCTCTTCCCGCATGCAGTCCACGAGGCCGGAGCGGGATCAATCGATCGCATTTGCATGGCGATGGCCGTCGGAATCCTCGTGATGTTCTTCCTGCTGAGGGCCTTCCACGTTCACCATCATGAAGCAGATCCTGCGGCGCCGGGGAATCTCGAGGAGTCTCACGTGCATACGGCCGAGTGTGATCACAGCCACCATCACTCTCATGGACCCGGGGCCAGCCCGTTCGGGTGGGTTGGGCTGTTCATCGGCCTGGGACTGCACACCCTTCTGGACGGCGTCGCCCTGGGCATTGCGATGCAGGCGGAAGGCGAGCACGGCGCACTGGCCCCCGGCCTGGGGACGCTCCTCGCCGTTGCTTTGCACAAACCCATGGATTCGCTGTCGATTACGACGCTGATGATTGCAGGCAAGTGGAGCGGTCGCGCCCGCTTGATCGTCAATCTCGTATTCGCACTCCTGGCGCCATTGGGAGCGGCGGTGACGTTGCTCGGGGCATCCGAACTTACGCAATCCAGCGGAGTCTGGCTGGCGTATGGCCTGGCGTTCTCAGCCGGCATCTTTCTGTGCATCGCGCTGGCTGACTTGCTGCCGGAGATGCAGTTTCATTCCCACTTTCGCTGGCGACTCACGGCCGCGTTGCTCGCAGGAATGGCGGTCGCCTGGAGCATCCAGTTTCTTGAACCCTCGCACCTGCACGCGGGCTAGATACGGAATTGAAACCTACTTCGAGGTCTCACAGTCGGCGCAGTGGCCTTTGATCAGGATTTCCGTGATCGACTTGATCGCCTCGGCACGGTTTCGCGACTTGGTCGTAAATTCCATCTCTCCCAAGCACGTCACCCCGCCGCAGTCGACGCAGACGAAATGCGGGTGTTTGGCCTTCTCCGGCTCCCGCGGGTCGATTGCCTCGAAACGCCAGACGTGATCGCCGAGCTCGGTCCGGTGAACGACCTCGGCTTCCGTGAGATCGGCGAGGTTGCGGAAGATGGTCGCCTTGTCGAATCCCAGGGGAACAAGAAGATCGGTCAGTTCCGCGTGCGTGACGGGCCGCTTCGCCGCCCGCAATTGCTGCAAAACCGCAATTCGGGCCGGCGTGGCCCGCACGCCGATTGCTTTCAAGAACTCTCGAGTCTCCTGAACGGCGCTGGTCCGAGTGGCTCGATTGTGATCCGCCATTTTCAATGCCTTGGCCCTGGATTCCTGCTGGGTGTGGACAGGGCGCTCATTATGCCAAGCTCCTGGCCTGCGTTCAACACCTGCAGTTCCTGTGCAGTTAAATCGGGGCCCGAGGGGGCGTGGACATTCGCTGTCGCGGAAGCCGTTCCCCCGGAGGGAGACCTGTGACGAGACCTGTGACAGCGAAAACCGTTTGAAACATTGGAGTTTTGGACCTGTGACATGTGTGACATGTGTGACATGTGTGACATGTGTGACATGTGTGACATGTGTGACATGTGTGACATGTGTGACATGTGTGACATGTGTGACGAGCAGTGGAGTCTTTTTTCACTCCCTCTCGCGGGGCTGATCACCCCCTGTTTGCGTTGCCAAAGAACGAGTTCTCTATCCTGACGGGAGGGGTTGCGCGTTGGGAAGAGTCTTCACCTGCCTGAAGGGGCTTTGGACCGGAACCTTCTGCTATAAAGGTGGTTGCGTGGCGTGCCGCAGCAAGGTTTTGACATCGCGCCGGGAGGTTTTCGCGAGCGCGGAGGCCAGGTTGAGTGTCCGGGCAGCCTAGGCCGTTTTCGGGGGAGCGCCTCTGTTTGCGGATCGCTTGAAAATGGCGTTTGCTACCCCGAGGAACGAAGCGGCGAAAAGGATCTCGAGGACTGGCAGGTCCACGTAGGCCAATGCGTCGACTGCGACGCGCTGCCCCAAGTACCTGGCTGGCCGCAATTCCACCCGCAGGTGTGAATAGATCGCAAACGTCGCAATGACCGTCAGCACGAAACTGCTTCCGAATGCCAGGCATTTGGCGAGGTGGATGACGGCGGATCCGGGCAGATGTCGCCAGGCGAATGCAGCCGCAGGGAAGACGGTCAATGCCCACGCGGCATGGCAGGCCAAGATGACCGAGAGCGGCGGCGTGCACCCCCAAGGGCCACACAGAACCCCGTCCCAGTCGGTCCTGTGTGTCGCAACCCCCAGGACGGCCCGAACGAGAAGCGCCCAGATCGACAGTGTGATCGCAGCGAAACCGATCCGGCGAACGATCACGGGGGTGCGAATCCGAGTGCTCCGACTTGCCACCTGTTGTGAATGTGCACAACTTATGCACAAGATTATCGCGTGCCAAATGCGTTGCACTGCCAAACTCTGCTGTTTCCTGAGGACATCCCGATGGCCGAGGCCGTGCTCTGGGGGTTTGTGCTTCGCATTGTCCAGTCGGCACTTCAGGCCGCACCGTTCATCTTCACGGGTTTGTGCATCGCCGGGATCCTTCATCGCCTGATGGGGCGGCAATACACGCGGTGGCTGTTCGGGTCGAACTCTTTCGCATCGCTGGCGCAGTCCTGGTTTCTGGGGATGCTTCTCCCAGGCTGCTCGCTCGGGACGATTCCAATCGTCCGGCAGTTGCGAGTGAGTGCCATTTCGGTCGGGACCATTTTTGCCTTCGCCCTTTCGTCGCCGCTCTTTGATCCACTGTCGCTGTTGTACGGGCTCACGCTTTCCAAGCCGCTGACGATCGTCGCGTTTGCGTTCTGTTCTCTGATCGTCGTCACGCTATCCGGCAGCATCTTCGACGCCATGTTTCCCAACACGGAGGTCGATACTCCTGAGCCGCCGCCGAGCCCTTTCGGAATCAAACGCCTGCTGGCGGTGCTCGTCGTGATGTCCCGCGAGATCGTAAGTGTTTCGGGCGTTTACATTCTGATCGGCCTGCTGGGGACCGGTCTGTTGAGCCTCATGCTGCCCGCGGGATCACTGCAGCGAACGATGGCGCACGACAATCCCTGGTCTCCGTTGATGATGACCGGAATCGCGATCCCGGCGTACGCGACCCCGATGATGGCGATGGGCCAGCTGGGGTCGATGTTTCAGCATGGAAACTCGGTCGGGGCCGCCTTCATCCTGCTCGTCTTCGGAGCCGGGATGAACCTGGGGCTCCTGGCCTGGATGACGACAAACTACGGCCTCAAGCGAGCCGGCGTGTGGGTTGGCATCATGCTGCTGGTGGTCGTCGGGCTCTCGTACGGGATTGAACGACCGCTGTATCCGAAGGACATCGAGCCGGCCGATCATACGCACGCCTTTGACACTTACTGCCAGCCGTTTCACGCCGGCTATCGCCCGTCCGGGGGATTCGCGGCGGAGATCTGGCGAAGAATTCGATTGGAGACACAGCTCCACGAAATGGTCGGCGCCGCCATGATTGGCGTACTCATCTGCCTGGGACTCGGTCTCAAGCGGCTCGATCGGCGATGGCGAATCGAAGACTGGCTGAATCGCCCCGCACCGGAGTCGGCCCGAGGCGCGTGGGACATCGTCGTCCCTGGCCCGGTCCTGGCAGGTGTCGGACTGTTGACGATTGTGGCGGGCAGCATTGTCGGATGCTTCGCTTATTACCCGCCTGCGGACGAGACTCTGGATGAACTCAACGTCGCGAAAACCGAAGCCTTGCAGGGCGCACTGAGCCGGAATTTCTCACACGCCCTGCACTGGATCCCGATCTGCCAAGGTTGGAACCGACGGCTGGAAGTCGGCACCTTCCTCCGCAAGGGGCAGGTCAGCGAGTATCACCGCATGAAGGCGAGGATTTTTCGCGACCGGCTCGAAGAGCTGGATCACATAATCGAGAACGAGGACGACAGCGAAGTCATCCGCCGTCAGGTTGCAGCGACGTCCATGGCTTTTGGTCGGCTTTCCCGGGCATTTCGCGAGGAATAATGGCCGTTTGACGCCATCCAGCGTGTATACTCTTGCACATAGTATGCACAACTTGTATTTGTGCTGGTATACCTTTGCAGGAGATTTCCCGTGTCGCAGCAGCCGACCGTCTTGAGCCGCTGGATCACCAGGCTTCATGACGCGTTGCACCACGACTTCTGTCCGCAGTGCAACCGGTACGTTTACTGGCTGCGACATCCGCTCACCTGTCTCTCGATCGCTGCCCTGGTTGCCGGGTTCTGCGGGTTGTTCGTCAACGCTTACTCGCTGATCCTGTTTGCGGGCCTGGTCGTCGTCGGGATTCTCGGAACGGTCTGGCCGATGATCGCGGTTCGCGGTCTGTCAGGTGTGCTTTCATTTTCCACGCGCCGGGCGCACGTCGGCGAGCCGGTCGTGATTCGACTGAAGGTTCGGAACCGTGGGCTCCTTCCGATCTGGGGAATTCAGGTGCATGCCGGTTTCGCGCCTGTTGCTGATGTTCCGCCGGACCTTGTAATACCGAGCCTTCGCGGATTCTCAGAAATCGAGCTCGAGTGGACGCTTGTACCTGCAGAACGTGGTGTTCATCCGCTGCAGCCCTCCCGCCTCTCAACGGCGTTCCCGTTCGGCCTACTTAGGAGTGCTGCAGGCATCCAGTTTACCGACGAACTGCTCGTCTGGCCGAAGAGTGTCCGACTGGATGTTGTCCCCGATGCGATCGAAATTCATTCACGGGAAGACCGGCTGACCGATCGACGAGTGGGAGACGCCGGCGACCTGGTTGGGACTCGATCCTACCGGCCCGGCGACTCGCTTCGCCGAGTTCACTGGCGGCAAACGGCGCGACACGGCCGCCTGATTGTTACGGAGCGGCAGGCGCCTGCCTCGTGTGCCGTGCACGTGGTCGTCGATATCGCCAGCGTTTCTCATCACTCGTGCGGCGAAGTCTGCACGCTTGAAACAACTCTGTCAGTCGCCGCAAGCATCGTGGAGTCACTCTACCGATCCCACGCGTTTGTCGACTGCAGGATCGGCGAGCGTTACTACCCAATCGGGAACTCGCACGCGGAATTGAGGCGCGTCCTGGATGAGTTGGCTAGAGTCCCCCGACACGGAGCCAATTGCCCTGCCGCAGCTGCACGATCGCTGCACACGACGTTTAGCCACCCCTCGTCGATTACAATTACGGGACAGCATTCTCTTGCTACGAAGAACGTCTCGCAGCGTCTGGATCGACTTGTTGTTGTTGCCTCCTCAGGCCATGCGCTGCTCGTGGAGTCGCAGCCGATCGGCGCCCGGAGCTGGCTGACGATTGATGCGGAAGAGCCGCTGGATTCGCAGCTCCCTTCGCGATGGAGGAGGGCATGTCTTGCGGGATGAACGAGATGCTTCGGGCTCGGGGCGTTGGCGGGTTATCGCCGACGCGAAAGGTTCAGGACGAGGAGGTGGGCCCGACATATCGGTCTTGCTCCAGTGGCTAACGCTGACCCTGATCGCGTTGGCCACTTCGGTTTTTGCGCTGCTGGATGCTGAAGGGAATCGACGGCCTTCCGACGCCGCATGGTGGGTTACGCAGGTCACCCTTATGACCGCCGCGACGTGGTACGTTCGAAGACGGTTCGGTACCGCGCCTCGGATGTCGCTGCCGCTTATCGCGCTCGGGCTCTCCGCATTCGTCTGGGAGGCGGGCACCCGGACCTTCCTCGTCAGTGGCCGGCCATTCGAACTGATCGTGATGGCATTTCTGAGGAACATCCTGCTTGGACTTGGGACCGTGAGCGCCTGGCGCCGATTCCAGCCGCTTACGATCCTGCTCAGCCTGTTTCTGGCGATGTTCGGAGCCACTGCCGCGCGGAATACGCAGGCCCAGGTCGTGGCGGCAGCCTTCGCAGCGGTCGCAGTCGTCTGGCTGGCGACGTCCCACTGGGATGCGCTCCGGGGGATGATCGTGACGGATCGGCAAGACAGTCGTCGCTGGCGTCGCGTCTTCTCGATCGGCATCGCGGCGTTGCTGGCGACGACGGCCTTCGTCTCAGTCGGCCACCAGTCCGTGCTTCGTTCGCTCAAGGGGTTCATGCCGAGTTCCGGCGGCAATGGGCAGCAATCGGACTACGCACGCGACGGGGTTGGCGACGGAGAGATGCTCGTTGCGGGAACGGAGAACATTCGCAGCTTCGGTCCGATCGAAGACGCCCCCTTCATGACGGACGACAAGCCCAGTCTCTACGACGTCTTCGATGATCGGTATGAAGAGCCGGTGAGACCCGTTCAAAAACAGGACCGTGCAATCGCCCTGGATCCCAAGACGGCGGTCCAGAAGCCACCCGAGCACATCCATACCGAGTCACAGAAAGCGCAGCGGGAGTTCTCGACCCGTCGAAAGCCAAAGGGTGCAACCTCGCAACGGCTGAAGACGATCTCCAGCGACGCGATGTTCTACGTCGCTGGTCGCGTCCCATTACACCTGCGGACTGAGGTCTATGACGACTTTGATGGCGACGCCTGGAAAGCGTCGCCCGCGTCCCGCAAGGAAGCGGCCGAGGTCTGCGAGATCGACGGAAAGCCGTGGTTGCGGCTGCGAGACTCTGCCAGGTTCCGAAGCGACCTGGGCGAGGCGGAAACGCATGCCTTGAAGATCGTGCGAATGGACACGAATGTGATTCCGCTGCCGCTCAACGCCCACGGGGTTCATATCGACCGCGTCGACCGATCTGACTTCTATCTCGTTGAATCCAGTGGACGCGTTCGACTCGATCGGGAGGCACTTCCGGAACTGGTTCCCATTCACATCGCATCGCGGCCCGTTGACCGCAGGCGGACCGAGCGTGCGATCGGCTTTGATTTTGTGGATGCCTCTGAGGACTGGCCGGTTCAGCTCGACCTCCGAAAGTGGCGGGCCCTCGCCGAGGAATGGACTCGCAACTGCACGACGAAGACTGGCAGGCTCCAGGCGATCGAGTCGCGGCTGCAAAGCGAGTATGTGCTGGATGAGAACTGGAGACCATCGACCACATCGGCGGCGCCCGTCGCCGATTTTCTGTTCACGTCAAAACGGGGACCGGACTACCAATTCGCCACTGCGGCCGCACTCCTGCTGCGATCAATTGGGTACCGGACGCGTGTCGTCAGCGGTTTCTACGCGGACGATCGCGACTATGAGGCCCGTTCTGGGCACACGGCCGTCAAGAAGGACGACGTTCACTTCTGGACTGAAGCTGCGCTGGTTGGAAATTCGTGGTTCACGGTCGAAGCGACTCCGGGTTATCGGATCCTGGGACCGATCGAGAGCTGGTCGGAGTGGCTGCGACGCCAAGTGGAGACAAGCTTGAGCTATGGCTGGCAGAATCGGCTGATGGCTGGATGCCTGCTGGCGGCCATGGCAACGCTGTTTGCGTGCCGGCGGCCGCTTGTCGATAGAGTGGATGAGTTCCTGTGGGTTGTGGTCACACGGCGTCGGTCGCGCCCTGCGCTGTCGGCTTTGTCACTTCTCGAGCGACGTGCGGCGCGGGCCGGACATCCGCGTCCGGAGTCCACGACTGCGTCGCGATGGCTGATGGAGCTCAAATCGCGAGCGCCTCGCGAGGCCGGCCCAGCGCTTGAATCACTGGCAGTTCATGTCGACCGCGATGCGTTCGGCCCTCCCGGCGAATCGCCGAATGACAGCTTGGGAACTCAGATGATCGATCCAATCCTCGCCAGGCGACTCTCGCTTCGATGGTTCCAGAAGAGTGCGTCCGCCGACGCGACGTCGCCGGGCGAAAAGTCGACGCGGTCCCTGCCGACGACTGCCGCCCTTGTCCTGGCCAGCGCGATGACGCTGCTGCCGTTGTGCTCGACGGGCTGTCGCGGGGAGGCCGCGGAGGAAGCGCACCTCGAACACGCGCATCCTGCACACAAGCCGGTCAGCTTGCAGCACGCGGCTGACGATTTGAAGACGCGCATCGTGTCTCCGACGCTCCGCTCGAATGACCAGGAATCGACTGAGTTCCTCGACATCGTTCGCTGGCTTCCAGAACTCGCTGGCGCGACGGACCTGAAGAAGCAGGACTGGGATTCAGTCCTCAGGGATTCGCAGGAGCTGGAGCGCCGGTTCTCCGAAGGGAAAGTAGCGGACAGCGATGCGGAGACCACCGCCATGCTGGCCCGGCTCCAGGATCTCGGGGCCAAAGCGAAGAAGGCGGCACCGGGCGGATTTGATCACTGAGCTGACACGACTTCGAGCTCAACCGTTCTGGCGGCGCAGCATCGTCGTCGACACGAGCCATTCAGACAGTGCGCCCAGGCGAGCAGTGTCGCCCCGAACGCAGTCGGATGCGGCCAGAGCCACTGCCATGTACCGAACAGGCCACCGAGCAGTGCGGCCTCTTCGACAGCCGTCGGGGCCTGGTTGGCATTGGCCTGTGCGTTCGAACCGGCGCAGCAGGAGAGAGCGCAGCCACTCGTTGCGGTCTGGCCTTCTCCAGCCGGGGTTGCCGCGCAGCATTCGCAACCGGCGAAGGCTGCATAGTTCATGATCGCAGGCCCGGCGAATGCGAGAAATAGCATGCCTGATCGACGGTGAACCCGCCACCCGGGCACGAGAGTGGCCATTCCGATGCCCATTCCCAGGAGCGCCAGCACCTGATGGACTCGCGGGCTGACCAGCCACGACAGCCCCCAGTTCGGCAGGCTGGCCAGGCAGAACGGCATCAGCATGCAGTGGATGACGCAGGCGACGGAGAGGAACATTCCGGACAGGTTGATCCACGAGCGAGAGCCGACAGCCATCGAGTCTCCATTGGGGCGATTGCAGCGCAGATCACGAGGCAGATACCGAGCAGTTGCCGTCAACGCGGTGTGACCGCGTTGACGGAGCAGTCCAGAGGTCAGAACTCGCCGGTCACCTCGCCGCCATTGCGGCTGTGGACGGCGTGATGAATCGCCCGGTCGATGCTGTCGCTGAGGAACCGCACCGAGCCATCGCCGAACAGTGCGTGGGCCCCTCCCGTGTGCATGCTGCGAGGCCCGTAGTACCCGGATCCGTGCATCTGGATGTCGGGGATCACACTGTTCGGGGTGTTGTAGCCGTTCGTGAGCACGTTCGCGCTGAGACTCCGAACCCAACTCAGTCCTCGCCCCGAGCCGTTCCCGCCCCCGTTCCAGGTGGTGTGCTGGGCGACGACGGGCGCCAGGTCCGGATCGGTGATCGTTCCCCCCGGCCAGCCACTGCCTGACCCGGTGTATCCTCCGGTGGCCGGGCCACTTGAGCTCGTTCCCGATGTTCCACTGAGCAGCTTTCGGTAGGGCTTCACGGGCGTTGCTCCAGCGGCGAGAGTCACATCGATTCCGTCGCCGCGAACGGCCTCGCTCATGAACACCGTATTCGACGTTCCATCCGTGACGTCTCGCATCCGCACACTGGAGTTCAGAAAGACAAGGCCATCCGTCGGATACCGGTCGTCATACTTCGTGCCCGTCCCGCTGCCATTGCTGACCATGTAGTTGATCGGACCGAACGTGTACGCCTGACCGCTGATTGTTGCGGTGTACTGGCTGGGGCCCGGATCGCTCGGGCAAAGGAACATGGAGATGATGGCCGGAAAGACGTTGCTGAGGGCCGGGTTCGGGAACGTGTTTGGTCCCGATCCGAGATAGGGCCGCTGGTTGAAATCGATGAGGTTCTGCAGGTTGGCCTGCTCGATATAGGGCAACAAGCGGGCCTGCGGCGAGTAGCCGGTGGAGCCGCTCTGCGGAGGAAACACGTTGTAAGTGCTCTCGTAATTGTGGAGCGCCAAACCGAACTGTTTGAGGTTGTTCTTGCACTGCGTCCTGCGGGCGGCCTCACGGGCCTGCTGGACGGCAGGAAGCAGAAGGGCAATCAGGATCGCGATGATCGCGATGACGACCAGAAGCTCGATGAGCGTGAAACCACGGAGGCGTTGAGGACAGTTGCGCATGGGATGATTCCGAACCTTAGTCTATGCCGCGATCCGCGGAGCTATCCGCAGTCATACCGCACGTGTTCCCCAAAAGCTATTGCACACAAATTGCATTTGCACTGCTAGACCTCGTGTAATTTCGCTGAAGTCTCGACCTGTTCCGAATGGGTCGCGACCATTCGCGGGCGAAGCGCAGGGGCGAGGGTGAGCACGGTGGGCTTTTGAGGCCTGCTGAAGTTGCCAGGCGGTCGCCCCCGAGAGGCGATGTCGTGAAGCCGGCGAGTTCGCCGCTGAATTGCAGGCGCCCCGTCAACATGGATCGAATGCCCTACGCCCCCGGCAGAATCTCGATCACGTGGACGTAGCCGCGTTCGGCGTGAGCACCGCAAACCCGGACGGTTCTTTTTTCGAGCGCCCACTCAACCAGAAAGCCTGCCTTCTCGCGAACCGCGCCGACTTCCTGTTGTTCGACGCCGGCCTCTCCGCAGGCAGCGATGACGGCGGCCGATGCGATGCTTGCCTTGTGATGGGGCGTCCCAGGCGGCGCCTTCAGAGGCTCACTACTGCGAAGAATCCAGATCCCGGAGGCATCTGCGGGCGAAGCAATCCTGCCGCCAATGATCTCGGCGTCCGCCGGCAGCTGCTTCCATCCGACGCTCTCCTGCAGTTCCTTCAGCGAAGTTGGACGGGAGACGGCCGGCCGACACCCAGCCGACAAGTTGACGATGACAACAAGACCGATCCACAGACTTCTGGCTGGAAGCTGCAACTCACTGCTCCAGTGAGGCGGCTTCGCCCCCATTACGGCTTCCCAATGCCCACCAGACCCGCATGTCGATGTTCTGGTTGACGAAGATGACCCGGCCATCCCCCATCAGTGCGTTGACACCGCCTGTGTGGCGGCTGCTGGGGGTGGCGATGTTCATGCCGTAATCTTCACCACCGTAAAGGTGGCAATTACGTTTGTTGATCGGCATGGTCTGGAGGTAGGTGTTGGCCGCGAACGCCCATCCGCTGATCCATCCTCGGCCGTGGACCTTCGTGTACGTGGGATCGGGCGCCGTGACCGAGCCGCAGTACGTCACCCAGAATGGCAAAGAACGAGCCACGCCGGCTGACGATCCGCAGTAGGACAGAACCGATTCCGGGGCGTTTGCGTAGTCCATGGTCTCGCCAAACCAGGCCTGGTATGTGGTGAGGGAGTTCACGAGTCGCTCAGCCACTGCCATCGTGTTCGAGGAACCGTCTGTCAGGTCGCGCATCGCGACGTTGGGTTTCTGCCAGGCCGCCCCAGGCGACTTCGGGTTGATCGTGCCGAGGAACCCATTCTGAACCTGCAGCGGCGGCAAGGTCCCGTCAGGACCGGTTGTTCGGTCCGGCCAGCCGAGATTGGCGGCATAGCTTCCGGGCGCTGCCATCGCGGAGCCCATCGATGGCGTCGAAGCAATCGGGTCGGAGGGGCAGAGAAACGACGAAACCGTCGTCGCTGCGGCCTTGGCGTTGGGGTGAGTGTTCGAAATCGTGAGCCGCGCGTAGTCCGCGGAGTATCCGAGATTGCACTGGTCCATCATCCCCACATTGAAGTTGATCGAATTGTGCAGATTGCCCTGTTCCATCTGGGGCAGGATGAGGGCCAGCCAGCTGTAAAACCCGTTGCCGCATCCCGAGCCGTTGGGCGTGCTGCCGGTGGTGCTGAGTGGGAAGACGCGATGGGCGTCGTGGTAGTTGTGAATCGCGAGTCCGATTTGCTTCATGTTGTTCTTGCACTGCGTCCGCCGCGCGGCTTCCCGGGCCTGTTGAACGGCCGGCAGCAACAGGGCAATCAGGATCGCAATGATGGCGATCACGACCAGCAATTCGATCAGCGTAAATGCAGCACGCACGGCGTGGGCTCGCCGTCGCCCCTGAGAACTTTCCATCGCAGAATCCTCGAACTGACCGCAGCCATGCGGCAGAGACCTAAAAGTCGTCACAAAAAGCCTAGTTGCTCATTGACAGGCCTGCAACATACGCACTAGATGTACTTCTCGCACTGCAGAACATATGCAATTGAGGTGCACATGAAGTTTAACACTCGAACCGTCACACTGACCATGGCAGCCCTCTTTCAGGTCGCCGCAGTTGCGCAGGCCGACGTGATCGCCGAATATACCGCCGGACACGCGGACATCGGCCTCGCCAATGACGGAGGAGGATTCCTCCACTACCACTTCGGAACGGGCGCTGTGCTCGACGGCGTGACGCTCGCGGGAGAGGAAGAATTTGCGCCTGCAGACGCGTATGTCCGCGTGGGAGATGCGGGCATCGTCAATCTCCCGAATATTCCGGCCTACACCTCGATGCTTGGCGTTCCTGCCGGCACCGATGTCTGGATTGCCCCGCAGACTCAGAACCCGCTCCTGCCGTTCCTCGGGTTCGCCACCGAGGAGCTCGATCCTTCCTTCGGCAACGTCGCCTTTACGCTCCTTTCCATGACAGGGCCGGGGCAATTCGCGCTTTGGGCGACAGACGCGTTCGGGATGCCGACCGTGCCCGGAGGAACCTGGGGAACCGTCGACGGAATCGACTCCAGCGACAGTTTTTCCCTGCCGACAGGAGCTCACAATCACTTCAACTGGGGCTTCACAGAAGCGGGTCTTTATCAACTCGCGATTCGGGCGGAGTCGCAGTTCGGCGGGCTGGTCGACGAAGGAATTTTCACGTTCGCAGTTGGCGATCTGACCGAGGGGCCACAAGCAGTTCCCGAGCCTTCGACGTTGCTGCTCTGCGGCCTCAGCGCGTTCGGAGTTGGTGTCCAGCGCCTGCGTCGACGAAAAGCGAAACCGATCGCCTCCCCGGAAACGGCCCCGGCGACCCCCTGAACCATGACAGGGATGAGTCTGCCGCCGATCGTTCCTTCCGCCAAAGCTGATTCGAACGAGCGTTCGCTGAAGCGAGTGCTGTTGCTGACGGCATTGAGCGGCGCGGCGGGGCTGATGCATGAGACACTCTGGACGAGGCGGCTCGTCGACCTGCTGGGCTCGACGGCGGAGGCCACGTCCAGAGTTTTTGGGACGTTCTTGCTCGGACTAGCGATCGGCGCAGCGGCCGCAGCGTTTCTCGCTTCCCGAATCGGCCGTCCGCTCCTGGCCGCGGGTGTGATGGAACTGCTGGTGGCAGTGGCCGTCGCGCCGCTTTTGAGCCTGTCGACCTGGTCTGCCCCCCTGCTCCATTCGATCACTTCCAAGGCGACCGCAGGCGATGGCTTGGCGAAGCTGGTGGTCTCACTGGTTGCAATCGGCCCGGCATCGGTCGCGATGGGGGCTGTGCTCCCGTTGCTCGTCGCGGGTGTTCAAGAGCGGCTGGGCCGCAGTGTTGCCCCCTCGTGGAGTGGAGGCATTTATTTCTGGAACCTTGCCGGTGGTGTGATCGGCCTGTTCGCAGTCAGTCTCTTCGTGCTGCCGCTGTGCGGACTCGCCGCGGCCATGGTGGTGTGCACCGGCCTGAATGGGCTGATCGGAATCGCGCTGATCGCGCTCGATTCTCTGTGGAAGGTCCCGCAGCCTGATCAGTCACTGCCGCGGCCGCTGGAAGCGCAGACGCGCGGAATGCTGCCTGTGCCCGGACCTCTGCTGGTCGTCGCCTTCGCGTCGGGTGCAGCGGTGCTGGCCTTTGAAGTCGTCGCCTTACGGCTTCTGATGCTGGTCGCCCCGATCTGTTCCTTCGCGCCGCCAGTTCTTCTGGGGGTCGTCCTGGCCGCTCTTGCAGGCGGCGCATTCGTCGCGCGGAAGGTCGCCGAAGGTGGCCGGTCCGATGGCCTCGCGTGGTCACTGAGCCTGTCGGGCGCCGCGTTCGCCGCTTCTCCCTGGATCTTCATGGCGGCGGCTCAGCGCTTCGACCTCGGCCCGAGCGCCTCGTTCGGCCTGTACCTGGCGAAGCTGATTCTCTTCGGGCTGGCGGCGTTTGGCGTTCCATTTGTCATCGCCGGGGCCGTCTTTCCTCTTGCACTGGCCCGGGCCACGCAGGACTCGCCGTCCGCAGGGGCCTGGGGCTGGATGCTGTTCGCGAACGGCATTGGCGGATGGCTCGGCGCGGAGATCGCAAACGGCCTGCTCATGCCGGGCATCGGTCCGCATGCTGCCATCGGGGTGATTGCTTGTGTGCCGCTCGTGGTCGCCGCGGCTGGCCTGTTCCGTGGGCCATGGTCGGTACGGATTGCTGGCCTGGCTTCCGGAGCTCTGGCGGCCGGGGTGATCGCTCTCACCCAGGGGCCATTGAGCCGGATTCCGCTCGTCAACCCGCACCTGGGATGGACAGTTCTCGACCAACGCTCGGATCGGGATGGAACCGTGGCGGTCGTGCAGCATCCGTCCTTCGAGAAGGCCATCCTGATCTCGAATCAGTATCTGCTCGGAAGCAGCCGGGCCGCGGATGATCAGAGGCGTCAGGCACATCTCGCGCTCCTTCTTCATCCGGAACCTCGGGACGTGGCCTTCATCGGAATTGCAACCGGCATCACGCCGGGTGCGGCGTTGCAACATCCCGAAGTCCAATCGATCGATGCGATCGAGCTGTCACCGGACGTCGCCGATTTCGCACGGCAGTACTTCGACGCCGAGAACTTCGGGCTTTGCAATCATCCGAAGGTCAATTTGATCATCGACGATGCCCGGTACGTCCTGAACAGACGGCCGGGATCCTACGACGCCGTGATCGGCGATCTGATTCTCCCCTGGTCACCGGGCGAGGCCCGGCTCTATTCGCTCGAGCATTTCGCAGCGGCCCGCCGCAGCCTGAAGCCGGGGGGCGTTTATGTTCAGTGGCTGCCCGCGTATCAATTGACCGAAAGCCAAATGGCGATCATTCAGCAGACGTTCCGCGCGGTTTTTCCGCGGGCGGAACTGATTCGACGCGAGTTCCGAGTCTCATCTCCGGCCCTGGGTCTCGTCGGCTGGTCGGATGACCGCCAGATCGACTGGGACATCGTCGATGCCCGATGCGCCGCGCTCAAGTCGGGCGGCGTCGTCCTGGATCCCTCACTACGTCATGGGGATGGGGTCCGCATGTTATCGCTGGCGTGGAGTGAACTGCCTGCGTCGACGCGGACCAACACGCTGGATGGGCCGATTGTGGAGGTTGATGCCGGAATCCAGCGAGTCACCGGCCGACCGACCGCGAAGTATCTGCTGGGCGGCCGCTGGCTGAACTTCCTCGCTCACGCTGATGCGGCAGGCAAAGCAAGCGAAGACCGGGCGCACCAGTCGTTTCGCAACCTGGGGCTGAGATGGTCTCGATTCGAAGGCCAACTGCTGATGAGCCGCGAAACGAAGCGGCCGGTGAGTGATCCCCGCCCGCCATTGCCGACGACACTCTCCAGCGACGTTCTTGCTGACTGGAAGCAATGGCCGTCCGACGTGCACGTCAGTCCGAAGTCGCTCACCAGGAGGTCTGAGGTCTTGCAATGAAGTTGATTCGAAAGTGTTCGTCGCGATCGGGGTTCACGCTGATCGAACTACTGGTGGTCATTGCGATCATCGGGATTCTGGTCTCGCTGCTACTGCCGGCGGTGCAGCAGGCACGCGAAGCCGCCCGGATTACGCAGAGCCGCAACAATCTGAAGCAGATCGGATTGGCCCTCCACAATTATCTGGACGCGCATTCGACGTTTCCGGCCGCCTATCTCGCCGACACCCGCCATTCGTCGCGCGACCCGGATACCTACGACGGCCCGAATGGATTCGGCTGGGGGACGATGCTGCTGCCTTTTCTCGACCAGGGCCCGCTCTACAACCAATTGAACACGGACCGGCCGTGCTGGGATCCGGTCAATGCGAACCCGGTTGTGATCACTCTCCCCGTGTTCCTGAACCCCTCTGCCACGAACTCGAACGGACCGACGATCGTTCGTGGAGCCGGAGGGGCTGAACTGGCCCGCTTTGGACGATCGCACTACGTCGCGAACGCCGGGCAGGAAGAGCCGTGGGGATTCCAAATGGACGATTACTCGCGAATTGCCGACGGCCCGATGTTCCGAAATTCTCGGACGCGTCCGGCAAGCGTCAGCGATGGATTGTCGAATACGGTGTTTATCGGCGAGCACAGCCAGATCAGCGACAAGACCTGGGTGGGGGTCGTCCCCGGCGCGGAGGTGTGCACGATCGATCCGGCGAAATTCCCGATCACCGACTGTGACGCGGCCGCAACGCTCGTCAACGTGCATTCCGGACCTGCTTCGGCTGAGATCGATCCGGTGACGGGATTCGCCCCGATTCACCCGCCCAATAGCCCGTTGTGCCACGTGTGTCAGATGTATTCGCCGCATGTTGGCGGAGCGAACATTCTGCTCGGAGACGGAAGCGTTCGGTGGGTGTCGCAGTACATCCATCAGCCGACTTGGGCGGCACTCTCGAGTTGCAGCAAGGGCGAGGTGGTGGGCGAATACTGAGGCAACAGTTCCAATTCCCTCGACTTGCGAGGGCGGAAGCGGATTCGGTGGACGATGAACTTTCGAATGATGACTGCCGGAATCATGAGCGCCCTGATCCTGGCGTACTTCGCATATGGTTGGTGGAGCCAACCACCGGTCGTCTCGTACGACAATCTGCGTTACGTCGAGTTGTTGATGACGGCAGTTTCCAGCCGGAACTCAGCTCAGGTGACCAAGGTGGAGAGTGTCATCGCGGAAAGGCATCGCACAGGAGCATTATCCGACATCGAACTGGATCCGCTTCAAGAGATCATCGCGAAGGCGAGGGCCGAGGACTGGGAGCAGGCGCACCGTCAGTGTTTTGCGCTCGCTGAAGCCCAGCAAGGTCGCCGACGCCCTCGCGACGAGCGCCCCTGACGCCGCGAGCGCGAAGTTGCCTCACTCGCCTGCTCCGCGGCGCTGTCTGAGCGCGGCGGCTCTCATTCCGATCCAGACCAGGGCGGCCACCAGGAAAGTGACGGCGTATTCGGTGAAGGGGATCCAGGCCACCTGATGGATGCGATCGAAGCCGATTCGCGAGTACACCGCGAGAGCGCCGCCGACGTAGAGGGCCAGGAACGCCCATCGGGCAGCTCGCGACAGCCCCAGACCGTGCATTTGCGTGACGATGAACAGTCCCGCAAAGCCGAAACAGAACATCTGCCAGAGACGTGGGGCGTTGCTCAGGGCGACGAGTGTTCCGTGCAGCAGAACGAGAACTTCCTGAGTTATCGTCCACCATCTGTTCGTGTGAATGCGAGTGAAGAACAGACTGCCCTGCAGGAGCAGGAGGAAGATGTAGAGAAACCCGAGAAGATGACCGGGCGTGCCGACCATGGGGTGGTACCAGAACGTGTAGATCGTCGCCCAGGCGAAGTAATAGCCGTGGTACTTCCGAACGCCGCGGCCCGCTTCTCGCATGAGCGTTCCGGGGACCTTCCAGCCGAAGAACAACCCGCGGCGCTGGTTCTCCATCAACAGCACGATCACCAGCAGGAGAATCACCGACCATTGGGAACTCTGCTCTGAGACATCCAGGCCCAGGCCGTCATAGAAGAGATGAGTCTGAGCGAAGTGCAGGACGATGAAGCCTGCGTTGGCGGCCAATGCCCAGAGATTGACGGGATGCAGAGTGTCGCTGTACCTGGTCCTTCGTGACTGGGCGTACCAGATCAGCCCCCAGATCGTGAGCTGGTGGGCGAGATAGAGGCCCCAGACAGAGATTCGCGTCCAGATTGTCGGCGCCGCGGTCACCCATGGGTACCAGTAGGCGACCTGGCGATCCGGGCGGAGGGAGACGCCGCCAAGCCGGGAGTCGGCGAGCCAGATGACGACCGTGAAGGCAAGACTGAACGCAATCCCGAGCCACAGGCCTTGAGTCTGAGTAAGCCCGCCTCGGATACGCTGGTGCATGCTTCGAGACGACTTCCCTGGACTATCCATTCATTTCTCGGATGGGCCGCCGAAGTCGATCCCGAGCGATCACAACGTCGGCCGATGACAGTGTAGCGGCCGCTGCGAAGCCTGCTGAAATGGATTCGTTCGATTCAGCGCTCTGAGACACTGGATTCGTGGGGAGTGGGACACTCCGCGCCAACGCTCTCATTGAACGTCGTCTCCACAACTTCATTCCGCGTGTTGTGGGCGTACATCGCTTCTGCCGCAGGATGTGCAATCTGTCGACGTCGATAGAACACACCGAATGCGATCGCCGCAACGATCACCCCGGCGGTGACTGCAGATCGCGGAGTGCTTCTGGCCCCTTCCCTCCATAGCCAGAGCAGATCGGCTGACCATCGCCATGTGAGCTGGTGTACGAATGCACTGACGAACAGGCTGCCGATCAGCGGCCAGCGGGTGCGGACCCGTTCACTGACAAGCCAGTCGAGACTGGACTCGAGGATGAGAGTCCCCAGCACGATCACGAGCACGGCCTGCCAGCCCAGCATGACGCCGGCCAGGGACATCGCGGCCATCACGCCGCGGGAGCGACGAGATGGATCCTGGACGACGGCGGACAACAACCATCCGGCGAGCAGGCCTGCCACAACGCCCGCGCCGGTCGTGACGAGCGCATCGACCAGAGTTCTTGCGGTTGCGTCGGATTGACCGAGGATCGCCGGCATGGGTTGCAGGAAGGGGAGCAGCAGCGGGGGAACGACAGCGAAAATCAATGCCGTTGCGATTGATCGGAGCGGGATTGCCTGCCGATCAAACTCGATCAGTGTCCACGCCCCCAGAGTTGCGAACTGGAAGCAGTGATACGCGTAGAGCCCGACCAGATCCCATTTTGTGTACATGAGGATCCAGACGACGCCTGCGTAGAAGTTTGGATCGCGGACGGGCAGATTCCTGCCGCCGGAGATCAGTTCCGCGAGATACAGCGCGAGGAACACGGCTCCGGCGATAAATTCGACGATCGGGTACTGGGCGGAAATCGGCACCTGGCAGGCCCGGCAGCGTCCGTTGAGCAGAAGCCACCCGAGCACCGGGATGTTGTCCCTCGGCTGAATGGCTGTTGTGCAACGGGGGCAGCGGGACGATCGCAGGACGACTGACTCCCCTCTGGGCATCCGATATGCGACGACATTCAGAAAGCTGCCGATCGTCGCGCCGAGGGTGAAAAAGAACACGGCGAAGAATGATTCCGTGATGTGCAGGCGGATCAGTTCTCCCATCGTGGGATCCTCCAGGGCACGGCTGGAGGACATAGGTTCCGGCGCAAACGCGATCGAGATCGCCGGCAGAACGATCATGTAAAGGCCAAAGCCCCCGGCGACCGTCCAGGCCAGAAGTCGCCTCCAGGCATTGAAATCCAGGCTTCTCGCGCCCGCGATCACCCGATCGCTGCAGAGCCACAAGACGAATGCCGACCACACGCAGGTCACGGCCGTTGGCGAAAACGGCCCCTGTGCAAGCCAAGTTTCAATCGCCGAGTTGGTCATCCCTCCCGCGAACACCGCAGCTGCGATCGCGGCGCACAGCAGGTCGCCGCCGCGCGTCGGAAACAGTCCGGCGCCGATGGGAAGCACCAGAATGGCTGAGCCGACCATCAGCAGGCCCTGTAGCGACGTCAGGTGCCGCGCCCACAGAACGATCACCAACACCGCGTGACCGCCCGC
Source organism: Caulifigura coniformis (assembly GCF_007745175.1). Lineage (GTDB taxonomy): Bacteria > Planctomycetota > Planctomycetia > Planctomycetales > Planctomycetaceae > Caulifigura > Caulifigura coniformis. The sequence goes on along the minus strand of NZ_CP036271.1, from coordinate 5,604,593 downwards.
CAGGTTCGAGAAGAGCTCTCCGACCGCAGAGCGTCGCCAGGGGAGATCCCGAGGTGCGAGGGCTCCGGACTCGGGATGAAGTGCGTCCAATGCAGAGCCTGCAGGAATGACATTGAGCGACCGTCGCACACCCCTGTGTCGATCAGATGCCCATACAGTCCAATCACAATATTCACATGCACATCCTTTGCACAAGTAGTCTCGACCGCTAATCTGGTTGGAGTGGCTGAATCACGACTGGCGCCGCCATCTGTCGCACGGGGATCAACTGAGGAAGCAGCGATGAGTCGCCTTCTGCACCCGCCGACTCATTCCCGGAAGCGATCGGTTCGGCGCCGAGCGCAGAAGTCCGTCGCGGAAAACTATCACCTCGGCGACGCGGATCTGCTCGTAATGGTGCTGGCCTCGGCCGGGTTCCTGCTTCGGCTGACCACGCTGTTGACGGCCGCTCTCCCGGTGGCGACACACCAGCAGTTAACGTTCCTCGACGGGATCGCGAGATTGCTGATGCTGCCCGGGGGCCTTCTGGCCCTCCTGATCCTTCTGGTGGGCCGCCAGTTTCACCAAGGCCACCAGATGCAGCGGGCAGGGTTCTGTGGCGCCGGGCTGCAACTGCTCGGGGCCTGCCTCCCGCTCCTCGGCTGCACTACTCCTTCTCCCGGGGGGAGCGTTCATGCCACCTGCAATCTGACTCTGGCCTGGCCACTCCTGGCGCTGGGACTCGTTGCGACTGTGCTGCAGCTTCGCGCGCACAGAATGAATCAGCTCTTGCTCATCGGCGCGGGCAGTCGCTTCAGAAGACTTCACTGAGGAACGAAGCCACTGTCTCGTCAGAAAAAGTACTTCTTCGCGTCTGACAACACTTTTGGATCTTTCGCCTTCAGTTCGTCCAAGTGCTTTTTCGCGGTCTCGATCTGGGTGGCAAGCACTGCGTCGTTCTGCGGAGCCCGTTTCTGCGAGAGGGCGATCAGGTATTGCGCGATCGCGCGGCGTTTCAGGGCGGCGTTTTCACCTGGCGAGTCGTAGTACCCGACCAGCCAGGGCATCAATTCCCAGTCTTCCCAGCGGGTGAGATCCTTGATTGCCAAGTCGGCAAGCTCGGGGCGTTCGATGGCGAACCGCATGGCCCGTTGCAGGCGCGTTCTGCTCGCCCGTTCGGGTGCGTATTGCCATAGAAATCGCAGAGTCTGCATCGATGCATAGGCCTCCGTGAAGCGATCGTTGTTGGGTCGCTGACGAATCCTGTCCTCCAGGAGCGCGACACCTTCATCGCCCGTCAGCAGGACGTAGCCGGCCATCATCCCGTCCAGGCCGAGTCGATACGCTTCCGCCGGCTTGTCGATCTCGGTCTTCAAGAACTCGGCATCAGTTTTCGTTCCACAGAGACCGAGCATCATTCCATAGAAACCGACCCGCGTTTGCTGGGTCTCCTGCCGGGCGATCCAATTCTTGAGCTTCTCCGCAGAAAAGCGAGGAGCCACAGGCTTCACATCGCTGTAGGCCGCGGCCGCGAACTCAGAGAACGCGTCGTTGGCAACAATGGAGTCTGGATGTTCCAGATGCTCCAGGTAGTACGGCAGTCGCCTGGCGGCGGGAAGGTCACGCGCCGGAGCTTCGTTCACGTAGCGGAACGCGGCAGGAGTCATGACGACAGGAGTGTCCCACTGGAAGGTCCTCTGTTTGACGCCGGTGAGCAGAAACAGGTCACCCGGCTGGCCCGTTTTCGGACGGTCCAGCGAGATCGTCCGATCGACGGCCACGCCGCCGCCTGCTCGTGTGACCGTTATCACAGAGAACGCCACGCGGCTTGGAACGGTCGACTTTCCCTTGCTGCCAGGTGTCTCGATCCACCGGGCAAGAGCAACGGCTTCTGCCAGCGCCAGCCGCTCGGACAAGGCGGGCTCCGGGGCGGGACAGAATGGGCAGGCAACAATCGTGCTGCCTGTCAGGAGGAGGACGCACGATGCCAGGACGAGGCTGGTGGTCCGGGTGAAGACGCGCATTGGGGCACTCTGCAGGGACAGGCTCAAGCTCCGGACATGACGGATTCCGCGGCCCGAGTTCGCGAGAAGAGTGTAATCTTCGCACTCCATAATGACCACGATACACACTTGCACATTCTATGCAGTAGTGTACAATTACGCCTACTACGGATCTGGAATCTTCAACCGTCAAGGGCGGCGTTCAAACTCGGAGGGCAGCATTGTGACCGGAATCGCGATGCTGTGGATGGCGATCGTCATCGGACAGCAGGCGGGCCTGCCGTCCGGACGAGACCCGGAGTCGATGGTCCTGCCAAGGCTTCGCGATGCCTCATCATGCGACTGGATCGATCGCGAGCCTGAAGGCGTCGTCAATTGGGAAGGGCGTCCCGTTGGGGATCGAGAGTGTCAGCGCCTCGCCGATCGTTCCGATGCGAATGGGGACCGAGTCGTCGAACTCCGGCTGATCTGCACCCAGGTGACAGACGGTTGCCTGCGATCGGTGGCGAGGTTCGAACACCTTGAGGCGCTCGATCTCCGCGGGACTGAAATCACCGATGCGGGGCTGGACGACCTGAAAGCTCCGTCACGGCTGGTGCTTCTGGATCTTCGCGGAACACGCGTCACAGCCTGCGGAGTCCGGCGGCTCCAACGTCGACTTCCGGCCGTGGAAATCCTCTGGCTGCCGCCGCCCGGGATTCCATTGCAACTTGCGACGCGGAGTGAGTGATGACAATTGCCACACGATCATGGTCAATGACGCCGCGTCTCTCGCGCGTGAGCGAACAGGCCAGAGGGACTCTTGGCTCTCGACGACGGGTCGTGGAGATCGATCGCGATTCGGAGGACTCTCCGAATCGGTTTGCAGTCGATCTCATCAATCAGCAACTCTGGTGCTGGGGTTGCGATGCTCGCGACCCCGTCGGCAATCGGCTGGTCAAGCACGGCTTTCGACGCCTGCCGCCGCCGGTCGGTATCGAGGCGCCCAGCATCTACTGGCTCGATAACTCTTCCCGGTCCCGACTCGTTCTGCACGCGTATGGCGTCTTCTTCGGCAACGATCAGCTCGGAAGCATTTTTCTTCGCAGGCATTCGCTGAGGCCCGAGTATCATATTTTGTCTCGGCCGTCCGCGCTGAACTGGCTCGAATCGGCTGCCCCCGAGCCTGCTCACGAAAAAGCGACAAATCGAGCGGCGACTATTGCACTCACGTCTCGGATGTCCCGCGTGATCGCCGACTACGAACAACTGATCGCTGACGACTTCGGAACTGAATGCCGCCTCTGCGATGTCGCTCGCTGGCACCCGCGCGACGGACGGGTCTTCCGCGGCGATCAGCTGGCCTCCGCCTGGTTGCGACTGGCCCACATTGCTGAGAACCAGCCAGACCGGCTGTGGACCGGAGTTCCGACCCCCATTGGCATCAAGACGAAGGCGAGTTGAGCCGGCCGCCACTGCAATTGATTCCGAGACGAATTGCCGGAACCAATTGCTCAGTCGGCACCGCGCATCTGTCGCAGGGCGCGTTCTTCGAGTTCGGCGTGGCCGATCGCCGACGGAATCAGCGTGTCGACCAGTTCGCCGCTCCGCATGATCCCGATCCGCGTGCCGGATTCCTTGGCTCGAAACAGGTCGTGCGTCGCCATCAGAACAGCGACGCCGTCGCTGCTGAGCTGTTCGAGGAGGCGCGAGAATTCATTGGACGCCTGCGGATCGAGACCCGAAGTTGGCTCGTCCAGAAAAAGGGCCTTGGCATTCTTTGCGATTGCGACTGCAATGGCGACTTTCTGCCGCATCCCTTTCGAGTAGCCCTTGGCCGGCCGATGAATCGCATCTTCGCGGAGGCCGGCACGCTCCAGGCAGGCCTTGAGATCCGCCTTCGTCAGTTCTGCCCCACCGGCGAGAGTCGCGAAGTACTCCAGGTTCTCGAAGCCGGACAGCGTGGGATACAGAGTGACGGTTTCCGGGATGTAGGCCACTGAACGCTTCGCCTCATCGGGCGAGGCGGCGACATCAACTCCATTCACCAGCGCGCGTCCGGAGCTGGGCGCAATGAATCCGAGGAAGAGACTGATGGTTGTGGTCTTGCCCGCACCGTTCGCGCCGAGCAGGCAGAAGATCTCCCCCGGTTGAACGGCGAGGTTCAATCCTCGCAGTGCGATGTGTTGTCCGTAGAACTTTTTCAGGTCGATGGCTTCGATCATCGGGCTGGCATCCGCCTTCGTGCAATTCTCAATTGTCGGCCGCTCGCACGGTCATCATTGCCCGTCCCGCGATCACCAGTCCGATGCACCAGACGCACAGTGATGACAGCACGGTGGTCAGGACGGAACGATCGCCGCGCCAGCCGCGAGTTTCCACCTGAAAGACGGGCATCGCTTCGATGTCTCGACGCTGAAGTTCACGGTTCTGGAAGGTCGGACGTGCGAAGTACTCGATGAGCTGATCCTGATAGGCCAGTGTCTCCTCGGCGAACTTCACGTGATGCGATTCCGATGCTTCGGCGAGTTCGTCGACCGCAATCTGGATCGCGATGGCCGGGGAAAGCCAGGCTGAGCGCATTCGGGCGGCGTCGCGCGAACGAAGCGCCTCGAATTGTTCGTGCAGCCGGCCGTGCATTTCATGCCGGATCTGGGAAGTCACAGCGACTTCCTGGCAGACAATCGCCTGTTGCAAATCATCAGGGTCGAATGCGAGTTCGGGGTGGATCTTCCTGTATTCGGCGAGGAGGCGTTCCCCATCGGCCTCTGCGCGACGCGACATATCGCTTTCGATCGAAGCGAGCCTGGATGGCGAGGTGGCAACGTCGCGGGAAGACACCCACAGGTCGACCGCCGACGGTACCGCGACGATCCAGATTCCCCAGCAGAGAACGAGGACGACCCCGTTCGCAGTTGAAGATGCACCCCGAGAATTGACCAGGAAGGCCAAGGCTCCCCAGGCCAGTCCATAGGCCAGAACCGCAAGGGTGAGCATCAATAACGGAATCAGAACCTCGGAAATCCGGGATGGCCATGCGAAGATCGTCAGCGCAATGACTGGGGCCATGATCGCGACAGTCAGGATGCCGACTGCGATGGCGCAGCGTGTCAGGCCGAGGGCGAAGATTGACCGCGACTGGATCTGGAGAATCCTGAGTCGGCCCGCTTCACGCTCACCGGAGATCAGGTCGTACGTCAGCACGATCACTGCCAGCGGGAATGCCGCGACGATCAGCAACGAGACATCGAACGGCCCGGCAATCGTCAGTGCGGGATTGAGGAATGGCTCGTGACGGATCGTGGCGACGCTGGACGTTCCCGCGAGTTGAAAGCGAGCGGGGTGCGAGGGGAAAGCCCGCACAGAAAGCGGAGCCAGCGGCCAGCTGAATCGGCAGGTGGACCACAGCTCGTCTGCCCGGGCAAGCAGATACGGAGACGTCGCCGACATCTGCACGGTCGTCGCCCTGGCCGAATCCGCTTCGCTGAGAGAACGCCCGAGGATCTGCTCGAGCTCCGGGCCGGGCTCGAACGCCGCGATGAGCAGGGTCCGTGCGTCGGAATTCTGTTGGACCGCGGCCTCACAGAGCTGGTCGCGCTTACTGACCTCGTTCCAACCGGACACCCAGGCGAACACGGTCGTCAACAGTCCCATCAGGAACGCGAGGCGGACTGCGCGATCCGACCAGCTTAGGCGGGCTTCCTGAAGTAGACGTTTCCCAGAATGGAACTTCCGGGGAGGTCCACCATCGCGGTGACTGGTCGCGTCAGCAGGACCGCTAGTGAGGGACACGAAACGCCCCAACAAGAGTCACCAGGCACCAGACGCACAGCACGGCCGTGGAGAGAAACGCGTCCCGGAAGACTGAAGCCGCGGGCGGGAACCGATAGTCGAATGCAGGCATTCTCGCCCAGAATACGCGGCGATCTTCCGAACTCGGGCCGGGCCGCTCCTGACGGGCTTCCATCAGATTCAAGCTTCGGACAAGGTCTCTGCGATAGGTCTCCGCGGCCCGGCGAAAGTCCTCATGGTGCCGGCGATCGGTCGCTGACCAAAGCATGGAGTTGGCCCGCATCGCCAGGTAGGGGGACAGGAGAGTGCCGAGCGACATCACTTGGTCCTGCGATTCGAATGCTGATTCAATCTGACCGCCGAACCGATCGTAGACGGCGTCGGAGAAGCTCTCCAAGGCGAGCAGCTTGGCTCCTTCTGAACTGATCTCGCGACTCTCAGACGGTGTCGCTGACTCGCTGCCTGTCGCGTCGTCGGTGGAGGTTGCATCCTTGTTGAACCGCAAGGCGTCATCGCGCGCCCGTTCCAGATCCCTCCAGTCGGGAATCGGGTAGCGATTCATGGCAACGCTGCCCGCGAGACGCGGCGCCGCGATGGTCCATCCGAACCACAGGAGGATGAGCGCGAGGAACGCCGTCCGGGTTGATCCGGCGGCCGATGAAATTGCCAGGGACAGGGCCGCCCATCCGAGGATGTAGAGCGCACCGGCCGTGACGAGAAACAGCACACGCAGACCCCGGTCAGGCCATGGCATCACTGGCGTTTCAGCCTCGAGACCAAGGGAGGCGATTGCAGGAATCAGCGCGGGCAGGCTCATCACTGCAGCAATGATGCAGATCGCGGCCAGCTTTCCGACAATCACGGCCGACCATGGAGCTCCGTTCCCTGCCAGGAGACGATTCGTCCCCTGCTCCCTTTCGCGCGAGATCCCGGCGAAGCCCAGGAGCACCACGAAGACCGGCAGCCCTGCCTCGAGCAGGAGCGCCGGAGAATCGACCGCCAGAGAGTTCAGCCAGGGACGACGCGCATCGCGAGGGTCGGTCATCCGCTCCTGTCGATGAGATTGAACCCTCACCTGCGATCCGAAGAGCGGATCAATGCCCGGGTCCAGTACGCTCAACGGCGACAGAGGCTTGTACAGCGTCGTGCCATGGTGCGTCGCCATGTGCGCGTTGGTTGTCGGCTGATCGAGCCAGTCCTGACGCGCAGTGCGCTGCAGGGATTCGATCTCTGAAACCGTCTCCGCGCCGTAGGTCACGGACAGCCAGCAACTGACAGTCAACGCAACACTGAACAGCGCGCACGCCAGACACAGCCAGCGATCGCGGAACGTGACGCGCAGCTCTTTGCGGATGACTGTGCGGACCAACCGCATCTGACGCATGGACACTTGTACTTCGGCGATCGGGGGGCAACCTGTCCGCTCAGTGCTTGTCGGCCTCACCGCCAATGACAGTGATCTTCGTCGGAGTCCCGCCGACCTTGAACTTGCCGACGACTTTAAGCTCGGGCAGCCAGATCAGCCACAGATCGCCATCGGCCGGATTGGTCATCACGCCCCATCGGCGATCGTCGTCGAACGCGATCGTGTGATGCCCATAGTGCCCTTCGACCTTGCTTCCTCCCACGGGAAGCGTCTTGGCAACCGTTGCATCGCTGAAGTTCCGGTCGCCGTTCGGGTCGAGGTCGACAATCGTCAGTTGTTCCTTGACCTCACCCTCGCGTCGATCCTGAAACAGAAACGCGTAGTGCTTTCCGCTCGCGGCCGAAATAATCTCCGGCGGCGTCAACGAGAGGCCGTCCGCAACCTTGATCGGGACGCTGACCACTTCCGGCTTCTTTGCGGAGGCGTCCACAAGACACAGCGCTGACGACTCGCCGTCGCCCGTGTTGAACAACACCCAATTACGGTGGTTCGTGAATGAGCCTGTCCGCAAAGGACGCTCACCCTCTTTGACCTTGCCCAGCGACAGGTGGTTCTGCACAACGGTGTCTTTGTTCTGCTTCAGTTCCAGGTCGGCATCGACCCAGTAAATCCCGTCCGAAGGAGCCAGAAAGATGCGTCCGCTGTTGGCTGTTGCACCATGCAGCCCGCCTGATGGAAGCGTGAATGAGTAGGCCAGCGATTCCTCACCGCTCTTATCGAGCCGTGAGACATCGACACGCCCCTTTTCCTGAATCCAGGTCGAGTACACGACCTTGTGGCCCACCGCGGCCATCGTGATGTGGCCGCCTCCGCCGCGATGAAAGGTCCCCTTCCTTCCTTCCTGGGGCCCGCTGATGGCCGATGGCCGAATCACGGTGAAGCCATTCAGGGCGTCGTTGGCGACGTAGAATTCCTTGTCGTAGACATACAGGTGGGCCGGGTTTCCCTGTTTCTTGTCGAGCACGCTCGCGCGAATGGACGGCGGCCCCGCGTAGTTGTAGTCGGAATGGTCTCCGTGGGGCATTTCCTCGACGCCCAGGTCGATCGCCACCCATCCACTCAACAGCTCGCCCTTCTCGTCATCGCGAACTCCCACGACGAGCTGGTTGTCGATGCGTTCCATCTGCACCAGTTCATGGTGCTCCGTATCCAGCTTGGGAAACCCCTTGATGTCCCCGCCTTGTCGCAGCTGGATGACACGCCCGGCCTGCACAAACTCGCCCCACTTCAGCGACTTCGTGGACCGGTCCTGCCAGACCATTCGCATCAGGGGTTCCGTCCTTGTTGATCGGCGATCGGCCGCAACGACCGTTGCCGGTCGGGCAAAGGTCGCGCAAGTGAGAATCAAGACGGCGATCTTGGCTGGCTTCGACGGGAACGCGATCATCTAGTCATCCGAGTGAGCGAGGCACGCTTGTCACATTTCACAGAACGCAGGAGTCCCATGACCCGCCGATCCTAGGATGCCCACCCCTTGAGTGCAACTCATGTGCACCTACTCTTGTGTTGCCGCGACCGAGGCGTACCAAACGTGAGGGCAACGGCACCGATCCGGCCAACACCGAAGTAACAGTCGAGTCCGTCGTAGATACGAAAGGCCGTGACCCGGCGATGGCCGGACCGGCCGTACTGCGTCGCCAGAGCGACCATGTCCCGGATCAGGTGGGGTTCTTCGTCAGGAACGTGGGCCTGACGACGTTGGGTGTGGATCTCATCTGTCCCGAGCCCCGACACGCTCGACGCTCGGAGACCTGTTCTTGGCCCAGCACATTTTGCGGACGTACGTCACAGCCTGGCGCCGCTTCGCCGGACTCAGAAGTTTTCCGAGGCGGCCTATCGCAGGATGGCCTTATCGAGTTCGACGTAGGTCAGAAGCCGCTTCAGACCGGTGTTCTCCTTCACCAGTTCCTTGAGCCGCTAGGCCTGGTCCATCTTCAGGCCGCCGTACTCCTTCTTCCAGCGGTAGTTACGTCTGCTCGGTGATCTCGATCTTCTTGGCGGCCGCTGCCACCGTGCCTCCCTGAGCGATCTTGACCTCCGCTTCCCGGAGCTTGGCGATGATCTGCTGAGCACCAGGCCGTTTCCTCGCCATGAACTAGAGTCCTCCAGGTGCAGGTCCACGTTCGAGGCAGAATCTACCCGAACTGCGGACCCGTTGCAGGGGACAGGTCAACTCGAAGCCGATCGTCCTGCTTACAGACGAGCACACTACCGCCAAGCCGCTGATCCATGCCACATTTTTACGCGCAACCGCACCCGTTAGGATGATGAGACTGCTTTCGGGAGCAAACATGACGCGGCGTTACGGCTTCACTCTGATTGAACTGCTTGTCGTCGTGGCGATCATCGCCATTCTGATCGCACTGTTGCTTCCGGCAGTGCAATCGGCCCGCGAGGCCGCTCGCAACATGATCTGCAAGAGTCATTTGCGGCAGATCGGACTCGCCCTGCACAACTACCACGACACATTTTCAACGTTCCCCATCGGTGGTTACGTGCAGCCGAGAGGTGGAACCTACCTGTCTGGGAGTTCGTTCTGGGTTGCGCTGTTTCCCTACCTCGAGGAAGGACCAGTGGCCGCGGCGTATAACACGTCCGTGCCTGGAAGTGGCGAGCCCGCAACCAATGGAAAAGTCATTGATGGTCACATTCAGAAGGTGCTCCACTGCCCGAGTTCGATCCTTCCCCCTCTCGAGCGTGTCAGCGGATTCGCAATTCAGCACCCATCCTACCTGGGAATTTCCGGGGCGACTGCAGATGCCTCCACTGGGGACGAGTTTACGGACCAAGAACGTGTGAAGTTTCCGCCTTGCAACAGCACCGTCGGGCTCGGGTGGATGTCGTGGGGAGGTGTGCTGGTCGCGAACCAGAACATTCCTCTCAAGCTGATCAACGACGGGACAACTTGCACCATCGTTGTCGGTGAGGCGTCGGCAACAGTGAAGTCCAGTACAGGAGCCGAGGGCCGGCTGGGCGGGGCTGACGGACATGGACTTCAACGAGGGACTCCATCGATCGGAACCGGCGCCAATTACACGCTTCCACCCGCCAAGAGGCCGACCCGCTGTGCCAACCTGTCGACGATCGCCGACCCGGTCAACGTCAAGCAAGTCAACCTCGCGCCGGGTTGCTTCTCGAGCACACCGAACCGTCCCTTGAAGTCGTCCCATCCGGGACATGTCAACGTTCTCGTTGCGGATGGTTCGGTTCAATCGCTTACGGATCATTCCGATCTTCAATTGCTGAAGAAACGGGCCTGTCGGTCTGACCAGTGTCTTACTGAAGCCTGGTAGGACAGGCACAGCTGTTCTCTTAACCGGCGTATCACTGCCGCCGGATGGCTAACCGGCCGGGAGTTCTCTGCGTTTGGGCCATTTCTGAGTGAAGGAGTGTCCGATGCTGCGCGTAACAGTTCTTGGACTGGCTGGGCTGGTGATTTCGTCGTCACTGGCGTTTGCGGACGAAGCGATGTGCGTTCAATATCCGCTGGAAGAACCGGATGAGAACGGAGAGGCTTTGTTCGTGGTGGAGTTCTGTCCAGTCAGTGGCGGGTCTGCGGACTGCTTTAACTGCATCGGCGACACCGTACTCCTCGATGTCAACTCCGTGAACTGGCCGCAGTACTGTCCTGATTGCTACGCGCCCAGCCGTAACACGGCGGCAATTAGCCGCCCACTGTCGAACAAGATTCGCGTGAACCAGTCGCTGGCCGACTATTTGCCCCGGTCCGTGTCCGCCACGAACGGGCGAATGCTTTCGATTCAGCCGCAGATTCGCCAAGTGACCGCACACGACATTCAGGTTCGGCCAGGTTCCGGAGGACCGACCATCAGCGTGCGGCTGTTCGAGATGGCGTTCACAGATACGAAGGGACGCAGTCGGCTCGCAAGGTTCGGCCTGGAATCGGCCCGACCGGTGCAGGCTGGAATCCAGCCATTCCTGGCGACAATGAGCGAATCGGACGATTACAAGCTGGCGGTCACTTATCGCGGCCGGCGGTATCCCGTGGCAACGCAGACTCCGGTTCGCGCTTCGGATCTGGCGACTTCTCCCTGATCATTGGACGAGCGGTCCCGCAGGCGAGTTCCCGCTGCGACTTCACGAAGTCGCCGGGAGTCGTCCGCGGCCGAATGCTTCGAACATATCGGAAGTCGAGTTCGCGGTACTGACGATCCTGGTCGCGATCCTCGCATGTGGGCTGCAGCACGGGTGCACCTTCGCAATTACGAAGGATGACGCCGCCCGCACCCATCACCAGGCATTGAGGCCGTTCCCTGACCGGAATTCTTGGACGGATCCCCGCTCCGCGAGCCCCCGGGCGACTGGATGTCCACTCCAGGACGTCGTCGTCCACTCCACGAACACCGGCCTTCGACAGGAATTTGGCATGTGCGACCATCGCTGCATACTCTGCGGCGGAGGCCAACCGGCAGCCGTCGAATTCCGTCCTTTCGATCACTCGCGCCAGATTCAAAAACACGTTCCCTGCGGCGGGAGATCCTTCCTGGACTCCCCTGCGTTTCAAAAGCGATTCTCGATTCATCGTTGTCGTCGAGACATAAAAGGCAGGAACGTCGACTCGTTCGGCAAGATTGGGATCGATTCCCGGTGAGCTGACGAGCAATCCCTTCGAGTCAGGCACGACCACCATAGGGATCGATGCCAGCGGCGATCGGATACTGATGTCGTGCAATACGATGACGCCATCGCGGATCCGCCAACGCCGGCTCGATGAGCCGTACCCCATCACCTCATGACGCGCCGGAATATGCCTCGTCACCTCCAGCCAGTGCGTTTCATCCAGGACCGCCACCATCAAGTAGTCACCCGGAAGCAGGTGAGTTTCGATCGGTGTTTTCCCCGACAGTTTTTCCAGTCGCTCCGGAATGGGATCGTCCGTGACGGGATCAAGCGGAACGATGGTCAACTCACAGCCCGGCGGATCTGTCGTGATTCGGACCAGTCGGGCATCGGGATGAGGTGGCGGACTCACCGAATGGCGGGCAGCAATGGCGATTGCCATCACCAGGAGCAGCAAACCAAGAGAGCCCGGTATGAGCATTCGCCTCGCATTCCAGGCAAGGCGTTCTGAGCGCGGTCCGCAAGCTGTCCTCGGAGGACGTCCGGCGACCACCTGTGCCAAGTCGGCGAAGACTTCATCGGCGGAGCCATAGCGAAGTTCGGGATCACACTGACAGCACCTTTCCCGAATCCGGCCGAGCCAACGCGTCGTCCACGCGTTTCCGGCGGGGGCTTTCGATGATGGGCGGACCGTCGCAGTCGAAACCGAATCGTTGGCCGTGGCAGCTTCGAGCAGGTCATCAATGATTTTGCCCAGCGAGTAGAGATCGGCTCGAGGCCCTCCGTAGATTCCGCGTTCCTGTTCGGGGGACATGTAGGCCCGTGAACCGCAAACGAACCCGTCGTTGGGGATAGGACCGCCCGGCGAGACCGCCAGCCCAAAGTCGGCCAGCAGCAGGTTTCCGCGATCATCCAGCAGGACATTGGACGGTTTTAGGTCGCGATGAACCACGCCTTGCGAGTGCGCATGGGCCACCCCGTCGGCGATCTGACTGGCCATCACAGCGGCGTCATGGCAGGAGAATGAGTGGGTCTTAAGATGCTCTGCCAGAGTCCCGCCCGTGACGAAATCGGTGACCATGAACCAGTGACCATGGATTTCCGACACGTCGTGGACAGCGAGGATATGGGCATGTCTTAGCCGTGCCGCCGTCGCCGCTTCTTTCGGCGCCGAAATCACGCCATCATGCCCAGGCCTTACGTAACAGTGCGGTGTCTTAATCGCGACGTCGCGCTCAAGGCGGCTGTCGAATGCGAGCCAGACCGTGCCAAATGCCCCTCGTCCGATCAGGGCTTTCAATCGGAAGTGCCGGAGCATCAGGTCATCGGTGCACCGGTGCTCGATCGCGGAGTCGGATCCTTCCCACAGAAAGGAGCGGAAGGTGTTGAGGACCGTCTCTCGGTCTCCGGAAAAGCGAATCTGCCATTCGTCGATGTAGCAACTGCCTCCCCGTCGAACCTGATACTCCAGTTCCAGCGCCATGAGTGGTTCGAGCAACTCCGCTCGAAGATCGTCGCCAGCAGTTGCTAACAGTTCTTCAATCGAGGGCTGATCACCTCGCTGGAGACTGCTCTCGAATTCGTCGCAGATTTCATCAACGATCTTTTCCAGCATGAGTGTTAGCCCTTCTCAAACGAGTCCCTGATCTCCGTCCATCGGATGCGAATGAGCGCCAACTTTCGTTCGACCGTCCGAACGCTGACCCGCATTTCGGCGGCGATCTCTGGATGACTGAGCCCTTGAAGCTTATACGTCGCGACGCGACGCTCTGACTCGTCATGGAGTCCGAGAAGCAACCGCTCCTGTTCTTCGAGCAGATATTCGACGACCTCGGTCGACGTGTGATCAGCGGAAAGTGTCGAGGTAATCTGCCCGTCGCCAATCTGGCTGAACTGTGCTGCCGTTCCGCCGATGCGTTCTCGCGAGATGATCGCCCGACGTCTCGAGATCGCCTTGTTACGGGTGATTGTCAGGAGCAGCCCCCAGAACGAGTCCCGGTTGGCCACCTCCGCAAGCGAACCCCGTGAAGCAGCACTCCAGATGGCGTAAAAAACGCTCTGAACGAGATCGTCTTCGTCCGCTGCTGCGGAGATGACGTTGGCGAACTTCTTACGAGTCATTCGCAACAGGGCGTCACGGTAGCGCAAGTCCAGCAGATCGCCGGCGTTTCGGTCTCCATGCCGCAAACGGTCAACCCACTCTGTGACGGAATCGTCCAACTTAGTGAGTGACATATGAGCGGGCTGGATCGAGATGGTGGACCTTGGCGGAAACCTCGAGACTTGGCAGAAAGCGAAATGGATCAGACATCAGGTGATGCAGAGCCGTCGCACTTCGGACCAATCTCGATCAGTATTCAGTTTCCCCGAATGTCGGTGTCGGACAGCGGCTGTCGCGTGTGTATCTAGTACAGCCCTCACTGGTGCATAACTCAAGTGTGCACGAGCCACGAAGTGTGAGAGCGAGGTGCTGTCGCCTCAGAGTGATTCGCGGAACAGAGACAGCACGAGGGCCGTTGTCGACTGCCGGGAAATCGGTCCGTGATCACGATCATCGAACGCCCTGTCAGGAGAACAGGCACTCCGACAGCCAGTACCAGCTTTCTCGAATGACGTGCGCCGCTGCTCCCGCTTCATTCGGGATCGTCAGGTCTGCTCAATGTCCGTCGCGACACTCGAGCAGCCTGCGATCGTTGTCTGCGATCGGTTGGCATCACTTGCAAGAAGTCCTCCCCATCTTTCCGTGAGGACCGGGCCGACGACGCACGTGATGACCACCAGAACGAGCACGGCGTTTACGAAGTCCTGCTCCAGCAGTCGTGTTCCACTTGCATCTTTCGCCTGATGTCCGACGACGGCGCTCGCGAGCGTCGCGGCCATCTGCGGAATCGTAATGCTGAACATCAGCCGCGATTCGATTGCGGGATAGCCCCAGCGGCGACTCGCCAGCCAGGCGGCCGAGTACTTGCCAACCGCCAGTGCGCCGACCAGTCCCACGACGACGCCCGGCCGCGAAATCAGCGTACGTCCCAGCAACGGCAAATCGATCAGGAAGCCAGTGGCGAGAAAAAACGTCGGGATGAAAAGTGCCTTCGCCAGGACTTCCAGTTGCTCGATCGCAAACTTTCCACGCATCGCCCGCTTCACCGCGATGCCGACGAGGAAGGCTCCCACGATTCCCTCCAGATGAATCATGCGGGCCATCTCGGCCGCCATGGCGATGAGCAGCAGGAGAATGCAGACTCGCGATTCCGCTGTGTCACCGAAATGAATGATCAGCTTGCGGGCGAGCTTGCTCAGGCCGAACAGGACGAGCGGGACGTAAACAGCAAGCTCCACAAGTTGGGTGATCAGAAACGGCCAGCTGAAACCAGTTTCATGGACAGAGACGGCCATTGCCAGGACGAGCATCGACGCAATGTCGGTGAAGATTGTTCCACTGATCGCCACCAGAACCGACTCACGCTCGAGAAGCCCGAGTCTGGCAAGGATCGGATGTGCGAGCAGGGTATGCGACGCGATGATCGATCCAATGACCACGCTGGCAATCCAACCATAGCCCAGGGCCCACCCCAGGAAGATGGCTGCGGCGAACGGGAGGGCAAAGGTCAACGCGCCGAAGTAAGCGGATTTCGACCGAGCCTGATTGAACTTGTCGAGATCGATTTCGAACCCGACGAAGAACATGAACAGCAGCTTGCCAAGCTCCGCCCACAACGTGATGCTCTCGCTGTCGGAGCGCAGAACGCCAGTCAGTCCTGGCCCGAGGATGACGCCTGCGAGTATGAAGCCGAGAATCCCCGGGACGCGGAATCGTTCCATGAGACGCGGCAGCCAGAGAACCATCGCCAGCCCGATCGCCAGCCTCGTCATCATCGAGAGATGATCATTCATTCAGAGTGGCCCGCTTCGATGAGTGTCGGTTGCTGAGCAGCTTCCTAGGCCGTTGGGTTGAGTTCCGGCAGCAAGTGAGTCCCTGAAGAGCTCGTATTCGCCAAAGTGTCAGGCAACAACCGAAGACGCCGTGCGAGTGGAGAACCATCCCAGGGACTTCCAAGCACTGCGGCCGTTTCCATCTCGTCGACGAGTTGCCGCAGATCCGGATCAGCGGACGTCACCGACAACGTTGACAGCTGATTCTTCGGACCGACCAGATCAAGCCATCCATACAAAGCCGTGAGCGCGGCCGGTGCATCGCTTTGCCGGCAGCATTCCATCAGCAACCGAAACCGGACATGTGCATCATCGGCCCGACCACGTTGCCTCCGGATGAACAACGACGAAGCGACAACGACAGCGCAGCCGAGGAATGCAAGCACCACGACCGACCACCATCTATGCTGTGACTTTCGGTCGAGACCTCGCGATGCGGCGTCTTGAGGAGCGACAACCGCATCGACTGTGAACTTTGCCCCCGGCAGGGTTGCTTGCTCCAGAGTCGATGAATCCAGGTTCCACCACGGGAGGACGATCCCGGGGAGTTCAAAGCTTCCGCCCGACTCGCAGACATAGGTGACCCGTTCCCTGCGATGGCTGGTGGTCACTCCGCGCTCCGTGTGATCCGCCACGTCCGGCGGGTCGTCGTAGACTTTCATTCCGGTGGGCGCCGTGAGCGGGATGGGGGGGAGCAGCATGGCGGGCATGTCGCCGGCCTCCAGCGTGACCGTTCGCGTGAACGTGTCACCCACGCTGGCGGTCTTCGGAAGCTCCGGCTCCCAGGTTTCCGTCAGCTTGAGCCCGCGCGAGCAGAGGATGCTGCGGTATTTCTCGGCTCCTGGCGGCGACTTCGCCTCGATCGTCATCGGAGTCGTTCGGAGCCGTCGCTCGATTGCCGGCTTGGCGAATTCGGGGGGCGACTCGAATCGAACATCGAAGGCCGGGATCTGATACCTGCCGGGACGGATCGCGATGAACCGCAACTCGTGTATCTGCGAGGCGTAGTCGGTGTCGTCGACGGTCTCGGTCCCGATGAGGGGACGGTCGGCCGGTGGAAGTACGAGACACCCCGACAGCCGGGGTAACTGGAACACCGGAACACTGGCGAAGTTGGTGGTCGTGAGCAGCTGCACGGTAAAGCCGACGTTCTGCCCCGCGTAGACCGGCTCCTCTGGCGGCTTCAGCTTCAACAGGACTGGCTCAGCCGAGTGCACGAGCGACGACAACGCGAGCCAGACGGCGAGGCCACCCAGGGCTTTCGTCAGCGGAGAAGTCATGGTTTCTCCTGGGCTGATTGCCGGCTGAGCTGATAGGCGAACTTTGCTTTCAGGAAATCGGCGGGGCTGGTTTTGACGTTGCGCAACCAGAGCGACTGGATGTCGGCATCCGAGAGCGGTTCGCCGGCGACGGTCTCGGTCTCTTTCGCGCCCGGCGTATTCTTCGGCTTGTTGTCGAAGACGATCTCGTCCGCCTTGAGCTGGCCATCGGTTCCCTCGGAGCCGTCGTTGGGGGGATGCAGCTTCAGCAATCGGGCCTTTGCGATGGCGAGGTTCTGCGTCGCGGCGGACCAGTCGGCGCGTTGCTTCAGGGCCTCGCCGTAGCTGGTGATCGCATCTTCGTACTTGCCTGCCATCACGAGGGCGTTGCCGCGATTGAACCACGATTCCGCGGAGGCATCGCGCCCGAACTCGGCCGCGGCCTGCTTGAAGTCGCCTTCGCGGTAGAGGGCCACGCCTCGATGAAAGGGGTCGGCGTAGAGTTTGGCGGCAGCCTGATAGTCGTGCCGCCGGAGCGCCCGATCCCCCTGCTGGACCGGCGTGCGCCACAGGCCAGCGAACGACTTTCCGGCCGCGCGCCAGGCCCACATTCCGACGACCACTGACAGCCCGATCAGAAGCGCCGCGAACACCATGTTCCTTCGAGAGCGGGCGATCATGCGGAGGCACCTCCCGGCCAGCGGATGAACCATCCCGGTCGAAACCACGACAGCATCAGCAGCGCAACGACGAAGACGAGGGGGTAACCGGAATCGTGCCAGGACTGGCCCGTTTGGGCTGCACTCGTTTCGACGAGCCGCGATACGGTGCCTGAGGCGAGGGAATGGACATCCGAATCATCGGGTGTGACGGTGACGACCGACCCTCCCAGATCGCCCGCGCGCTGCCGCAGGTTAGCGATGTTGAGCGGCGGCGCCGGCGGACTATCGGGCGGCACAGGCGCACCGGGTTCGCCCGCCATTCCGAGGACCTGGACCGGGACGCCGCCGTCGTCACGAAACTTGCGCAGCGCCGGGGAGAGGCTTTCCGGAATATCATCGGCAATGACGACGATCGAGCCCGGAGCGTCCGAGCGCACGATCTGCTCCTGGGCGAGCGTCAGCGCCTCATCGAGGCGGTCTCCTTCTTTCGGCATGACTGCGGGAGTCAGGTCCGATGCGAACTGCGTGATCAACGGGGCATCGCGGGTCAGCGGCAGGACGACATGCGCGCTGCCGGCGTAGGCGATCAGTGCCGTTCGTGTTCCCGGCCGGAGCGCGAGCAAATCCCCGATCTTCTGGCTGGCCCGGGTCAGCCGCGTCGGCTGGACGTCCTTGGCGAGCATGCTGGGAGTCGTCTTCAGGCAGATGACGAGGACCGACTCGTCATCGGAGAATGGCGAGGCCTCCCGGCGCCAGGTCGGCCCTGCGATGGCGACAGACGCCACCGCTGAAACGACCGCGAGCGCGGTGAGCGGCCGCCAGAGCCGAATCTCGTTTCGACCGACCTGCAGCGCGGCGAGAAGTTCGGGATCAATCAGCGATCGCCAGCCTCGCAGCGACTGCGTCTGCCGTGCGATCACCACCAGGACCGCGGCGACGGGAACGAGGAGCAGCAGGGCCCAAGGCCTCAGGAAATGGAAGTTGCCAAGGGCGCCGAACGAGAGAGCTCCGACCACAAGGACCGCCGCCGCGCGTGCGGCCGCAGAGGCCGAGCCAACGGGTGTCGCCGATCTCCATGCGAGGAGGATGTGGTACGCCAGCGTGACGAGCATGGCCGCGGCGAGCGGCCAGTAGAACAGCTCGCGACGGGGGCGGTGGGAGACGGTTTCCACGGGTCGCGCGCGGATCGCATCGAGCCTGGCGTAGATCTGCTTCAGAGAGTTGCGATCGGCGGCATGGGAGTACAGGCCGCCGGTCGTGGTGGCGATGTCACGGAGCGACTGCTCATCGAGCTTCTCTTCGCCGGCCGCGCGGGGATCGCCGACGGCGACGGTGTGGATCGTGATCTTTTGATCCTTTGCGATGTGGGCCGCTCGATCGGGCGGGACCTCGCTTCCGGTATCGTTGCCATCCGTCAGTGCGATCAGAACGCGGTCCTCGACCTTGGAATCGTGCTCGAACACGGTGATCGCGAGCCCGATTGCGTCGCCGAGCGCCGTTTTCGGGCCGGCCATGCGGACCTGGGCCTCATCAAGCAGCGTCCGGCAGGCCTCGGCGTCCTGGGTGAAGGGCGTCTGGACGAACGCAATCGACCCGAACAGGATCAATCCGACGCGATCCCCTTTGCGATGCTGGAGGAAGTCGTCGAGGACGCCTTTCACGGCGGTAAGACGGTCGACCTTCTCTCCCTTTTCGTTCGTGAAATCCTTCGTCTCCATCGATCCCGAAAGATCGACGGCGAGCAGCAGGTCGCGTGTGGGGACCGTCCGCGTGATGGGGGGCTCGAGCCATTGCGGACGGGCCAGCGCCAGCGTGGTCAGGATCCAGCACATCCAGAGAACGCATTGCTGGATCAACGGCGGATGGTCGACGGCCGGCCCGGTTGTCGGTGTGAGTCCTGTCAGCCGGGCGACGAGGTCGAAGAACGGAACTGTGACTCCCGACTGGGCCGGGCGAAATCCGGGAAGCAATCGTGCGAGGATCAGCGGCAGCGGGATGAGGATCAGCCACCAGGGGGCGGCGAGCGTCAGCATGGGGCCGCCTCCGGCCGTGCGTGGTGACGGATCCAGTCGCGACTGGCTTCGACGACCTGCTGAAAATCCGTGGTGCTGAATCGCTCAACCGCACCCGGCTCATAGGAGAGCGCCAGCAAACGTTCCCCGATGTTCCCTCCGAAGCCCGGCGTGCGGCCCGTGTGGTTCAGGAATTCGACCCAGGCCGTCCCACTCAACCCGGCGACGTCGGCTCGCGGCCAGGCGGCAAGGGCCGTCCGCTTGAGCAGCTCGGGGACTTTGGTCCACGTTGTCCGACCGTCCGAACCGGCGATCCGGTCGAGCTCGCGGAGGGCGTCGCGTCGATAGGCGTTGCGTCTCCAGTCTCTCAGCAGGATGGCGAGTCGCACGAGGCCCGCGAGCCCGATTGCCAGCAGCACCAGGAGCCAGCCGGGAGCCAATGGCCACCAGCCGGCCGGTGGCGGCACGACGATATCGACGAGGGAGTCGAGGCTGGTGGGATCGATCTCGGACATTGTTCAGTGCCGCCTGCGATTCTGCATGGCGCCCCCCAGGGCCCTTCGCACCTGGCTGGTGACGTCTTCGGCCGTGCTGATCTCGAGAAGCGGAACCGCGCGCTTCAGCGACAGCGACTTCAGCCGCGTGACGCGGTTCTCAAATTCCTGCGCATAGTCGTCGCGGAACTTTCGCGTGGACGTGTCGACTTCGAGCCGGCGTTCGCCCTGGGCCATGACCAGACGTCCGGCCTGCGGCAGCTCGGCTTCGAGGGGGTCGTGAATGAAGATGAGCAGCGCATCGTTGTGGGCCTGGATCCGTGTCATCAGTCGCACGGTCTCCTGATCGGCCCCCGAGAGGTCACTGATGACGCAGACGAGCGAATCATGCCGGGCGACGGTGGCCGCCCGTTCGAGCACCTGGTTCAGCGTGATCGTGCCCGCGGGAGAATCGGGAGCCAGTCGCTGGTTCATTCGCACGATGGCGTGGAACAGCGCGAGCACGCGGGATTCACTGCGATGGGGCTCGATCTCGGAAAGCTCCTGTCCATCGAAAACGAGGCCTCCCACCCGGTCGCCGACAGCGAGCGCCCGCCAGGCCGAAAGGGCTGCGACCTCAGCGGCCGCGACCGACTTCATCGCACGGCGGCTGCCGAAAAACATCGTCGGCCGCTGGTCAACGATCAGCAGGAGTGGTCGATCGCGCTCTTCGGAGTAAACGCGCACATGCGGCTTGCGCGTCCGCGCGGTGACGTGCCAGTCGATCGTTCGCACGTCGTCACCCGGGAAGTAGCGCCGCAACTCCTCGAAGCTGAGTCCGCGGCCGCGGAGTCGAGAGGCGTGAGTTCCCGCGAGAATGGAATGGACCGGCTGCCGAGGCAGCAGGGAATAGCCCTGCGCGCTGGCCTTTAGGCGAACGAGGTCATCGATATTGATCCTCACACCGGAGGAGGGAGCTTCGGGCATCGGCTCGTTCTCCTCAGGCGACGGCCACCTGCTTGATCAGCTGCGACAGCACGTCATCGGCCGATTTTGCATCGGCCTGAGCTTCGTAGCTCAACAGCACGCGGTGCCGCAGGCAATCGAGCGCGACGGCCCGGACGTCGTCGGGGGTGACATGGTCCTTGCCGCGAAACCAGGCGAGCGCGCGGCTCATGCGGTCGAGCGCCAGTGTGCCACGCGGGCTGGCCCCCACGGTGATCCAGCGCGCCAGATCCTTTCCGAAGCCTTCCGGCCGCCGTGTCGCGGCGATGATCGCGACCATGTACTTCTCGACGGATTCCGCGACTGCCACGGCATGGATCTCCTTGCGGGCGTCGAACACGGCCTGCTGCGGAATGACGGCGGGCGGAGTGCCGGAACTACCGCCTGATCCATCTTCGCTGCGGACGAGCTGCATGATCTTGCGCTCATCTTCGTCCGACGAGTACCGCACCATGACATGGATCAGGAAGCGGTCCCGCTGGGCTTCGGGAAGCGGGTAGGTTCCCTCCTGCTCGATCGGGTTCTGCGTCGCCAGCACCATGAACAGTTCCGGCAGCTTGTGAGTCTTCCCGGCCACCGTGACATGGTGTTCTTCCATCGCTTCCAGGAGCGACGACTGCACCTTCGCGGGAGCGCGGTTAATTTCGTCGGCCAGGATCAGGTTGCCGAACACCGGCCCCGGCTGGAACACGAACTCTCCCTGCCCCCCTTTGTCGTAGTAGATCTCGCTTCCCGTCACGTCGGCCGGGAGCAGGTCGGGAGTGAACTGGATGCGGCGGTAATCGCATTCCAGGTTCTTCGCCAGGCTTTTGACGGCCCTGGTTTTCGCGAGACCTGGAAGGCCTTCGAGGAGGACGTTGCCGCCACAGAGGAGTGCGAGCAGCAGGCGCTCGATCACGGCTTCCTGGCCGATGATCGATTGCCCCATCCGCTTCTGGAGTTCGAGAATCGATTCACGCGGCGTCATACGCCTGGTCTCACGTTCAAGGGTGCCGATTTGCCTGTCGAGGAAGCGGATCCAGGCCGAAAACTCGGCCCGGATCGCGATCGCCGCGGGTCAGTTCTTTTTTGCAGGAGTCGTCAGTTTCTGCATGACTTCATCGAGATTGAAGCTTGCGGGTTTCTGTCGCGGAGGAAACTCCTTGAATGTTGAAAGCCACTGAATGGCCTGCGCCTGGGCCGGAACGATGAGGAACATGCGCTCGGCCATCCACTTGCCGTACTCAATTGATGTCGTGCCCCGTTCGAATGGGTCGGTTCGCAGGTTGTAGATCGTCGGCGCGCGGAGCCGATCGAATTGCCCTTGCCAGGGCCCAGCCGGATACTTCGGGCCCATTTCATGATTCTGTTCCATGAACGACACCTTCCACTGGTTGCTGCGGATGGCCATCAGGTCGCCGTCATCGGACCAGTAGAGGAACTCCTTTCGCGGCGATTCCTTCACATCCCCCTTGAGGAACGGAAGAAGGTTGTAGCCATCGAGGTGAACGCGGAAGTTCTTCCCGTCGGCCGAGTATCCTTTCTTCACCTTGGCGACGAGATCAGGTTCTCCGGCCGCGGCGGCAAACGTCGGAATGAGGTCTTCGTGAGCGCCCATGTCGTTCACGAGGGTGCCGGGTTTGATCACACCGGGCCAGCGGATGCACATCGGGACCCGGAACCCGCCTTCCCAATTCGTCGCCTTCTCACCGCGAAACGGAGTCGTGCCACCGTCCGGCCAGGTGAAGACTTCGGCGCCGTTGTCGGTCGTGTAGACAACGATGGTGTTCTCGGCGATCCCGAGGTCGTCCAGCTTCTTCAACAGCTGGCCGACCATGCCATCATGCTCGACCATTCCGTCCGGGTAGACTCCCAGTCCCGTCTTGCCTTCACTCTCCTTCTTCAGGTGGGTGAAGATGTGCATCCGTGTGCTGTTGAAGTAGCAGAAGAACGGCTTGCCGGCCTCATGCTGGCGGTCGATGAAATCGAGCGACGCCGCGAGAAACTCTTCGTCGATGGTTTCCATCCGCTTGCGGGTGAGCGGCCCGGTATCGTTGATCTTTCCGTCGGCCGTGCATTTCAGTACTCCGCGCGGTCCGAACTTCTTCCGGAACTCCGGTGACCTGGGGTAGTCCGGGTTCTCGGGCTCCTCTTCGGCGTTCAGGTGGTACAGGTTTCCGAAGAACTCGTCGAAGCCGTGGTTCGTCGGCAGGAACTCGTCCTTGTCGCCCAGGTGGTTCTTTCCGAACTGGCCCGTCGCATAGCCAAACTGCTTGAGGAACTCGGCTACGCAGGGGTCTTCCTTCTGGAGCCCGATGTCGGCACCGGGCAGGCCAACCTTGGTCAGGCCGGTGCGGATCGGCGACTGGCCGGTGATGAAGGCCGCGCGGCCGGCCGTGCAGCTCTGCTGGCCGTACCAGTCTGTAAACCGCGCCCCTTCGGCCGCGATGCGATCGATGTTGGGCGTGCGGTAGCCCATGATTCCGCTGTTGTAGCAGCTGGGGTTAAACCACCCGATGTCATCGCCCATGATGACGAGGATGTTCGGTTTCTCCGCGGCCCACGCAGAACCAGCCTGCGTTGAACCTGCCGCGAGCAGCAACAACAGCAACCGACAGTACGTCATGACACTCTCCTGACAGTGGAGATTGCAAACTCAACGTCGCGCCCGCACCTGCGACGTGTGATCTCAACAACAGGCGCGACCAACCCGCGTGACGGGCTGGTCGCGCCGGATCTCCGGGGTTACCGAGACGGCTTCATGGTCTCGAGTTCCTTGAGCCGTTTCATCGCATCCTGCTGGCGCAGCATGCCGTAGTTGATGCCTGCCGGGTTCAGCGTGCTGCCGGTCTGATACGGGTACTGGTCGAAATCGGCAAAGAACTCCTTGACCTTTCCCTGGATCGGAACGAGCAGCCACATGTTCTGGGCGAGGAACTTGATCGCCTCGCCACCTTCTTCGAGCCCTCGCTCGTACGGGTCCATCCTCAGGTTGGTGATCATCGCCCAGGCGGTGACCTCGCGAGTGCCCGTTGCGATGTTGCCCTTGGAGGAGGCGAAGCTCAGTTTCCAGTCGTTCCAACGCAGGGCGTTCAGGTTGCCTCCCTGGTCGAAGTAGTAGACGGTGTCGCGCGGTCCCTTCTTCTCCTTCCCTTCGAAGTAAGGCATGAAGTTGTAGCCGTCGAGATGGACCTTGAATTCCTTTCCACCGACGCCCGCGAAGCCCTTCTTCATCTGCTCCTTGATGTCGGCGACGCCGGCCGCCGCGGAGAGGGTGGGGAACCAGTCGATGAGGGAGATGGGATCGTTGTAGACCGTTCCGGGTTTCACGACGCCCGGCCAGCGGACCATCATCGGAATCCGCATGCCGCCTTCCCAGGTCGTTCCCTTCTCGCTGCGGAAGGGGGTCATGGCGCCGTCCGGCCAGAGGGCGATTTCGGCGCCGTTGTCGGTCGTGTACACGACGATCGTGTCGTCTGCGATCTTGAGGTCATCGAGCTGCTTGAGCAGTTCGCCGACCATGCCATCGTGTTCGACCATGCCATCGGCATGAATGCCCATGCCCGTCTTCCCCAGCGATTCCTTCTTCAGGTGGGTGAAGACGTGCATCCGTGTGGAGTTGAACCAGCAGAAGAACGGCTTGTCGGCCTTGTGCTGCCGGTCGATGAAATCCTTCGCGGCGGCGAGGAATTCCTCGTCGACGGTCGGCATGCGCTTGGTGTTGAGCGGGCCGGTGTCGTCGATCTTGCCGTCGGCCGTCGACTTGATGACGCCGCGCGGGCCGTACTTCTTTTTGAACTCGGGATCCTTGGGATAGAAGTAGCCTTCCGGCTCCTCTTCGGCGTTGAGGTGATACAGGTTGCCGAAGAACTCATCGAAGCCGTGGTTCGTCGGGAGGTGTTCATCGCGATCGCCGAGGTGATTCTTTCCGAACTGGCCCGTCGCGTAGCCCTGGGTCTTCATGACGTCGGCAATCGTGGGCATCCATTTCTGGATGCCGTGTGGATCGCCCGGCATGCCGATCGTGAGCAATCCGGTGCGGAACGGTTCCTGGCCGAGGATGAACGACGCCCGACCGGCCGTGCAGCTCTGCTGGCCGTAGGAGTCGGTGAAGATCGCTCCTTCCTTTGCGATGCGATCGATGTTGGGCGTGCGATAGCCCATCATCCCCATCGTGTATGCGCTGATCTGCGGAATGCCGATGTCGTCGCCGAAGATGACGAGGATGTTCGGCTTCTTCGCCGTGCCGGATTTCTGGGAGGCGGCTGCGAGCCGCATCAACGATGCTGCCCGCTGATCGACGATTCTTTGCGATCGCAGAACTGTGGGCTCGTTGATTCGGGAGCGTTGCAGGCCATCACTTCGTCTGAGGACCCGTGAGCCGTTCGACGGCGCTCGATCCTGCACGTTCTCGGCTCGCACGATCGTCGTGTAGAGCAGCACTATTCCAAACGATAGAAATCGGACATGATTCAGCGTCATCATTGCCTCCGGCCAGTGAAAGAGACTTGCAGGTTACCAGAACCGTGTCGAAATACAGTTCCAGTGCTAAGACTCGGAAACGTCAGTTTCTTGCCGTCGCCCGACGAGAATGCCAGTGCGTTGGCGTTATCCTGGATCGATCGCTCTGAGCACCACGTCCCCCTTTGTCAGGGTTTGACATTCTCAAGCAGTGCGACGGCGGCGTCCTGATGCGCCGGCGTGTTGTCGCGAGACGCCAGCAGGAATTCGCCCCAACTTCGTTTGGTCTTGATCGCGCCTTTATGGCGAATTCGACCTTCCGGATCTGATTCATGTCAGTCCAGATTGATTGGAACAAAGGCCGATCGACGTTGTCCAGTCTCACGCACGGGACACATTCGCAGTGTTGCGATGAACCGACATCGCAATGGGCGCAAAGTGCCGATCAACGTGTCAGGAACTGACGATCCGTCACCAACACTGTCCCGATTTGCCCCACTCAAAAAGCAAATGTCGCAATCGTTTGCTGCCAGAAGTTGTGACACGGCAGTGATCCATCATGCATCCAATCCAGATTGGGCCATCGATGCGACTTCGACCTGCCCTTGGCGAGTCCGGAACGGAGTCGCGCTCAGTGACCTGTTCCGTCGATTGGCCTTGACGCTGCGACGCGCCGTCGCGAATGATGCCGTCGCACTGCCTCCCATTCTGCGCCTGCAATGTTTCCCCAACTGGTTACCACGCTGACACTCGCCGCGACGCTGCTCCACAGCGTTCTCGGTTGCTGCTGGCATCACGACCATGAGGCCAAGGCGGAGCCGCGCAGCACTCATTCCACCTGCTGCACGTGTCATTCGGGCCAGCGCGCCGAAACCGTCGGCTCCGGCCGGGAATCGACACCCCTTGACGATGAAAGCTCGCCTGCGTCTCCAGAACCGGGCCGCCATTCGCACGAATGTTGCAGCGAAATCGGCTGCGTCTACGTTGTGGCCGACGAGGGCGGCTCATTTCTGAACGTGGTGGAATGGAACACGGTGGTGTTGCCCACCCCGTTGGTTCAGCCCTCCGCCAGCCTCGGCGAGAGACTCGAATTTCTGCGGGACTTCTCCCTGCCACGCCTCGCTGCGCAGGAATTGCGCGCCTGGCTGCAGGTGTGGACGGTCTAGCCGGCCGGAAACTCACCGCTGCGCGACTCGCCTGGCCTTCTGGCTCAGGCTCGCCCTTGTCGATGCTCTGAAGAGCGTCGGTTTCTCCGCTTCTATCGCCTCTCAAGTGGGCCGCCCGCGCGGCCGGGGCATCTCATGCACATATCGCGCGTCCCCTGGGGATGGGCCTGGATTCTCATTGCTATCGGCACTCTCGGAGTCGGCGCGGCCACCTGGGCACGCTGGTGGCCGGCCGCCCAGGAACTCGTTTCGTCGACGATCGCCGGCCATCAGTCGAGGTCTTCGCTCGACAGCCACGATAACGGGGACGACAGCCACGCCCACCAGGGACACGAACACGTTCACGACGACGCTGCCACGCTGGAGCTTTCGCCACAGGCCTTGGGCAACATCGGCCTGACCGCGGAGTACCTCAAGCCGCTGGCCCTGCAGACGTTTCAGCGGACGATCACGGTTCCAGGGATCATCACGGAGCGGCCGGGGCGGACTCTCGTCCAGGTCTCTACTCCCGTGGCCGGAGTGATCACGCATGTCCACGCAGTCCAGGGTGAAGCCGTCGAGCCGGGGACGCTCCTGTTCGAGATTCGCATCACGGCTGAGGCACTGGTTTCGACACAGACCGAGTTGCTCAAGACCGTCGGCGAAATTGATGTCGAAAAACGCGAAATCGCGAGACTCACGAAGGCGACGGAAGGCGGCGCCATCCCGCAGAAAACCCTGCTGGAACGTCAGTATGCCAAGGACAAACTGGAGGTCATGCTCGGCGCCTACAGGGAGTCGCTGCGTTTGCTCGGCCTCTCGGAACGGCAGATCGATGACATCACCGGGCAGCGCAGATTGTTGCGGGATCTTCAGATCGTCGCTCCATTCCCTGACGACCATTCCCACGAGGACTTCAAGCCTACCGATCAGCCCGTCCGACCAGTCGCGTTCCAGGATCCCGAGACAACCCCGAAGACAACATCCGCACCAGGCCAGCCGTATCCGCTGCTCCTGCAACAGGTCAATGTTCACAAAGGCCAGACCATCGCGGCCGGCGAGACGCTTGCCGTCCTCGCGGACTTCTCCGAACTGTACATCGAAGGTCAGGCCTTCGAGCAGGATCTTCCGTCCCTCCGCCAGGCGGCCAGTCATGGCTGGAGAGTGACCGCAATCTTCGATGAAGCCGGAAGTCAGCCTCAGCAGATGCCGGGACTGGAACTGCTCTACCCGGCCAGCGCCATTCATGCCGATTCAAGAACGCTCCCCTTCTTCGTGCGCCTGCCGAATGAGATCGCCGGCCAATCCCGGCCAGATACACAGCAACGTTTCGTCGAGTGGCGTTACCGACTCGGGCAGCGGCTGCAACTGCTGGTACCTGTCGAGGAATGGCCGGAGCGTCTCGTCCTGCCGGTCGCCGCCGTGGCACGTGACGGAGCCGACTCCTTCGTCTTCCAGCAGAACGGCGATCATTTTGACCGGGTGCCGGTCAAGGTGGAGCATCGCGACTCGCGGTCAGTCGTTGTCGCCAACGATGGCTCACTCTTCCCCGGCGACGTCGTTGCACTGCGCGGAGCCCATCAGATGCAGATGGCTCTCAAGAACAAGGCGGGTGGCGGGGTCGATCCACATGCCGGACACAACCACTAGGCCGGCTTACGCCTTTCGGAGACAGCCCATGTCAGCGAAGTCATTGAAAGTCTACGGAATCCTCACGGTCATCGGAGTCTTTCAGGTCGCAATGGTCTGGAAGCTTTTGAACTTCGAACCAGGAACAGGCCCCCCCTGCTCGACACAGTTCGTTCGAAGTTGTGACCGCACTATTCATCGAAATGATGCGGCCGACCACACGCCGCGCCCCTGTTCGATCTGCCGGCTCTGCCAGGCCGCCGCTCGAAGCTGCACTGTCGATCGTGTTCATTGATTCAAGCCCCTGTTCGCGCCGACTCCTTCTGCCTGACACATCATGTTGAACGCCGTCATTCGTTTTGCCCTTCACCAGCGCATGCTGGTCATCGCACTGGCGCTCTTCCTCACCGGATACGGCACGTACGTCGCGCTCAACACGCCGATTGACGTCTTTCCGGACCTCAATCGCCCCCGTGTGGTGGTGATGACGGAGGCGCCCGGCATGGCGCCGGAGGAAGTCGAAGCGCTCATCACCTTCCCCATTGAGACGACTCTCAACGGCGCGAACGGCGTCGAGGCAGTGCGAAGTTCGTCTGGCGTCGGCATCTCGATTATCTATGTCGAGTTCGGATTCGGCACCGATATTTACAACGACCGGCAGATCGTGACGGAACGGCTGCAGCTGGTTCAGGACCGGCTGCCCGATGGCGTCCGGCCGCAGCTGTCTCCCATCTCGTCGGTGATGGGCCAGATCCTGATGCTCGGCATGTGGAGCGACGGTGACAGGACCAATGCCCTGGAGCTGCGAACGCTCGCCGACTGGGCCGTCCGCCAGCGTCTGCTGACAATTCCCGGCGTCGCCCAGGTCTTCACGATGGGCGGAGGGCGCAAGCAGTTTCAGGTGCTGGTTGATCCCGATGCGATGCTCCGCTTCGGAGTGAATCTCGAGGAGGTCAAAAAGGCTGTCGTCGAAAGCAATGAGAACGCAACCGGCGGATACCTCGACCAGCAGGGCCCCAACGAACTGCTGGTTCGAGCCATCGGAAGAATTCAGTCGCTCGACGATTTAAGGCAGGTCGTTGTCACGATCCGCGAAGGACGGCCGGTATCGCTCGCCGAAGTGGCCGATGTTGTCGAAGGCCCTCAGGTCAAGCGGGGCGACAGCTCGGCTTATACCCGCTCGGACATCACGTCGGACGATCCGCTCGCGAAGGCCAGCATGGAATCCGCCAGCGGCGGCGCGTTGCCCTCCACCGGCGAGCAGCCTTCCTGGTCGGGCGGGCCCGCGGTCGTCCTCACGATCAACAAACAGCCCGGGGCCGACACGCGTCTGGTCACCGATCATGTCGAGAAGGCAATCCTCGAACTGTTGCCGTCACTGCCGAAAGACATTCGGATCGTTCCGCTTTACTCCCAGAAATCGTTCATCGACCGCGCGATCGAGAACGTGATCGAGGCCCTGCGCGATGGCGTCATTCTCGTCGTCATCATCCTGATTCTCTTCCTGATGAACATCCGTACGACGTTCATCACGTTGACGGCCATCCCGTTGTCGCTCGTCATCACGGCCCTGGTGTTCGCCGCTACCGGGATGTCGATCAACACCATGACTCTCGGCGGCCTGGCGGTCGCTCTCGGAGAACTCGTCGATGATGCCATCGTCGACGTCGAAAACATCTTCCGGCGCCTGAACGAGAATCGGCACGCCACCCATCCCAAGTCTCCGCTCCTTGTGGTGTTCCAGGCCAGCACCGAGATCCGCAACTCGATCGTCTTCAGCACGATGATCGTCTGCCTCGTGTTTATCCCGTTGTTTGCCCTCAGCGGGATGGAAGGACGGCTCTTCACCCCCCTGGCGGTCGCCTACATCGTCTCGATTCTGGCGTCGCTGCTGGTCTCGCTGACCGTCACGCCAGTCCTCTCGTACTGGCTGCTCGGCTCGGGAAAGACAGGCGGGCATGGAGGAGACGGATTTGTTCTACGGTTCCTGAAGCGCATCGCCGAACTCGTCATCCGCTTCAGCCTCGCCTGGCCCCGGCTGAACCTGACGGTCGTCCTGATTGCGGTCGCGATCTCCGGCGTATTCGTCGCCAATCTGGAGCGGGACTTCCTCCCCCCCTTCAACGAAGGCACTGTGCAGTTGAACGTGCTGATGCCGCCGGGGACTTCACTGGCCGTCTCGAACGCCATCGCCCAGACCGTCGACAGGCGACTCCTTTCCGTTCCGGACGTCATTCGAGTGGGACGACGCACCGGTCGCGCGGAACTCGATGAACACGCGGAAGGGGTCAACACCAGCGAATTCTTCATCGACCTCGATCCAGACTCGCATCGGTCCCGCGAAGAGCAGATCAATGAGATTCGCGAGGCCGTTGCGGACATCCCGGGAATCGTATCGGCCGTCGAACAACCGATCTCGCACCTGATCTCCCACATGCTCTCCGGCGTGAAGGCGCAGATCGGCATCAAGATCTACGGCGATGACCTCGACCTTCTCCGCCGTAAAGGCGAGGAGATGGAGACGGTTCTCAAAGCAATCCCGGGCGTCAAGGACGTCATCCTCGAACCTCAGGTCCTCATCCCGCAGCTCCGGATCGAACTCAGACGCGACAAGCTCCTCCTGAATGGCCTGTCTGCGAAATACGTCAACGAGTTCATCCAGACAGCCCTCAACGGTGAAGTCGTCTCGGAAGTGCTCGACGGCCAGCGCACCTTCGACTTGCTCGTCCGCTTCAAGAACCAGTACCGGGAGGATCTCGAAGGGCTCCGCCGGCTGACCATCGATACGCCCGAGGGCCGGAAGATTCCGCTCGAGGCCGTCGCCAACATCTACGAATCCGGCGGGCCAAACACGATCAATCGCGAGAACGTCCGCCGGCGGATTGTTCTGCAATGCAACGTCGCCGACCGCGGCGTAGTCGACGTCGTGAAGGACATCCAGACTCGCGTCGCCGGAATCACCGCGTCATTGCCGTCGGGCTATTTCGTCGAGTACGGCGGCCAGTTCCAGAGCCAGCAGGCGGCGAGCCGAATCCTCGGCGCGCTCTTCGTCGTCGCAATGATCGGCGTGTTCCTCGTCCTCTTCACGATGTTCCGCTCGACCAATCTTTCACTGCAGGTGATGGCCGCGTTGCCCATGGCCTTCATTGGCTCCGTGTTCGCCCTCGTCCTGACAGGCCAGACGCTGACGATCGCCAGCATCGTCGGCTTCATCTCACTCGCCGGCATCGCATCCCGAAACGGCATCCTCCTCCTGAACCATTATCTGCACCTCGTGAAGTACGAAGGCGAGGGCTGGACGCATCACATGATCATCAGGGCCGGGCTGGAGCGGCTTGCACCGGTCCTGATGACCGCCCTGACTGCCGGAATCGGACTCGTCCCCCTCGTACTGGCCTCGGGAGAACCGGGAAAGGAAATCCTCTATCCGGTCGCCACCGTCATCCTCGGCGGCGTCGTCAGCTCGACCCTTCTCGATTTCTTCGTCCACCCCGCCCTGTTCTGGCTCTTCGGCCTGAAGGCCGCCCAGCGGGTGATCAGCGAGGCCGAACAGGAGGTTGTACTTATCGAGCCACGCGAAGAAGAAGCCCTCCACTCAGGACAGGCCGCCGGCAACTCCGCCGAGTCCACACCCGCGGCCGATCCAGGTCACTGACGCCATTGTAACGAAAACGATTCCTAGTCCCACAAGGAGGTTCGAAGCATGCGACAGGCAATGAATTTTTCCGGCCATTCCGCCCCCTGGGCCTGTCTGGCCATCGTTGGGGCTTCGCTGGCGCTCCCCGGATGCGGCGGGGCAGCCCCGCAGAAGACGACCAGCACTCCGGCCTCTTCCACCGCTGCGGAAGCGGGTCATGACCACGACCACCCCTCGGAAGGGCCGCATCACGGCGACCTCGTCGAGTTGGGAAACGAGGAGTACCACGCAGAGATCGTTCACGGCGCCGAAGGATCCATCACCGTCTACATCCTCGACGGTTCGGCCAGGAACGTGGTGCCTATTGAATCGACCGAGGTCGTACTGAATCTGGCCCACGACGGAAAGCCCGATCAGTTTCATCTGCCCGCTGCTCCTCAAGATTCCGATGGCGCGGGAAAGAGCTCGAAATTCCACGTGGTGAGCGCGGAACTTGCCCGCCATCTCGACGATGAAAACTCAAACGCCAAACTGGTGGTGACGATTGCCGGAAAGCAGTTCACCAGCAAGGTCGAACACCATCATGACCATGACCACAGCCACAAGTAACCCGCCGTCATGACCGCCGAGAAAAACGGATCGGCTGTGGATGCGGTCACGGGCTCACCCCGTTCACCCCGCTCCACAGCCGGCCTCGTTCAGACACGATTCGCAATGGAAGTTCCTCCTCGATCGGGCATTGTTGATCCGTTACCAGTTCCGGTGGCGCGGGTTCGAGTGACCAAAGCCGTTGTTCCAGCGATTCGTCGAAAAGCTGGCGTTCCGATGGAAGTCGCCATGCACCGGGTCGTAGGTATAGGTCGGAGCGCGGTAGGTCGACGTGTTGTTCCAGGTCGAGCCGTAGTACCCCGAACCATAGAGCGACGAGTTGTACTGCGGTGCGGTGATGTATCCCCCATAGGGCTGCGACACGACGTACCCATAGTTCGTCGAATACGCGGAGGTCGTCGTCGGGTAGTAACTGGTCGTCGGGGAGTAGATCGTCGAGTTCCCCCAGCCATAGCCCGTATTGCAGGGCATCTGGGCCTCAGCAGTCACACCAAATCCAAGGGCGAGAGCGGAGAACGCGGCAAGCAATGTGGTCTTCATGGCATCTTCCCTGAGTGATGGAGTTGTCGTTTTCGACGCCGTTTGGCGTTGACCATCGCAATTGCGACCCGCGTGCCGAATCCGATTGACTCGCATTTCGCAAGCGATTTCCCAGTCGCGAACGAACTCCGGCAGATTCCGCCGGCCCCATCCTGTTATCGTCCCGACGACAGGCGCAGTCACTCCACCCACTGTTCGATCGCACGACTCATCGCGCCTCGCCGAGTCTTACGATTCCGAAGCCCCGCGGGCGGCCTCGTCGTCGATAAGCGTTCGGGGAAGAGATGCGGCGCGGAGCGCATTCAGAACGGCGCCGCCATCGATGAACTCTTGAAAAATCGCTCCGACCATGGGAGAGGGGTGTCCGCCTGCGGCGAATGGCACGCACGCCCCCCTGCCAATCAGCAGAGGCCTCCGGATGACCACTTGAACTTCGAGGGCAGAAAATCCGACGAATGGTCGGCCCCGGGGTTGGGTGAACGGTGTTATTCTCTGCGGTCAACGGCTCCTCATGTCCGGCGTCGCTCGTCGCCCGCACGGCCACCTTCACGATCTTCACGATGGCTGACGAATCGCATTTTTCCGTTTCCCGCCGCACGGCCGCCATCGGGGCGGTCGCGCTGCTTGCGACTGGACTGGCGCTCGGGACGTTCTTCGCTCCTTCACGCGACGAATGTCTGGTCGGAACGTGGCGGGTCAAAGATTCGACGAGCTTCCCCAGGGGAGGCCGGCTGGAACTCCAGCGCGACGGCTCCGCACTGCTGACGGAGTTCCAGGAGTCGCCCTACGCGGCGGTCTGGAAATGCAGCGGCGACGAACTGGAAGTGACCCTGGTCTCCAGACACCGTCCGGATCTCGACGAGCCTTCCGAATCCGGACTGAACTGGCGTCTCCAGTGGAAGATCCTGGAAAAGACGCCCGACTTGCTGCAACTCGAGGGGCCCGTCAACGGGGGCCAGCCCTCCGGCCGTGTTTCTCTGATCAAGCAGTAATCAATGAACGCGGCGCTGCCCTCACCCGGTCCGGCGAATCGGTGCGGCTTCGCGTCCCGCTGCCGGGAACGGTTCTCAAAGGCGTGACGACCCGTCACGATGCGTCGGCATTGAAGCCCCATCGACTCGGCGCACACGACTGCCCGCATGGACCTGCCTTCGGGCTCCCCCCCGCATGAGCCGCTTGCCTACCTGAACGGCGAGTTTGTTCCTCTGCGCGCGGCGCGATTGCCGGTCTGGGATTTCGGAGTCGTGCAGGCGGTCACGGTCACCGAAGCCCTCCGGACATTCGGCCACACGCCATTCCGGCTCGACGACCACCTCGAACGACTCGCGTTTTCACTGCGTTCGATCGACGTGACGCCAAGGGAGTCGCTCGACCAGATCCGGCATCTCGTCATTGAGCTGACAAAGTTCAATGCGGCCGCCATGGACGATCGGGCGGACCTAGTGATCAACCTGTTCGTCACGGCCGGGGAGAGCGAGGCCTTTTCGGCGGGGATGGCCGTGAACCCGGGACGTCCGACCGTCTGCATCACGACGCGACCGCTCGAGACCAGGGCTGCGGCCCTTCACTATCGCGAAGGATTGTCGCTGGCGATCCCGGCGGTCCGGCAGATCCCGGCGTCGATCATCGATCCGCGCATCAAGTACCGCAGCCGGCTGCACTGGTTTTTGGCCGACCACGAAGTCCGCAGGTCTCGACCGGAGGCTGAAGCGCTGCTGCTGGATCTCGACGGTTTCGTCACGGAAACGGCGCGCGGCAACATCTTCGCTCTGTTCGGCGAGACACTGACGACTCCTTCCGAACTGACAACGCTCGGCGGGATCAGCCAGCGTGTCGTATTCGAGTTGTGCCCGTCGCTCGGACTGCGCGTCGAGCGACGAAACATCACGCCGTCGCAACTGGCCCAGGCCGATGAGGTCCTGCTTTCGAGCACTTCGGCCTGCCTCGTTCCCGTCACGCAGGTCGACGGCGTACCGATCGGATCGGGTCGCCCCGGAATGCGGTGGC
Source organism: Caulifigura coniformis (assembly GCF_007745175.1). GTDB lineage: Bacteria > Planctomycetota > Planctomycetia > Planctomycetales > Planctomycetaceae > Caulifigura > Caulifigura coniformis. The sequence continues at coordinate 5,569,482 of NZ_CP036271.1, read as the reverse complement.
GCCAATTGATTGCGGCCTGGTCGACGCAGGTCGGAGTCGACATTGTTTCGCAGGCCAGCCTCCAGAGTTCGTCCTGAAAGCACATCGAGCGGCATGACTTCGCTTCGCGACCAGATCCTGTTTTTCCGCCAGTTTCGACAGCGGTTCGAAACCACGGGAGCCGTTCTGCCCAGCAGCCGGTTTCTGGCCCGGGCGATGACTCGCCCGCTGGCGCGGTGCTCAGGTCCGCGGCGGATCCTGGAAGTGGGCCCCGGAACTGGCGCGGTGACGGGGCACATTGTGCGGGAAGTGAAGCCCGAGGACCGGTTCGACCTGGTGGAAATCAACCAGGACTTCGCGCGGCTGCTGCAGGATCGCTTCCAGTCCGATCCGAACTATCTACCGGCCGCGCCGGTGTCGAACGTTCATGTCTGCCCACTGCAGGATTTCGCGGCCGACGGCCTGTACGACGTCATCATCTCGGGCCTGCCGTTCAACAATTTCCCGGCGGAGCTTGTGGAAAGTCTCGTCGACCGGTGCCTGAGCCTCCTCAAGCCGGGGGGAACGTTTTCGCTGTTCGAGTACATGTTCATCCGGCCGATCCGGGTGTCCGTGACTCGGGGCCCCGAGAAGGAGCGCCTCGCCGCCATCGAACGGATCATGCAGACGAGGTTTCAGGCGCAGAGAGTCCGGCGGGACTGGATCTTCATCAATGTTCCGCCCGCCTGGGTCCAGCACCTCCAACGACCCGTTGAAGGCTGATCAGAATCCCGACGGACGACGCGCCGGGTTCTGCGGCTGCGTCACGGGCCGGAATGGGGACGCCGACTGGGCCGGCGGGGTCGACTCAGCCGGCGCTGAAGGCTGGGGCATCGGCGAAGCAGGTGTTCCGAATCCAGGAATGCCGGCAGGCATTTCGGTCGGCCCCACCTCTGCCGTCGTGGACGGCTCGGTGATGAACGACGGCGGGGTCGTATCATACACCGGCGCCTTGGGAATCGTGGGGCTGATCAGCGGTTTAAACCCCGGCTGCGGAGTCGAGAATCGACTGGATGGCAGGCCGAACGGGGAGGGCCCCGCGGCCAGGGCCGACGCCATCGATTCGACCGGCAGGTCCAAGGTCACCGCCACCGTCCGTCCGGAGACCGTCGCCTTCGCGGACTGCAGCGCCTGCTTGACCGACGGGTCCGCCCCCGCTGCAAGGGGGGACACCGCCAGCATCTTCGACAAACCCTGGTCGAACTGGACCTTCGCATCCGCGGCATCTTTCGACGACTTCGTGTTCACGGACAAGGCGACACGCAGTGCCGAATCGACATCGGCCGCGAAGGACAGGCCCGTCACCGGTGTCGCTTTGAACATCGCAAACGACGAGGCCCCCAGGAAGCCGCTGGCGGTACTCATGTCTGGCGGTGCGATCACCAGCGAGAACTGGCGGCGCTTGTCGAGAAACCCGAACCGGGAGGTCGATTCGGGCCGCCCTTCCTTGTCGAGGACCGCCTTCAATTCGTTCATTCCGCCAAAGAGGAGCGTGCGGTCATCGAGGCAGCACAGCGTCATCGTCGGCATCGCCGTCAGCGTGTAGAGGAAGCGGCTCCCGTGGCCGACCTTGTTCGCGCCGGGCGGCGTGGCGAAAGTCGTCCCTTCCAGGACGGCCCCGATGCGTCCTGGTTTGGAGAGAATCACGACGCCGGAGACCCGGGGCGGGGACATCGGACTGGGACTGGCGAAGATGCCAAATCGCACCGATTCCACATCCTGCAAGTTGATGTCGAGCATCCCCTTCATCATCGCCAGGCCGGCCGCTGCCTGGGGCGACTGCAGGGCCGTGTTCACGACCGGAGCCTGCACCAGTTCGGACACCCGGACTTCGCCCACGGCATCGATTCCATCGGGAAGCCACGTGAGATCCGGGCTCGTCCCCCCGCCGCCAAACATCGCCAACAACTTGCTGACGTCGACGAACGGCGCGGCAAACTTCCATCCCACGAGCACGCAGACCACGACGGCGGCCGCGATGCCCCCCTTCCAGGCGAGCGAGGTATCGAAGGGCCGGGATCGTGAAGACTTTTTCTTCTTCGGCTTCTTCTTAACGGGCTTCGGACGGGGCTCCGGCTCGACGGGAAGGTCTTCAAACTCGTCGCTGTCAAAGCCAGTCAGAAAATCGTCATCGGCCGGCTTCGACCGGCGGGGCGCGCTGGCGGGCAGCGCTGAAGGACGCGATGCGGGACGGGACGGCGGACGTGGACGAACCGGCGCCTCCACCTCGATTCCGGCCTCCTCGGCGGTCGGGACCAGCATGCGGGAACTGCAGCGCGGGCACTTCACCGACTTCCCCAGATGCGCCGGATCCGAGATCCGCAGCGCGGCCGCGCAATCCGGACATGCAATTTTGAACGGCGTCATCATCCCGGCCCTCTGAACCTAGCCCCCCAGCGCGGAGTTCACTCCGTGCGTTGAAATTACCGCAAAAGGAGGCCCATTGCACGCCGAACTTCGGCCACACCCGCCGGTGCACCGCGTCCTTCCGGGGTGGCAGCGGGTGAGAGACCAAGACGGGCACGTTGACGAGGAGAGCGTTTTTCTGGCCCCTATTCCCCCTTTCCCCCATCGGTGGCACGGTGGGAACGGGCCGAAACCAATGGCTTCCGAACGCCCGGCTGTAGTTTTTCGGTCTGTCACGAAATTCCTGTCATCGTGTTCATGGTCCCTCCACAGTTTCGTGAGGGGTTGCGCGCGGGACTGCGGCCCCGGTCCTTTCGCTCCGAAACTCCGCAACGGGCGGCGTTCCCTCGCAGGGCGAGTCCCTTTTTCACAACAGGCCGTCGGTCGTCACCGCAGATCATGTTGCGGCAACGACGAACGCCAACGACGAACTGGCCCATCTTGAAAACGTGACCAGCCGTGCGCGGAAGTCGCAGGCACGGGCAGGGATCGGGAACAGTGCGGAGGCGTTTGAGGCCGAGGGGGGCAAGGAGGGCGCGTTGTGTGGGTGGTACTGTACTCCTCGCCCTCTTTTCCTGAGGAAGTTTCGCGGAGGGATCGGAAGAGCGTGGGTGATGCGGACATGGAGCCGGCCAGGCCGGGGTGTGTGACGACAGGTTGACGGTGGTTGTGTTCATAGGATCCTCCCTCATGTCGGGGGCGGTTGCGCGGGTGGGGGCCCGGTACTCGGTACTCGGTACTCGGTACTCGGTACTCGGAAGTGCTTGGGCAGGTGGGGATTGGGGCGGGGCGAGTCACTTTTTCACGGTCGGTCGACTTTCGTTACCGCAAGTCATTTTGCGGCAACGGCGCAACCCAACGACGAATTGGCCCATCCTGAAAAAGTGACCGGTCCTGGGTTCCCTCGCCCCGCCGTGGCGATTTCTCGACGCGCCGCATACATTGGAAAGACTCCCTCCTTTCCAGGTCACTCTGCCCCACCCTTCCTGGAGTTTGGCTGTGTCGCTGTTTTCCTCCCCATTCCAGCAGCAGACCCGCCGCTATTTCCTTACCCAGGGCAAGAACGCGCTCGGCTTCGCCGCACTCAGTTCGCTGCTCGGGACGAACTCGCTCGGCGCCACTCCGGCCGGAGCCCCCGACCTGCTCTCCGGCGGCGTTGACGGCCCGTTCGCCCCGCACTTCGCCCCGAAGGCAAAGCACGTCATCTACCTGCACATGGTCGGCGGCCCGTCGCAGCTCGACCTGTACGACTACAAGCCGGTCATGCAGGAGTGGTACGACAAGGACCTGCCCGATTCCGTGCGGATGGGGCAGCGGCTGACAACGATGACCTCGGGGCAGAAGCGGTTCCCGATTGCGCCGTCGAAGTTCAAGTTCGCCCAGCATGGCCAGAACGGGATGTGGGTGAGTGAACTGCTCCCCTACACCTCGAAGATGGTCGACGACCTCGTGTTCATCCGCTCGATGCACACGGAGGCGATCAACCACGAGCCGGCCATCACCAACATGCAGACCGGCAACCAGATTACCGGTCGCCCCTGCCTGGGAGCCTGGGCCTCTTACGGACTGGGCTCGATGAACGAGAATCTGCCAACGTTCGTAGTGCTCGTCGCCAAGCCGACGAACACCGAACAGGTGCAGGCGATCTCGGCCCGGTTGTGGCAGTCGGGTTATCTGCCGGGGAAGCACTCCGGCGTTTCGTTCCGGTCCGGCGGAGACCCGATCCTGTTCATCAACAATCCGCCGGGAGTCGATGCCGCCGTGCGGCGGACGACGCTGGACGGGCTGAAGTCGCTGAACGAAATGACCCACCAGCGGTACGGCGATCCCGAAACCCAGACCCGCATCGAGCAGTTCGAACTTGCCTTCCGGATGCAGAGCAGCGTCCCCGAGCTGACCGACCTCGCTTCGGAACCGGCATCCACCTACCAGCTGTATGGTGACGAGGCAAAGAAGCCCGGGAGCTTCGCACAGACGATGCTGCTCGCACGCCGCATGGTGGAACGGGGGGTCCGCTTCATCCAGGTCTATCACAACAACTGGGACACCCACGCGAACGTCTCGGGCCGCCTGCCCGACCAGTGCCGCGACGTCGACCAGCCCTGCTGGGCCCTGATTCAGGACCTCAAGCAGCGCGGCCTGTTCGACGATACGCTCATCATCTGGGGGGGCGAGTTCGGCCGGACGATCTACTCGCAGGGGGGGCTCTCGAAAGAGAACTACGGCCGTGATCACCATCCACGCTGCTTCACGATGTGGATGGCCGGCGGCGGAACGAACGCCGGCAAGATTTACGGAGAGACCGACGATTTCTCGTACAACATCGTGAAGGATCCGGTCCACATTCACGACTTCCACGCGACGACGCTGCGTCTCCTGGGCTTCGACCACGAGCGATTCACGTACAAGCACCAGGGGCTCGACCAGAAGCTGACCGGCGTCGAGCCCGCCAGGGTCATCGAAGACCTGATCGCCTGACGGCGCGCTAACGCCTTCGTTTCTGGCGGTGAAACTTCCAGCCCGGGAAGAAGAACGTCAGCCAGCTGACAAAGCCGAAGATGGTCAGCCCGTACTTCGGCCAGAGCGCCATCGGAACTGAGGCGGCGAAGAGCAGCGCTGCCGGGAAATAGAACTCGCCGGTCAGGATGCCTGCCTTGGCGATGAACACGCTGCCGGCGATGAGCGCCAGCACAGGCGACAGTTTGAGGACGGGAAGCCCCAGCAGCATCTCGACGGCGAACAGCATCGTCGAGGCGGCCATGCTCGCCGCCCAGATGTGGGCAATCTGCCGCTCCACGAACGTCACTGGCCCGGACCGTCGGCGAAGGTTCCAGAAAATCAGAGCCCACGTCCCCAATCCGACCGTCCACAGGCTCGCGTAGGGCCAGCGGGCTTCCACGCCGCGGACCTGCAGGACGTTCGTCAGAATGCACAGGACGAAGACGACCGTCGCATGCCACATCCAGAGCAATCCCCAGTGCTCGAGAACGGCGACGTGATGCGTCGGCCGGAACGCGCGGGACAGGATCTGGGAAAAATGCGAGGACCGCGCTGAAATCGCCTCGTGGTTCAGATACGCCTGGAGGTCGTCGGCCATGGCATCGGCCGTGGCGTAGCGAAGATCGGCCGGCTTCTGAAGCGCCTTGAGGGCGATCAGTTCCAGGTCGGGATCGGCCGACTGGTTCACCACGCGCGGCAGAGGCGGATCCTGTTCGAGAACAAGCATCAGCGTGTCGACTGGCGACGCCGCCTGGAACGGCGGCCGCCCGGTCATCGTGGCGTACAGGATCGCCCCCAGCGCGTAGACGTCCGTCGCCCTCGAAACTTCTCCGCGATTGCCGGCGGCCTGCTCCGGCGCCATGTAGCCGGGGGTCCCCAGCAGATCCCCCGACCGGGTGATCGGACCGGCGGGCGACGTCGCGCGTTCGTCGGCCGCAACAAGACGTTTCGCGAGACCGAAGTCGGTCACCAGCGGGCGATTGCCGGCGTCGATCAGGATGTTCGACGGCTTGAGGTCGCGATGCAGGATGCCGCGGTGGTGGGCATGTGCGACGGCGCGGCAGACGGGAAGCATCAGTTCGGCCGCTTCGCGAGGAGGCAGCGGGCCATCGGCGATTCGGCGGGCGAGAGTCGCTCCCGGCACGAGCTGCATGCTGAAATAGGGCTGGTCCTGGTGCTCACCGACTTCGTAGACGGCCACGATATGGGGATGTTCGAGCCGGGCGGCCGATTCGGCTTCCGCTCGGAATCGGGCGCGTTCCGCCGGCGTGGCAAACTCGCCCCGCAGAATCATCTTCAGGGCGACAGGCCGGTTCAGGCTGACCTGCCGGGCCTCGAAGACCACCCCCATTCCTCCGCGCCCGATTTCCCGGCCAAGCTCGTAGTCGCCGATGCGTTTCGGAAGTTCCGAACGAACGAACGGAGGCTCCTCACAGACGGTCTCCACACTGGCGAGATCGTTGGCAAGGTCCTCGGTCAGCAGCAGGGTCGTCCAGAGTTCGCGCAAGTCGTCGGAGTAGTCCGGGAACTGCGCGACCGCCTGTTCCAGCGACACGCGTTCTCCCGACCGCAGGCGCGCAGTCAGTCCCTCGAAGATCAACGCCAGCTGCTCGTCCGACCGCGTTTCCAATCGTGAATCCCCCGGGAGGTCTGTCCCCGGCCCCCTGGGGCCCTGCCGCACCGGCGAGCGGGCTCCCCCAGGCTCGGACTGCAAACCGCCGTCCGGCCTGAAACGTTAACGACCGGAACTGGGCCGGTCTTTCCAACAAGGCGCGGCGGTCACATGAAACGCGTGCGAAATCGTCTTGCCCAGTGCCGACGATCGAGCAGAGAGTGAATCGGATTCTTCCCCGGAGGGAGAACTCGTGCGATTCCGACACGAAAGACGCCCGGCCCGGATCTCGGGCCGGGCGCGAGCCTTTGAAAACACGCTCGGTTCAACGGGAAGACCTTCACTCGCACCTGCGGCGTACGGAGGACGAGTCCGAACGCGTTCACGATTTCTTGAATGTCAGCTTCTGCCCCTCTTCGAGAGGCGCGAACTGCAGCGTGCGGTCATCCTTCAGCGTGATCTGGCTGAGCATGACGCCGCCGGAATCAGGCTGCATCACCAGGTTGTCGCCGCGGACGACATACGCCCCGCTGATCGCCTGCGGCTTGCCATCGCGCGTGAACGTCCAGCTGAAGCTCTCGTCCTTGTTGAGGGTGAGGGCAAACTCGCCGCTGTCATTCCGCGCCGTCCAGTTGCCTTCCAGTTTCTCCATCGGCCAGGCAGGTTCTTTCACCTGGTCGGCCGAATCGTCCGCCGCCGGCTTGGGCGCCGCGGAGTCGGAGGGCGGGGAATACATCTTCACGAGGTCGGCCGAGAGCTCATCCCGGGGCTGCAGCTTCACGACTTCCTCGAGCAGCGCCACCGCATCATCCTTGTGGCCGGCGGTGATGTAGTGATAGGCGAGCAGGAACCGGACGTCGGCCGCGTTCGGATTCTCCCGAACGGCATCTTCCAGCGCCCGGAGCTGCGTGGTGTAGGTGTCCGGGTTGGAATAGAGGCTGATCATGGTGGTCCAGTCCATTCCGGGCCCGGCAGCCAGGACGGCGTGGATCGTCGCCGCGGCATCCTTGAACTGTCCCAGCGCGAACAGGCAGAGTGCCCGGAACTCGTTGATTGCCGCGTCGCGGGGCGCTTTGGTCAGCGCCTGGTTCGTCAACGTGAGCGCCTGATCAAACTGCTCGTTGTAGAACGCCGTCCGGGCCTGGTCGAACGCCTGGGTCAGAGGATCAGGCGGCGCGGAGTCGCTGGTCGCGGTCGCGTTCGGATCGGCGGACGCATCGGCCGGAGCTTCCACATAGGTCGGGTCGCCGGCGATCGGCTGCGAATAGGAGACGGCCCCCCCTCCGCTGTAGTACGGGTTGTAGTAGCTTCCGACGCCGAACATCCAGTTGATTGTGTTGATGCCCCACATCGTCGCTCCGAAGGCCATCGCGACGGGATAGGTATCCCACAGATAGTTCCAGCGGCCATTGCCCCAGGTCGGTGCGTAGCCGTTGTACCAGCCTCCCCAGTTCCGGGACCAATGCCCTGCCGGGCCGGCGTATCCGGCCCATCCAAAGGCGCCGTTGGGTCCGATGGCGCCGCCATGTCCCCACACGTTGCCGTTGGGGCCCCAGCCGATCGTGTGTCCGAAGGCGCCATTCGGCCCGATACCGGTGGAATGTCCCCAGTGACCGCCATTCGGCCCCCATGCTCCGGTGTGCCCCCAATATCCGTTCGGGCCCCAGAAGCCGACATGATTGATGTCGCCGCCATTGGGACCTTCCCACTGCTGGTGATGCCAGCCGCTGTCGCCCCAATGGTCATCGAAGCGACTCGACAGATCGTTCGTTCGTTCAGGAATCGACCCGCGCTGACCAGGAGTCCACTGCGTGCCGCTCCCCCCCGCCCCCGGCCTGTTGCCCGGCTGGAACCGCTCACCGGCGCCACCCGCCCCTGGGCGTGTCCCCGGCGTCAGGCGTTCCCCCGCTCCACCGCTGCCGGGCCGCGCGGGCCCAAGTCCCGGAAGGGTCGCCGCTCCTCCCCCCGCACCGGGCAACCGGTTTGCGATCCCGGGAAGGTTCTCTGGACGGTTGCCGCCGATTCCAGCGGTCTGCCCCGGCAGGTTGGGACGAAGACGCTCTCCGCCGCCGCCCGATCCAAGGCCGCCAGGTCCAAGGCCGCCGCCGGGTCTCAGGTCAGGCCGCGTGATTCCGCCACCCGGCTGAATCTGCGGCCGACCGCCAATCTGCAGGCCGCCTCCGCCTTCTCCCGGCATGTGCACGGCATTGGGCCGGATTCCGCCGCCTCCAAGCCCGCCGCCGCCAAGCCCTCCACGGCCTCCGCCGCCCAATTGGCTCCCGCCGCCGAAGCCGCCCCCCGGGCGATTGATGCCCCCACCGCCGCCGCTCGGCATTGAAGGTCGTGCGACCGGCGAGGGAGACGGTCGAAACCCGCCGCCCGACATGCCACCGCCGCCATGGAAACCGCCCCCGCCGAAACCTCCCCCACCGCCGAAGCCTCCTCCGCCGCCGCGGAAGCCGCCGCCTCCGCCTCCGCCTCCGCCAAAGCCCCCTCCACCGAACCCGCGGCCGAAGGCTGGGCCAACGAGAAGTTGTGAGGAAAGCACTCCGACGAGTGCGGCGTGAAGCAGGGCGCGTCTCATGGTGAGACCTCGGAATTGAAGTGTGTGCAGGAACAGCGACGCGGGCCGCTTCAGATCAACGCGTGGTGACTCGTTTCGGCGCAGGAGGCTGCCGCACCACGCGATTGGTAAAGCCCGGCAGCGCCACCCCGCCGGCTGTGCGATTGACCTGCGAAACGACCATCGCGTCCTTGCCGTCCAGCTGGTAACTCACGGTGACCGCCATCCGGGCGCCGTCGCCGGTGACTCCATTCAGCCCTACCGAAGACCTGTCGGCATCAATCGTCCACCAGCCGTCGGCCGCCCCTCCATCGGCGCTGAAGACCCAGGAACGGAACTGGCCGCGCTCAGCATCCCAGCCGATGCGATGGCTCCCCTTCAAAACTTCTCCGGTCGACTGCGTCGACGAAAACTGGCTGACGAGGAAGTTGCCATCCTCGGACCACTCCCACTCGGTATCGACGATCGAACCATCCGATTCCTGACGCCACCGGCCGACCAGCCACGCCAGCGTTTTCAACCGTTCGTGCGGAGATGCGATTCCGGAAGCGATCTCACGAATGCTGGCCATTTGCCAGCTGCCATCGGCCTGCCGGGCGTGAGTGGCGACGTACCTCGTATGCGTCACCGCCCCGGCGGTCTCAGGAGTGAACGTCGACACTCCTTCCTCGACAAGCACGGAGTCGGCGATAGGGCGAATGGAAATGACTTCGACCGCCACCTTTCCCCGGGGCCTTGCCGCGAAGTGCGCCGCGAACTCTGCCTCAATGGCCGCGCGACCGTGGAAGACGACTCCGTCGCTGTCGACGTACTCCGCCTCTTTGGTGAAAAGTGCGCCGACCGCCGCAGGGTTGCCCTTCTCGACCGCCTTGCCGAAGTGGTCGACAGATTCGGCGACGATCTTCGCCAGTGCGGCAGCATCGGGTTCCGCGGCGACGAGCGGCAGGCTGAGAAAACAGCCCAGTAGCCCTGACACCAGTAAGCGACATCGCATCGAATCGTCCTCCTCAAGCCATCGGGCAACGACGGCCCGACTATACCCACCGCCCCACCACCAGCCCAAGTCACCGGAAAAGGGTTCGCCATCCTCATCAAGTCTGTGATCCGGTTGTGAAGAAAATGCAGACGCTGCGCAAAGAACGAGTTCGGCGCCGACTCAATTCCTCAACGCGGAAAAGACGCACACGGCCTCGACCGTGACTACACTCCCTCGTCAAACCGACAGGAGCCAACGTGCAGATCTGGGTCGATGCGGACGCATGTCCGGCCGCAGTCAGGGAACTTCTTCTGAAGGCCGCCGTTCGAACCGAGACGCGGACGACCTTCGTCGCGAACCAGATTCAGCGCGTCCCCAACTCTCCCTGGCTCGACAGCCTCCTCGTGCCGGGCGGCATGAACGTGGCGGATCGGCGGATCGTCGAACTGCTGTCGGCCGGAGATCTCGTGATTACGGCCGACATTCCTCTCGCAGCCGATGCCGTCGCCAAAGGAGCGACTGTGATTGATCCGCGGGGAACGCTCTACACGGAAGCGAATATGGGGGAACGGCTCGCCATGCGCAACCTCATGGACGAGATGCGGGGCGCCGGACAGATCGTCCGTGGGCCGTCCAACTTCACTCCGCGGGATCGCCAGGCGTTTGCGAATCAGCTCGATCGCTGGCTGGCGGCGAGCAGGAAGTCGCGCGGCGCGTGACTTCATTCGGGCGGTTTGAGGTCAATCACCCTGCTCCCGGCTTCCTCGCCGACATGGTCCCACAGGAGATACCGGACGTCGTGGCGGGCGAGCTGGGCAATGACCTGCTGGAAGCGGTCCGCCGTGGAGACGCTGAGGACACCGATTTGAGTCGCCCCCTCCTGTAGCAGCAGTTCTCCCGCCTCGCAGGCGAGCTCGCGGCTCGAATAGCCAATGGCCGCCTTGCCGTCGGCGTGCATGGAAACAAGGGGCCGCCCGTTTCTGCCGAGCAGGTAGACCGGGAACTGGGGCTGAAATGCCAGAAGCGGTTGTGGCTGTCGCACGACACCTGTCTTTCATGTCGGCCCGGAACAGAACCGGCGATTGCTCGCCGAATCGCATCCTAGCCATTTCGAGAGCGATCGGCGCAGGCGAAGCAGAATTCGTGTCTCCGTCCGTCGCCATTGATCGAAGGCGTGAAAGCCAGTCCCGGAGCGGCCGCCTCACCGGAACAGGCTCTCACGTTTGATCGCCGCGATCTCAGAACTCTCCAATCACCTCATTGCCCGACCGCGTCGACAGCCCTCGCCACAGCGAAAGGTCGACAGAATTGCTGACAAAGCGGCAGGAGCCGTCACCCAGCAGGACGTTCGCCCCTCCGGCGTGCATGCTGCGAGCGGCCTTCCAGCCGGGATTACTATGCCGGATACAGTCGGGTCGCGCGTCGTTGGGGCCGTAGTAGTGGTTGTACAGCCCGTACGGAATCGCTCCGTCCGCCCAGGCGCGGCCCCGGGTCGTGCTGAACGCCGTGGCGGTGGCATTGTTGCACGCCGCGTCCGAAAGCTCCGTGCCGGTCGGAATGCTGATGTAGACCCGCTGCGGATTCACCGGCCCACTCGTTGGATTCGCAGTTCCCTCGCCGAGAGTGCTTTCGGACATGACGGCGGTATTGCTGAGACCGTCGGTGAAGTCACGGAACCGGACCTGCGAGTTCACGAAAAAGGCGCCGTCCGAGTTGTCCGCGTATCCCCCGTTTGATCCCGATCCGGTCGACGAGACGTAGTTCGTCGGAGCCCAGGCCTCGAGCAACTTGCGGCCATGGTCGCTGGGACAAAGAAACAGTGGGACGACTGTCGCCACGGCCGCACGGTTGACCGGAAAGACGGAATAGGGCGGGTTGTAACCGGGCCCACCGATCATCGGATATGAGAAGTCGATCGAGTTGTAGATGTTCGACTGGTCGAGATAGGGAGTGAGGTGCGCGAGAACGGACCAGCGATAGTGAGCAGCGGGCACTCCGACGGGATCACCGGGCCAGGGAGCAACCAGATAGCCGAACGGAAGTGTGCCGAGAGAATCGTGATAGTTGTGAAGCGCCAGTCCAAGCTGCTTCAGGTTGTTGCGGCAGCTCATTCGCCGGGCCGCCTCTCGGGCCTGCTGCACGGCCGGAAGGAGCAGCGCCACGAGAATCGCGATGATGGCGATCACCACGAGCAGCTCAATGAGCGTGAATGCAGAGAGTCGCCGGGTGAACGGACGGTGGTGGTTGAACGGCGGACCGGGACGGGGTCTCGAGAAACGGGGGCGTAAATCAGACATCGATGTATTCCATGAGAAAGCACGACCGTGCAAACGACGACGAAAGCGTCGACGCCATCCGGAACGGGGCCCTTGGCCGACGCCCGGAGCGGCGCGCACCTTCACTGTGCCGCGTGCCGTGCTGGGAGAGTTGAAGAGAACCTTCAGCAACGAAACGTCACGCTGCCATCCACCTCGGTGGAGGAACGGGCGGCCTGTCGCGGCGCCGAGAGCCGGGAAACGCGGTCTCCCGGAGCGCAACGGAAAGAAGGTCCAGAGGGCGCGAGCGCCGAAAGGCAGGGCGACCGAGCAAGGGGAGCATGAGCCCCAGCAGACACCAACTGACTCCGCCGGAGGTCACCAGCTGTAACCCCGAGAGGACGCTCGTGCCGTGCGGAGTCTCGGCCGCGCCGCCCGTTTCCGCAGATGACGCCGAAGCGACTTCAACGCCGCGCTCCCAGAGGGTGATCTCCCACCCCAGGATCAGAATGTGGACATGCCAGCCATCGTGCCGCTTTTCCGGGACGGCCCCGTGCTCGACATGCGCGTGCCTGTGAGGATGGGAATGGCCGTGCGAGTGCGAGTGGCTGTGGCTGTGGCTGTGGGCAGCTCGATGCTGGCCTGCGTGAGAATGGACTAGGTCACCGGCGTGCCGATGTCGGATCACGACCAGGCACGTTGTGAGCAGCGTGGCCAGACAAGCCGCCGCCGTAAGCCAGGTTGTCCGGGCACGCCGCACAGTCACATTTCGGAAGAACTTGGCTGACGAGCTGCTGAGAGTAGAAACGAATCGGGAATCTAGCGGTTCAGGCAGCCCGCATCGATCCCCCGGAGTTTGAAAAAGCGGTTCAGAACGACGCCTCAATCGCTCCTCCGAGTGGTCTCAGCCCAACGTGTCAGGACCGCCATCGACGCGCGGAGAAAGAAAAACCACAAGACAGATAACGAGACGCAACCACATACACAAAAACAGATTACAGCAATTCAACACAGTCAACCGTGCTCACACCTGGCGCGGAATCGCGGTTTCTGACGGAATTTCCGATCAATTCAGTTGTTGTTTGTGTCCGACAATTATATCACCATCAAAGTGTTACTTATTTTCCTCGGACACGTCTCATGAACACTGCACGCCGCCACATTCGTCGCCCAGGCTTCACCCTCATCGAGCTGCTGGTCGTGATCGCCATCATCGCGATCCTCATCGCCCTGCTCCTCCCCGCCGTCCAGCAGGCACGCGAAGCCGCCCGCAGGACCCAGTGCAAGAACAACCTCAAGCAGCTCGGACTGGCCCTCCACAACTACGAAAGCACCGCCCGCGTCTTCCCCATCGGATTCCTCGATGTGCTCAGCACGAACACCGCAGCCCGGGATGGCGGCTGGGCCTGGGATTCCTACCTCCTCCCCTACCTCGATCAGGCGCCGCTCTACAACACCTTCAACTTCCACTACCACCCGTTCGGTACCGGCGCGGATCCGGCCGGAAACAATGTTCGTGGCGTCGCCACCTCGCTCCCGGGCTTCAAGTGCCCGTCTGACGTGAAGCCCGACACCCGGCCCGTCAATCAGAACAACGCCAACGGAACCAGCGCTCTCGCCACCACCAGCTACGTCGGAAACCTCGGCGCTTTCGACGGCGATCCCTGCGTGAACACTGCCGTCTTCGTGACGGTGCCGGCCCGCAACAATGGCCTTCTCGTCGTCAACAAAACCCGCCGCATTGCCGAGGTGACCGACGGCACGTCCAACGCCATTGCGATCGGCGAAGTCTACTGGCAGCCGCAGATCACCATCGGCTCCACAAACTACGGCTCGGAGCGCAACTACCAGTTCGGAAACATCACGACGGCCGGTGGCCCCAACTGCAACCAGGTCGGCCCAGCGACCAACGGCCCCTTCAACCATCTGCGGTCCGCACGCAAGAAGCTGAATGGCCCGCTGATCGGCGGAGACGTCCACCGCGCCTTCCACAGCCTGCACGTCGGCGGTGCTCATTTTCTCCTGACGGACGGATCGGTCCGGTTCATCAGCGAGAACATCGACCACACCAACACAAATATCGGCGGCTCCGACGCCAACCTCAATGGACCTTACGGCAGCTATCAGCGCCTGGCCGCCATCAACGATGGCCAGGTTCTCGGCGAATACTGACTCGGGTCCTGTTCTCTCCGTCCTGTTTCCCGTGGAGAAGGACCGGGCCGCATCTTCACTCCTGCGGCCCGGTCTTTTTTTCTCAGATGTGAATCCCTTCCATGCTCAAGCACATTCTCCTGCTGTCGGTCACTCTCGTTCCCGTGTTGTCCGGATGCGGATCCGATGGTCCTCCGCTCGGCGCCGTGACCGGTCGGGTGACGCTCGATGGCAAGCCCATTCCCGGAGCGGTCCTCACGTTCGTTTCCCAGGCGGACGGAGGCTCGCCTTCTTACGGCGGCACGGACGACGATGGCCGCTACACGCTGATGTTCACGAACTCAAAGTCGGGCGCGCTGGTCGGCGATCACATCGTGCAGATCGAGACGACGAAGGTCTCGGCCGCGGAAGCGAAGGAACTCGTCGCCCAGGGAATGTCCGCCCCGCCGAGTTTTGTCGCCATTCCGAAGAAGTACAAAAAGCCGGGAGCCCTCGTCGCCAGGGTGGCCAAAGGGGGAAACACGATCGACTTCGAACTGACATCCAAGTGAAGACCTGGCGATCATTGCCCAGGCGACCTCGCCGCGGCCCAGCCGGATGTTCGCACCGGTGGTCTTTTCCGCAGTGGAGCCGAAGTGTCACCGCCCGGATCAGGCCGCCGCGTCAGATTCCAAGCCCCTCGTCGAACGCTTCCGACCGCAGGGCCGCCTGCGAAATATTGCTGCCGGCCTGCACGCTCGTGGTCAGCCAGACATTCCCGCCGATCACCGATCCGCGGCCGACCCGGATCGGGCCAAGCAGGGTCGCCCCTGAGTAAATCGTGACGTCGTCTTCGACGATCGGATGGCGGGACGTGACGTGGTCAGCGTCGTGACGTTCCTGCAGCGACCGGCTTCGCGCTCCCAGCGTGACTCCGTGATACAGATGGACGCGATCGCCGATGATCGACGTCTCGCCGATCACGACGCCCGTCCCGTGGTCGATGAAGAAGCTCTCGCCGATCGTCGCCCCGGGGTGGATCTCGACCCCGGTGAGCGAATGGGCGATCTCCGAAATCATGCGAGCGATCAGGCAAGCCCCCCGTCGATGCAGGGCGTGCGCGATCCGGTGGTGCATGACAGCCCTGACCCCGGGATAGCAGGCAAGCACTTCATCGACGCTTCGGGCCGCAGGATCCGATTCGTAGGCGGCACGAATGTCGGTATCGAGCACGGCCCGAATTGACGGCAGGTCGGCCGCGAAATTCCGGACGAGTTCAATCGCCTTCTGCCGGGCCTCCTCGAGCCCGTTCCCGTCGGAATGAACGAATCGATACTCCTGGACGACCTGTTCCACCAGTTCGCGAAGCGCCTGATCGAGCGTATGGCCGACATAGAAATCGACGCTCTCGTCTTTGAGCTCTCGCGCGCTCAGGCGGTTCGGAAACAGCGCCGCGCACACCTGGTCCACAATGCTGGTGAGTGTCCGGCGCGACGGCAGTTTCGCAGGGCATCCGAGGCGTTTGCGGGCGGCCAGGGAGGCGTCCCGCAGTTGCCGCAGGGACACGACGATCTCGTCCAGTCGCCAGTCGTAAAGGACTTCTGAAGAACTGTCGGCGGGACGCGTCGGGAGAGGCATGGGGATGAGTGGCCGGAACTGGGAGGCACCGAAGAACGTCGAGGCTCATGTTGCCATCTCGACGACGCCAGTTGGATTGTTTCTGCGCGGAACCTACAAAAAGAAATGGGCGGTTCACACCGGCGTCGGGAAGTGGCCCCGGTCTGATTCGAACAGACGGCCTTCTGTGTGTAAGACAGACGCTCTAACCAGCTGAGCTACGGGGCCAGATTGGGAACCTTCGTGCTCGACAGCACGGATCGCCTCGCGGAGAGGATACCGTCCCGTCAACACATCGCTTCCTGCCTTGGGATCGTGCCTGGCTGCCGGATTGGTGACTCCGCGACTGAGGCCGCCGCTGCGAAAACTTGCGAAGGCGCCCCCTGACTCAGACCTGTGGGCCAGGCACGTCGGGAGTATCAGGCCATCGCCGCTTCCCTGCAAGCCGGTCCTTGACCCGTTGAAGCGAAGTTCAGACAGGAGACGTGGCCGACAGGTTCACGCGCACAAACCGCGTGATGACTTCGGCGTCAGGAGATGCCCAAAGCAAGGAACGAAGCGCCCCCATCCGAGGCCCGCCCCGATGGCTTCCTGCTGACACAAAATCTTGACTCATCCGAACGGACAGGTGACGATGAGAGTCAGTATTGCATCTCTATTCCTGGACAGGGCCGAATCTCCATGTTTCCTCTTCGGCAGTCCCATCGCCGGCAGTTGCTGGTTCTGACACTCCTCACCGTTGCGCTCGGCCAGTCTGGTCGTGCGGCCCAGAAGCCTCCGGCGGTGGCGCCGGGCGGCAATCCTGCTGGCGGAAATCCCGCAAGTCCGTATGGCGCGCCTGGCGGGAACCCTGCAGGGGGCAACGCTCCGGCAGGCCCCTATGCGGCGCCGGGCAGCAAGCCCGCGGCTCCGAAGGAGGCAGCGGAGAAACCGGCCGAGAAAAAAGAGGTCGAGCGAGTACCCGTCAAGCTCGACATCAAGCACGTCGGGCGGCCGCTGGGGAAGGAACTGGATGTCTCGTCGCGCTACTACGTGTGGTCGGACCCCGATGGCTGGCACATCCGGTCGGCCTGCAAGAGCGGCTACTTCGCAGGCTTCCAGGGCGAAATCACAGCAATCAACGGCACGTTCGAGAAGATTCGCCCGATTGCCCTGGAAGCCAAAGGCGCTCACCCCGATTCCTGGTTGCTCAACCCGGAACGCACGACGCTGAAGTTCACGATGCACACCGGCGACAAACCAGATGGTTTCGACTTCACCATCAAGGGGAAGGACGCCAGCCTCACGTTCGACCTGAAGATCGGCAACAAGGAACGGCCGAAGCAGATCTTCATCGGCTACGACAATCTTCACCCGCCGAAGTCCTTCTTCGAATTCCCGGCGAAACATTGAGCCGCTGGCGAGCCATGCGCGCCCGGCCGGGGCGGTCTTTTGCCCCGCGGCCCCGAAGGGATGATCCAGGCGGGCCGGCGTACCGTTATACGTCACATGACTCCGCATCGAGACTGGCACAGGAGCACGACGCAGGAGGCTCCGCACACGCAGCCGGAAGCCGAACGCGGGTGGCTCAAGGCCGTCGCCCTGTTCTGTCTGGGAGCCGGCGTTTCATCGGGATACGGCTTCGCCCAGGGGGCGATCATCCCAAGCATCTTCGCCCTCGCGATCGGCTGCTCAGGCCTGCTGGTCCTGAGTTCGATGCAGTGGCTTGAGGGCTGAACGAACGTCGCCGCCAGACTGAAACGCAGTGAAGCCCGCCGAACTTCGCCGGCCTCGACGGAATTGACCCTCGATTCCGTCCAGCTAGAATCGCCGATTCGCCTTTGCACGAGTTTTGCGTCGCACATCCGGGAAGGGGTTCAGTGCAAGTTCAGATCGCTTGTCGACATGGAAGTCTTCGGCCCGACGTTCAGGAAGCGGTCGTCCGAAAGGCCGAGAAACTCCTGACCTACTTTGAACGGGTTACTGCCATCAACCTTGCGTTCGATCTCGCCGCCGACCTGGTGAAGTGCGAGATCCTGGTCGACGCCGAGCACAAGCACAATTTCGTTGCCCACGGCGAAGGCCCGGACGGACAGACGTCATTCGACCAGGCGCTGCACCGGATGGAGCAGCAGGTCAAGCGATACAAGGAGAAGGTGCAGGATCATCGCCGCGACCGGCCCCTCGGCCAGCTCGCTGGCGAGGCCGAGCCGTCAGATTGACAAGCCGTTGCCCGAGGAAGCGGTTGTAGCATCCGGGCATGCAGGCGATGACGGGGTTCCCCCAATGGGGGTGTTCGCTGGTTGCGTCACCCCCGCGAGCCGCCTTACCATTCAACGTTTTTCAACAGACACTTCGCGCGGTCCTGAACTGGCTGGATCACCGCCGAACTGTTTCCAAGCGGCAGGCCCCCGATTCAATGGCGGCCGCTTTCCTGGGAGTGAGGAATGAAGCTGAGCGATTTTATTGTTGCGGACGCGGTGATCCCGGAGCTCAAGGCAAGCACCAAGGAAGAAGCGATTCGCGAAATGGTGGCCAGCCTGGTGAAGACCGGGCATGTCTCCACCGAGCATGAGCCGACGATCGTCGGCGCCATCATGAAGCGCGAAGAGCTCGGGTCGACCGGCATCGGCCGCGGCGTTGCCGTTCCCCACACCAAGCACGCGTCCGTCGGCTCGCTCATCGCCACCGTCGCGATTTCGGCGAACGGCCTCGACTTCTCGAGCCTGGACGGCGAAGACGTCTACATCCTGTTCCTCCTCGTCTCTCCGCCCGATCGCCCCGGCGACCACCTTCGCGGCCTGGAGACCATCACCCGGCACCTGAAGAGCGACGATTTCTGTCGCTTCCTGCGCCAGTCGCGAACTCGCGAAGCCATCGTGGATTTGCTGAAGGAAGTCGACTCGCACGCCTGATCGTCGCTTCTCCAGCCTCCTGCGGAGAAGCCACCCGTCGGTCGTGCAGTCGCGCACCGGGGCGTCCACCTCAGTGCGGTCGGCGCGTCGGTGGGTAGACAGCCAGCCGGAAAGCGAAGGACGCATTGGCGTTGCGCTAACTCGCCTTGGTCCCAGTAGAGTGCATTCCAAATCTTTCCATGAGCGATGAAGTCGTCATTCGCCGAGAGGTCACGGTTCAGCTGAAAGATGGACTCCATATGAGTCCCCTTTCACAGATCAACCGTCTGGCCTGCGCATTTGACGGCCCCGTCACAATCGTGCGGGATGAATTCATCGCCGACGCGAAATCGATGCTCGACCTGTTGCAGTTAAATGCAACGCACGGGACGATGCTCGTCCTGGAAGTCCGCGGCCGGCAGGCAGAGAGCCTGATTGAAGGAATGGAGCGATTGATCGCCCAGGAGCCGGAGCGGTAGCCCCACGCCCTCCGTTACCGGACGTTCACTTCAGCCGCCTGCCATGCTTGTCAAACGAGGCATCGCCGTAGCGCCGGGAATCGCGATCGGCCCGGCGCTGATCCTCGGGGCGGACGTGTTTCGCATCCCGCAGCGGTTCGTCAGCGTCGATGCCGTCGATTCGGAACTCGATCGACTGCGCGTCGCGCTCAACGCGGCGTGCCACGAAATCGAGCACAACGAACAGCTCGCCCGGGAGCATCTCGGCGAACAGTACAGCGGCATCTTCGCCGCTCATCTGCAGCTTCTTCGCGATCCCAAGCTCGTCGGCGAAATTGAAGGGCTCGTCAGCAATCGCCACTATTCGCCCGAGTATGCGTCGAGCTTCGTGCTGAAGCGACACGCCCGCCAGCTGCAGAACCTGGGCAACAAGTATCTGGCCGAGCGGGTCCACGATCTTCTCGATCTCGAACGCAACCTGACTCGGCACCTCCTGGGCGAGCGTCGCGGAGAACTCGAGCACATCAATCAGCCCGTCATCGTGCTGGCTCACAATCTCACGCCGAGCGAAACAGCCAACCTGAATCGCAACTTCGTCCACGGATTCGCAACGGAAGTCGGTGGCCACACAAGCCATACGGCGATTCTGGCGGGCGCGCTCGAAATCCCGGCGATCGTCGGAATCGGGTCGTTCCTGAATGAGATCTCCGGCGGCGAAACGGTGATCATCGATGGCCACCAGGGCGAGGTCATCATCGAGCCTGACGAAGCGACGCTCATCGAGTATCGCGAGGCCGAAAAGGAAGCGACGACCAAGCGGGCCAAACTTCGCTCCCAGGGAGCCGGAGAAGCGATCACCAAGGACGGCGTCCGGATCCACATCTCAGGCAACATCGAGTTTCCCGACGAGGCCGAGCACTGCGTGGAACTGGGGGCGGACGGCATCGGCCTGTACCGGACCGAGTTCCTGTACATGGAATCCAACGCGCATCGCACGGAAGAAGAGCACTTCCAGGCGTACTGCCAGGTCGTTCGCACGATGGGCGAACGGCCGGTCGTCATCCGCACGCTCGACCTCGGGGCCGACAAGGTCCCCGGGATGATGAAGGACGTCTTTTCCGACGCCACCAACCCCGAGCTCGGCCTGCGGAGCATCCGGGTCTGCCTGGCTGACCTGAAGCTGTTTCGCACGCAATTGCGGGCAATTCTCCGCGCGGCCGTGGAAGGGGACGTGCGGATCATGTTCCCGCTTGTGGCGTCTCTGACGGAACTCCGGCAGGCGCGGATGCTGCTCCGGGACGTCGTGGAAGACCTCGAGGATCAGGGAATTCCGTTTCGGCGGGATGTCCCGGTCGGAATGATGGTGGAAGTCCCGTCAGCCGCGATCCGGGCCGAAGAATTCGCCCGGGAAGTCGACTTCTTTTCCATCGGCACGAACGACCTGATCCAGTACACTCTCGCGGCCGATCGCTCGGACCCGGCAGTGGCGAAGTATTACAACACGGCGGATCCGGCGATCCTGAAACTGATCCGCATGGTGGTGACGGCCGCGGCAGACGCCCGCATTCCGGTCACTGTCTGCGGACAGATGAGTTCGGATATTAAGTTTGTTCCCTTGCTGATCGGGATGGGCCTCCGGCACCTCAGCGTGACCCCGCAGGCAGTCCCGGTGCTCAAGGACCTCGTTCGCAACATGACGATCGGTCAGGCGGAAGAGATTGCGAAGCGGGTCGCCGATTTTGAGATCGCACGCGACATCGAGTCGTACCTGAGAGGCGAATTGAAGAAGTTAAGCCCGGATTCCGCGGGATAAAAACCGTCGGGGCGGGCCCGTTGGAGTTCAGCCTTCAGGCTGCCCGTCGCAGGCTGAAGCCTGAACTCCAACAGACCGAAAACACGTTCCATTTGAGAACAGAGTGCTTCTGCTTTCCACGACCGTCCGAGAGCACACGGCCTTCCTGGCCGCCGACGGTGATGATGCGCACCTGCCGACTGACTCCCGACCCGCTGCCGCCGCTTCTCCAGCCGGCAGCAACATGGTCTCTGAATGTTTCGTCCAGTCTCGCGCCGCACGTGCGGCGTTGGAGCGGCGATTGAGCAGCGGCGGCGACCGATCATCCACCGTCAATTTCCCGGGGTTCCGCGAACCTGCGGCTCCGTCTCGGTACGACATTCCGGAATCGCCCTTCACGGCCCGCAGCTCGCGGTCCACACAGGCGCTGAACGGGAACGGCAGTCACTTTGTTCGCCACTTCAACCCTTCAAAGGCGAACAATGAAGAAGGAAATGCTGATCAACGTGCTGCAGCCCGAAGAGAGCCGCATCGCGATTGTTGAGGATGGAGTCCTCGAAGAGCTTTACGTCGAACGCACAAGCGCCGAGAACCTGGTCGGCAACATCTACAAGGGCCGGGTCGTCAATATCGAGCCGTCGATTCAGGCGGTGTTCGTCGATTTCGGCGTCGGGCGCAACGGCTTTCTCCACGTCAGCGACGTGGAGTACCAGTACTACAAGCATCTCGTGCCCGACGACGAGGCCCAGATGCGCAACAACCCGAAATTCAACGAGCGCAGCGCCCGCAACAAGCCGCAGATCCAGGACATCTTCCAGCGCGGCAGCGAGGTGCTGGTGCAGGTGATCAAAGAGGGCATCGGCACCAAAGGACCGACGCTCTCGACCTATATCAGCATTCCGGGACGCTACCTGGTGCTCATGCCCGGCCTCCAGCGGGTCGGCGTGAGTCGCAAGATTGAAGACGACGACGTCCGCCGGAAGCTCCGTCGCGCCCTGCGCGACATCCAGCCCCCCGAAGGCCTCGGATTCATCGTCCGGACCGCCGGCGTCGACCGCACCCCCGAAGACCTGCAGCGCGACCTGAGCTTCCTCGTCCGCCTGTGGGGCAACCTGGTCGCCCGCATCAAGAAGACCCAGTCGCCCGTCGACATCTACAAAGAAACGGACATGATCACCCGGACCATCCGGGACATCTATACGTCCGACATCGAAACCATCTGGATCGATGAACCGGAAGCCCTCGAACGCGCCCGCGACTTCATGCAGGCCGTCCTGCCCAAGGCCGTCGAACGCATTCGGCTGTACGACGGCAAGGAACCGATCTTCCACAAGTACAACATCGAAAAGGAAATCGAGAAGATCCACAGCCGGCGCGTTCCGCTCGAAGGAGGCGGCTCGCTGGTGATCGACCAGACGGAAGCCCTCGTCGCGATCGACGTGAACAGCGGCAGCTTCCGCATGGACGACAACGCCGAGGTCAACGCCTACAAGGTTAACCTCAACGCGGCCGAGGAAATCGCCCGACAGATCCGCCTCCGCGACCTCGGCGGCGTGATCGTCAACGACTTCATCGACATGCGCGACGAACGGCATCGCCGGGGCGTCGAGCGGCGTCTGCGTGAGTGCGTCGAACGCGACCGCGCCCGGACGAAGGTTCTGCGGATCAGCCCGTTCGGCCTGATCGAGATGACGCGCCAGCGCATCCGGCCGTCGCTCCGCCGCAGCGTTTATGAAGATTGCCCTTGCTGCCGGGGCGTCGGACAGGTGAAAACGGCAGAAAGCATGGCGATTGAGGTCATGCGGACGCTGATGACCAATGCCAGCCATCCGGATGTCCGGCGGGTGATCCTGGAAGTCGAGCAGCGGGTCGCTGACTACCTCATCAACCGTAAACGCCGTGCCATCACGAAGTTAGAAGAAGAATACAACGTCACCGTCACGATCCAGATGGGGCTGCACGTCAGTCCGGAGCATCTGAGCGTGAAATGTTTGAACGAAATCGGCGGGGAAGTCGCGATTCTGCCGACTGGAGACTCGTATTCCCGACGTTGAGTCGTTAGATTTTCGCGTTCCGTTTTCTGTCCGGCCGGATATTGAGACTGGCTGGAATCTCGTTTCGTCGACGGGCTGTCGGCGTTCCCAGAGTCGGTGTTCATCGAGGTAAGGCGTCGTGTCGAGCGTGTTTGCAATTCTGGAAGATGGCGGCCGCCAGTACCGCGTTGCCCAAGGCGACAAGGTGCAGATCGATTTGCGCGAAGGCGTGAATGCTGGCGATGCACTGACCTTCGACAAGGTGCTGTTGGCCAACGGAGGCGGCGACAGCATCCTGGGTGTTCCGGCGATCTCCGGCGCGACCGTGTCGGCCAAGGTCGTTGAAGCGATCTTCAAGGGACCGAAACTGGAAATCCAGAAGATTCGCCGCCGCCACAACTCGCGGCGTCACACTGGTCACCGGCAGAAGCACACCGTCGTCGAAGTGACCGGGATCTCCGTCCCGGGTCTGAAGATCGTCGAGACCAAAGAGCCCGCTGCCGAGAAGGCCGCGAAGTAATCGGCCGCCGGCGTTGGAGCCGGCGCGTTCCATCGAACAATCGTGAGTTTGACGCCGCACGATTCAAGCGGCGCCTTCAGAAGGACAGTGAGGAATGGGTCGTTACACCGGTCCCAAGGCCCGAGTCAATCGCCGCCTCGGTTTCATGGTCTTCGAAAACGCCGGTGCCATTCGCGCGGCGGAGAAGAAGGAATATCCGCCCGGCATGTCGCAGCGGCGGCGGAAGGTGTCGAACTACGGCCTCGCCCTCACCGAGAAACAGAAGATTAAGTACTTCTACGGCCTGCGCGAGACGCAGCTGCGGCGGTACTTCGGCATCGCCAAGCGGACCAAGGGAAACACCTCGGCCAACCTGATGATCCTCTGCGAGCGGCGGCTGGATAACGTCATCCGCCGCGCCGGCTTTGCCCAGACCCGTCCTCAGGCCCGCCAGGGCGTTGTGCACGCCCACTTCCAGGTCAACGGCAAGACGGTCACCCGTCCGTCGTACTCCGTCCGCCCCGGCGACGTCATCACCCTCCGCAATCGCCCGAATCTCAAGGAGATTTACCGCGAGCGGATGACCAACAAGGCTGGCGAAGACGTCAGCTGGGTTTCGGTCGACGCCGACGAAATGAAGGCCATCGTCACAACCCTCCCCACGAACGACGACGTCAGCCTCCGCGTCGACGTCGGTTCCGTCGTGGCATTCATGTCGCGGTAACGCCTGTCAGATTGCGGCCAACTGCGACAGATCACGCCGGCCTCCCCGGCATGAATCATCGAAAGACCTGCAGCCGCCTTGTGCGGCTGTTTTTATTGGTGGCGACCCGCTGATTGCGGGACAGCGAGGCCCGGCGGAGCCGTCAGCGATAGACTCCAGCGCGACGCGTGCGAGTCGACCGGAAGTGCATCATGTCGAAAACATCACTGAAGCCCTATCCCGCAGCCCTCGTCTTTGGCGTCCCCGGCGCCGGCAAAGGAACCCAGGGCGAAATCCTGTCGCGGATCCCCGGGTTCTTCCACCTCTCCAGCGGCGTCATCTTCCGGAAGCTCGACGCAAAATCGGAAGAAGGGCGCATCGTGCGGGAATACAGCGCCCGCGGCGAACTGGCGCCCGACGAAGTGACCATGCGGATCTTCAAGAACTGGCTGGAAGGCCAGCGCGCGGCCGAACGCTTCCGCCCCCGGGAACATCTCCTGCTTCTCGACGGCATCCCCCGCAACCTCGCCCAGTGCGAGATGCTGAAGCAGATCTGCGATGTGAAACTCGTCATCCACCTGATGTGCGATGACGAAGAAGCCATGATCGACCGCATCCGGCGGCGGGCCGTGCTGGAGAACAGGCCGGACGACGCCAGCGAATCGGTGACGCGCCGGCGCTTCGAGGTCTACCGCCAGGAGTCGCTGCCGGTTCTCAACTACTATCCGAAGTCTCTCATCAAAGACATCGAATCCACCGGCATTCACTCACACGTGCTGCTGGAATGCCTGAAGCACCTGGTTCCGGTGCTGCTCGAGAACTTCCCGCGCGATGAACAGGGCCGGCGAGTGAAGGACTATCCGCTGCCGCCGCTGCCAAAAACACTGGATGGCTGGCGGGCGGATTGAAATGAATCGCCGCGTGAGCAAGTCCTGACTCAACGCCAATGAATCGCCTCCGCGTTGCTCCGCCGCCGATCCAGGGCCACTCGACTGCGCACAGCGCGATTCAGTCCGCCAAAGAACAGAACGCCGTCTGGTGCGAGAGCGTCGACCAGGCAGCGGTGATCGGGCAGGCCGTCATCGGGCTCTCCTGGGACGATGAGCGGGTTACCTTTCAGCTGAGATCCGGCGACACGATGACCGTGCAGGCCGGCCCACCCGGCCCCGTCGTCGAAGTCCAACGGACGGCAACTCTTCGACCGGGAACGAACACGGAGTTGTCGCCCGCGGAAGTGGAGTGCAACGGTCAGGTCTGGACCTGGGACCGGGCGGCCATCTCTCATCGAATCATTGGACGTGAGATCACCCGCCTCTGGTTCACTGACGGCGTTCTGTTCGTCTACCTCGAGGGACGTCTGTGCGTCGACTTTCACTCGTTCGTCGAGTGCGAAACGGGCAGGAGGGTCCTCCTCTGGTCAGAGACGGACTGACACCACCACGCCATCTTCGTTCCCTTCCTGGCCTTCTGTTCCATTCTTTTTTCGAACAGAAGGATAAGGAAGGGCGTTCAGGCAGAGATCGACTTGTCCACCACGAGTCGACGGGAGAATGAGATCCTCGTTTAGAGGCCTCTTCAAGACGACACTTGTGACCCCAGGATGTCGTGCACCACATGCCCGGACACATCGGTGAGACGCTCATCCCGCCCGTTGTGGAAAAACGTCAGCTGCTCGTGATCCATGCCGAGGATCCACAGGATCGTGGCGTGCAGGTCGTGGATGTGGACGGGGTTGGTCTCCGCCCGCAGGCCGATGGGGTCCGTCGCTCCGTACGCGTAGCCGCCTTTGACGCCCGCTCCCGCGAACACCGTCGTGAAGCCCCAGGGATTGTGATCGCGACCGGTCCCCTGCTCGCTCATCGGCATCCGGCCGAACTCGCCCCCCCAGATCACGAGCGTGTCGTCCATCAGCCCGCGCTGCTTCAGGTCGGTCATCAGGGCGGTCACCGGCTTGTCGGTCCGCCCGCACATCATGGTGTGGTTCTCCATGACATCCTTGTGCGCGTCCCAGCCGTTGGTGTCGCCCGAATAGAGCTGGACGAACCGGACGCCCCGCTCGATGAGCCTGCGGGCCAGCAGGCAGCGGGTACCGAACTGCCGCGTCTGCCGGTCGTTGATGCCGTACATCTCCAGCGTGGCCGCCGTCTCGCCTGCCAGATCGACCAGTTCCGGGGCCGCCGTCTGCATGCGGAACGCCAGCTCATAGGAGTTGATGCGGGCCGCCAGTTCGCTGTCTTCGGAGCGATCCGCGAAGTGATCAGCGTTCATCCGCCGCACGAGATCAAGCGCCTTTCGCTGACGGGCCGGACCGACGTTCTCCGGCGGCTGCAGGTGCAGGAGGGGTGACGGCCCGGGGCGCAGCGTCGTACCCTGATATGTCGCCGGCAGATAGCCGCTGCCCCATGCCGGCGGACCTCCCTTGATGCCCCCCGAGGGATCAGGCAGCACCAGGAACGCCGGCAGGTTCTGGTTCTCGCTCCCGAGGCCATAGGCGACCCAGCTCCCCAGGCTCGGCCGGCCCATCAGGATGCTTCCGGTGTTCATCTGATAGACCGACTGCGGATGGTTCACGCTGTCGCCGTGGCAGCTGCGAACCACGCACAGGTCGTCCGCCATCGTCGCCATGTGGGGCAGGAAATCACTGATCTCCAGTCCCGATTCGCCGCGCGGCCGAAACGGCTTCACCGGCCCCAGAAGCGGATTCTTCGCCACCTTCCGCCGCGTCATCACCTCGCCATAGCTGTCTGGAATCGGCTGACCGGCGTATCGGGCCAGATCGGGCTTGGGATCGAACAGGTCGACGTGGCTCGGCCCGCCATGCATGAACAGCGAGATCACCCGTTGGGCGCGCGGGGGGTGATGCGGCTGCTTCGGGGCGAACGGCGACTCGGGCAGCGACTTCCCCGCCCTGGCCTCGTCGTGCAGCATGGCTGCGAGGGCCAGACTCCCGAACCCGCCGCCTGCCTGCGCCAGCCAATGCCGGCGGGAGACGGAGTCGTCATGGCCCGGGACGAACGAAGTCAGCGGCATGAGGGAATCCTGTTCGCAGCTGCGAAGGAAAAGCCGTCAGACCGATAGCATAACAACTGGCCAATCCGGGGCGATCATTCTTTCGCTTCGGCGCAGGAACGCGCCCCATCCCCTCGGGCAGCAGCGGATGTTGGTTGATCGAAGAGTACGCTCCCTCGCTCCCGACGTCGGGCTCGTCGCCGGGAGTGCGTTCATTCCGACCGACGCGCGGACGATGGTCAGATTTGCGATTTCCGACCCAGGCAGCCCACGCCGGCGATGACCAGCGAGATCGCCCACGTCACGAACAGCCCGATCCGGGCCGCGTTGGTGAAGCCGTAGGCATGCAGGCCGGCCCCCAGCTGGTTGGTTCCAAACCACGACCAGCTGACAGCGATCAGGCCAAGCGTCGACAGCACGGCCAGGCCGCGGTCTTTCACCATTCCGTCCCACTTGGCGTGCAGCACCAGGCAGTTCCAGAGCACGATGATGAGGGCCCCGTTTTCTTTCGGATCCCATCCCCAGAATCGCCCCCACGAGTCGTCGGCCCACAGGCCGCCGAGCACCGTCCCGATGAAACTGAACAGGATCGCAAAGCACAGGCTGCCGTACGTCATTCGCGTCACCGCCCGGCCGACTTCCGGCTGGGCGTTCGGCACAAAGCTGTAAATGATGTGGTACACGCCGAAGAGGCCGGCGGCCGCGGTCGCCGCGTAGCCGAGATTGATCGTCACCACGTGCGTGGCCAGCCAGAACTGCGTGTCGAGCACCGCTTCGAGAACGGTGAACGTGTCACCCCCTTCCGCGAGGAAGTGCGAGATCCCGAGCGTGATGAACCCGGCGATCGACGCCACCGCGTTCCCCACCCCCAGCCGGTAAAACCATTCACACGCCAGGCCGAACAGCACGACGGCCCAGCCGACAAAAATGCCGGTGGAGTACAGGTTCGTCACCGGTGGTCGCCCGGAGATATAGATACGGGCGACAAGGGCGAACGTGTGGACAATGAACGTGAGCGCCATCAGCCAGAACGCGCTGCGGCGCAGCGGTTCCGTCAGTCCCAGCCAGCCGACAATCGACAACAGGAACACGAACAGGCAGAGGACCATGCTCCAGTAGAACGGAGCAAACTGGTTGAAGAACACCTCGAAACGAACCTTGGTCAGGCTCAGCTGCTCGAACTTGTTCGACTTCAGCCAGCCGGTGTATTCGCGAACCGAGTCGTTGAACTCGGACACGTTGTTCTGCCGGTAGGCCGAAAGCATCCGCTGCATGAGAATGGTCTGCTTCGGCGCCTCGGAGGGAAGCCCCTTCCGCATCTCGGGAGGCAACTGCATCAGCAGAAAGGCCCGGGCGGCGGACGTCGCAAACGGCTGCCACTGGCCGGTTGTCTTCGTCTCAGCCGAGTCCTCGGCGTCCGGAATCGGAATCGCCAGCGGAACCTGGGATTCGTCGATCCGTCTCGCCTCTTCCATCGAGGACATCATCGCCTGCATGAACTGGCGTTTGGCCCCCTCGGGATCCTTCGCGCGGTCCTCTTCCGTCGGCAGGTCCGGAATCGGTGGATCGAACGCTTCCATCAGCGTCCGGTACAGCATGATGTCCTGGCCGAGGTCGCGGACGCTGCGCTGGTAGACGGTGAGGCTTTCCTTGGGCACGTTCTCGCTGGCCTGCAGCGCCTCCACGAACGCGTTCATCTGCCCCGCGAAATCGTTGACGGAGTAAACAAACCCTTCCCGCGGCTCGAGCTTGAGAATGCGGAGCAGTTCGAGGTTCGTGATCCGGAAAACTCGCGAATCCCGGGCTTCAGGCCGCCCCGAAATCACGTCCAGCAACCAGCGGATGGCCGGCTGTTTGCGATTTTCGGCATCGCGGTATTCCTGCTTGCCTGAAAGAATCAGGAGCGAATTGCGGGCGAGCGAATCGAACGGTTTGACGCGCCCTTCATACGCCAGCGGCAGCCTGGCGAACGCGGCGATGTCGAGTTCGGTCGGTCGCGACGTGGATGGCCGGGCCTTGCTGCCGATATACAGCGCGGCGATGAGGCAGATCGCGAGCGGCAGCCAGCGCGACCATCCCCCCGCGCTACCGGCGGCAGTACGTGCATCGCCGGACCTCGGCGTCACCACGGGAGCAGCCGCCGCCGTCGTCACGGGACTCCGGCTGGACCGATTCAGGAATCGCAGCAGCGTCAGCACGAACTGGTACGCCATTCCGACGCCCACGATCATGCACGACACGTAGGGGATCATCCATCCGGTGTTGCTCACAACCTGCAGTGTCGTGAATTCGCGGCCGCTCTGTTCATCACGATGGTATCCGCTCTGGTAGAACGTCAGCCCGCGGTAACGCAGCGGATTGTTCATCCAGATCGTCAGTTGTTCTTCCGTCTTCTTCTCGGGATCGGTCAGCACGATTTCCGAGGAGTAATTGCGGGTCATCTTCGTGCCAAGGTAGTCGTCCTTCGACACGTTGTTCAGCTTGATCGAGAACGGCAGGTACGTCTGCCCGAACCGCAGCTGCAGCTCATACGGCTTGCCGTCGACGGTGACGGTCTGCGGATCCTCAAACACGTGCGTCATCCACGTTCCGAGGTCGGCTCCGGTCTTCTTGTCAGTCAGCTTCACGTACAGGCCCGGCAGGTCCACGGCGCTGTCGTTGCTGACTCCCGTCGACGCGGGAATCTCGCGCAGCTGGCGCGTCTTTCCGTTGCCTGCGGTGGCCGGGTTGTCCTTGTCCGGCGGGAGCGCGGGCGGAACCATCGAGTTCCGCAGCAGCTGCACCGACTCGATATCGAACGGCAGAAGGTCGCTCGACACTTGCGCGCCTGGCGTCGCGAGCTTCGACAGCGGAACAACGGTCACCGTGTCCGTCTTCTCGTTGGACGAATCGATCACCGCGATTTCGGGATGCCGCGTATCGAAAACGAAGTTCCGCGTCTCGCCTTCGCCCAGGTTCATCTTGGTTTCAACCGCCTTCAGGCCGACCAGAACCTCGCTCATCATCAGCAGCGCCACGCCGCCGTGCAGCAGCACAATGCCGGCCCGCTTCTTGAACAGGGCCTGGCAGCCAGCCAGAAGCACCACGCCGGCCACCGTTCCCTTCACGAGCTGGTAGAGGATTCGCATCGAGGAATCGCTCTTCCACAGGTCGATGTTGCCAAGAAACAGCCAGGCGAACATCGCCCCCAGGGCAGCCGCGGCGCCGAACGCCATCCGTCGCTCCAGCCTGTGCTCCCTGCCCGTCTGCAGTCCAAGCCAGCAGCTGCCGGCCGCCAGGCCGAACAGCCCGAACAGCAGCACATCCCACAGCCGGCGATAGGAAATCAGGGTTTCGGTCTGGAAGCCCTCGTTGTTGGATCCGCTGGCGACCACCAGCCACGTGACAAGCACGCCCATCGCCAGGAGCCACAGCCCCACAACCAGCCGCGTGCCGCGGGCCTGGATCTTGAACCGGATCAGGTGTGCCGACAGCAGGTTCAGCAGCATGAAGCCGCCGATCACCCAGCCCTTCGGGAACCAGAAGCCGGCCCATTCCGGCAGCTGCGGAGCATTCGGAAAGAAGGCGCCCGGCAGGAAAATCTGCCCGGGAATCCAGACGAAGAACGCCTTCAGCGCCCCCAGCCCTCCATCCGAAAGCTGACTCGGATGGACGCGGAAGTACTCATCGACCACGTCCCAGACGTCCGCATTCACCTGGGCGAGAGTTCCCGCCAGGACGATCACGATCGCCAGGGCAAACAGGACGACGGTCAGCTTCAGCGAAGCCAGAGGACCAAGCCCGCGAGCAATCCTGCTCATCATCGGGCTGCGATCGGCGGTCGGTGTTTCGATGTCAGACATGGGTCAGATGGGCCGCGGCGATTTGAGTCGAGTCAGTTCCAACAGATCCGTTCCTGGATCTCGCGTCTCGAGAGGACGAGGCCCCCATCGGCGGAGGCCTCCCGCTCGCCTGCTGAAAATGCGGTTACTTGAACCGGATGGATTTCACGAACGCTTCAAACTTATCGCGTTCCTGCTGGGCAAGTGCCTTCGGTCCGTCCGCCTTGATGAACCACTGCGTCCCGTTTCGAGGCGCGATGACACCCAGGATCGACCGTTCTTCGCCGTCAATCACGAAGTACTTCGCGTCGATCCCGTCGACCGGAATCGACTTCGCCGACTCGTTGATCTCCTGCGTGGTCATCTCCGGAAGGGCCGCCTGGCCCCGCCAGCGATTGACGTTCGCGGTCAGTTCGCCTCCCGCAGTGGCAATGCTGATGGAAAGCGGCTTCTCCCCTTCGCCCGCCGTGAACGCGGCTTCCTGGAAGGTTCGCAGCGGAGCTTCTTTCCACCCCTCAGGAACCGTCAGTGTGAACGGCTTTTCGCGCGCCGGAGCAGCGGGCGATGACGCAACGGCCGGCGGAGTCGACGCCGTCATGGCTGGCGTGGAACCGTTCACGATCATCGCCGCCAGCATCCGTGAATCACCGCTCTCGGCAGTCTTCCCCGACAGGTTGAACAGCGACAGCGTTTGATCGCCCGATTCCATCTGCTGCACTTCCCCCCGATCACGGGATTCCTGCAGCCCGGCTGCTCCATCCACGTCCTCAAGCCCCAGCTGACTCCGCCAGCGGTTGAAATTGCTCAGCAGGTATTCGGCCGACTTCGGGTCTTCTGAAGGAAGCGCCATGACGCTGATTTCGAGCTTCGGATCGCCGGGCACCTCGATGGTCGCAAGCCGCAGCCCCGACTCCTGACGTTCCGTCCAGCCTTCCGGCAGAGTCCATCGGGGCTTGCCGGCCTGGTCAAATTGGACAGAGCGGACGAGCTTGGCGAATGGCTCCACCTGGTTGGCCACGGCCGCTTCCGGACCGAGCATCTTGAAGAACCAAGCCACCTGACGCGGCTCGCGCGATGCGGGGGCGCCGGGGCTCGGGGTGAACGTGTCGGCCGGCGTCTGCTTGGCGACGGTGTACTGCCGGATCGGATCGGGATCGGAACAGCCGAACAGTCCGGCCGCAAGAACAATCAGGACGATACGTCCGAGGCCGGACATCCTGCGGCGCATGGGAAAAGGGTCCTTACAACGAGGCGGAACGACTGGCGGGAGGGAGGGGCGCAGTTGTGACGGAAACAGGACGCCGGAAACCGGCTCCATCCGCAAAACAACCGCGGGCGGGAAAAGAGTGAGTGCCCGCAACATCATTTTGCGACGCCAGATACGGCGAGGCATGCCTTCGTGCACTTCACCCCCCTATTATAGCCGTCCCGTTCCGCGACCGTACACGGCCGCTTCCCTCGTTTGACCAATTTCCCGTTCACGGTTTCCTGATGCCGCTTGCAACCGCTTCCCTTGCCCACGGCCCCGTCCCCTGCGACTGGCTGATCGTTCCGATCATTGAGAATGCGGAGTATGACCGCACGATCGCCGCCGTTGATGTGGCACTCGAAGGCCGTCTGGCCCGATTGCGGGAAGCGGGAGACCTGACCGGCGGACACGCCGAGATGGCCGAACTGCGCGAACTGGGGGACCACCCCACGCGACGCGTCCTCCTCGTCGGACTCGGTGAGGCGGAGAAACTGACCGCCGTGCGCTACGAGAATGCGCTGATGACGGCCATCCGCAGGATCTCCACGAAGCAGGTCGACCACGCGGCCGTCCTTCTTCCGCAGCTCCCCGGGTCGGCGGTTGAACCGGAACTCGCCGCCCGCATCGCGGCCATGTCGCTGGTGGTCGGCCCTGTCGGCCAGGGACTCTACAAGTCAAAGCCGGACCGCTTTCGATTCGCCAAAGCCAGTGTGGTCGTCGCTGGACAGCCCGTGAGCGAAGGCATCGCGCGGGCCGTCGCGGAAGGCGAAATCCTCGGTGAGTCGGTCAACCTGACGCGCGAGCTGGTCAATCGGCAGCCCGACGACATCTACCCCGAGGCCTTCGCCGACCGGGCCTCCCAACTGGCCGTCGAAACCGGCCTCGACTGCGACATCCTCGACGAGCGACGCCTCACCGAAGAGCGGATGGGAGCCCTGCTGGCCGTCGGAAAAGGAAGCGTCAAACCGCCGCGGATGGTCGTCCTCACGCATCGCGGAGGGGCTGCAGACGGCCCGATGCTGGCGCTCGTCGGCAAGGGCGTCACGTTCGACAGCGGCGGGCTCTCGTTGAAGCCCAACGACGGTATGAAGACGATGAAATGCGACATGGCCGGCGGCGCCACCGTCCTCGGCGCGATGGTCGCCATCGCGCGTCTCAAACTCCCCGTGAACGTCATGGGCCTCGTCGGCCTCGTCGAAAACATGCCCAGCGGCAGTTCCTTCAAGCTGGGCGACGTCCTCACCGCCAGGAACGGAATCACGATCGAAGTGATGAACACCGATGCCGAAGGCCGGCTCGTGCTCGCGGACGTCCTGTCCTACGCGGTCGACCAGAAGGTCGCGAAGATCGTCGACCTCGCGACGCTCACAGGCGCCTGCGTCGTGGCGCTGGGGGAAGAGGTCGCCGGCGGGTTCACGAATCAGCAGCCCTGGTACGACGCTGTCGCCGCGGCGTCGCGGGCCGCGGGCGAAGACATCTGGCAGCTCCCGATGTTCGACTTCTACGCCGACCAGCTGAAGTGCGACGTCGCGGACGTCAAGAACGTGGGAACCCGCTGGGGCGGCGCGATTACGGCCGCAAAGTTCCTGGAGAAGTTCGTCGCGGAGACTCCCTGGGTCCATCTCGATATCGCGGGACCGGCGTTCATGGAATCGAACCGGCCGCATCGTGAAGGAGGGGCCACAGGCGCCTACACGCGGACGCTGATCGAGCTGGCCCGCAACTTCCAGTAGCGCCCTGACGAACAGTTCGCCCGAACCGCTGGCGGGATCGACGATTCCGCCGGCCTGACGCGCCTCCGATTTCGTCAACTGCCTGTTGCCGTCTAACATTCCGGCCGTATGTCGACCGCCTCACTCGCCTCCACGTCGCCCCGCTCGGAGTTCGCCGCAAGGTTGCGGGTCCACTGGGTCATCCTGCGGACCTGCATCGAAGAGCGTCTCGTCTATCGCGGCGACTTCATGCTGGGGACGCTTCTGAGGTTTCTCCCGATCGTCACCCAGATTTTCCTCTGGGGGGCGATCTTCGGAGTCGGCACGGACGCCGTCCGCAAGGAGATCCAGGGCTTCAGCTACGGCGACATGGTCGCCTACTACCTGCTGACAATGGTCGCCCGCGCTTTCTCCAGCATGCCGGGGCTCGCCAGCGGCATCGCCCGCGAGGTGCGAGACGGCACCATGAAGAAGTACCTGACCCAGCCGGTCGACATGCTCGGCTACCTCTTCTGGCACCGCGTCGCCCACAAGCTGGTGTACTACGCCGTCGCGATCTTCCCCTTCACGCTCGTCTTCTGGCTGTGCCGCAGCTATTTCCCAGGTTGGCCGGATGCGTTCACCATCGGCGTGTTCATCGTGTCCCTGGCCATGTCATTCCTGATCGGCTTCCTGCTGGAGAGCCTGATCGGGCTGATCGCCTTCTGGTTCATGGAGGTGAACTCCCTCCTGTTCATCTACATGATGTTCAACTACTTCCTCTCCGGGCACATGCTCCCGCTCGACATGTTTCCCAGCTGGTTGCTCGCGATCGTCAAGTTCCTGCCGTTCAAATACCTCGCCTACTTCCCCGCCACGGTCATGCTCGGCCGCTATTCGCACGCCGAACTGGTGAACGAACTGATCGTGCAGTCGGCCTGGGTGCTCGGCCTCTTCGCGCTGAATCGGCTGGCTTACAACCGCGGCGTGAACCGCTACGCCGCCCACGGGGGCTGATAAGAAATGCTTCTCTCCCCGAACGCAGCACTCAATCGACCTTGAACTCAGCCTTCCCCTGCTGCATCAGGTAAGGACGCGTCGACATCACCGCCTTCCCGGCCGCTTCGTCGACGAACACCGCCAGGTCCTTCTGGTTCGGGACCGACAGGATCTCCTTGAGAGCGCGCGTGGCGGGAACCTTCCCCAGGCTTACCTTCTGCGGCATGTTCCTCGTGTAGCCCGTCATCCGCAGCGCCTCGCCGTCGACCGTGAAATCGACTCCCGTTTCTTCGCCGATGTACTTCACCGCCTGCTCGAGTGGCATGCTGAACTCGGCCAGGATCTCCTTCTTCAGTCGGTCGGCCACCTTTTCGGTCGATTGTCCCGCGCTTGCCACAGCCGCGCCCGGCGCGCTGCCCGGCGAGCGGCGCAGTTCATCCCAGGTCAAAAGCGTCCCGAGCGCCAGGTTCGTGGCCGCCTTCGCCGGCAGCACCGTCACCGCATGCACGTCTTTCGTCCCGGGCCGCAGGATGGTCGACTGGCAGACCGCTTCCAGCATGGCCGGATAACGGCCGATGATCTCGCGAAAACCCTTTGCCGCCGGTCGCGTCCCTTTCACGATCGCCATGATCGTCTCCGGCAGTTCGTCGAGCTTCTTCTGGAAAGCCGCCTCGAGAACCCGTGGCGACACGCCGGACCGCGGCCGAAGCACCAGTTCCGAATAGAGCGCCGGCCGCATGTGGAGGCTCCACGCGATCGCGTCGACATCATCCCCCAGCCAGTCGATCACGGCATGCATCGTCGGGCGGGCCGATTCGGGAAACAGCGTATCGACGTGCCGCCGCAAATCCTGCATCTCGGCGACCACCGTAATCAACCGGTCCCGGTCAGTCTGCTTGAGCAGTTCGGCGACGTTCCTCGAGACGTAGCTGTTGGGAACCGTCAGCGACTCTTCGAGTTCGTCCGCTGTTTCCGAAGGCGAAATCGAGAACGTGCTGGAGTCGACGATGACGTACGCATGCGGCGCTGACACCGTCACCGCTGGCTTGAGATTCTCTTTCAGCGGTTGCCCGCGAAACTCATCGAGCAGGACTGACATCTTGTCCGGCTCCGCCAGCCGCACAACCTGCGAAGAGGTCGGCTGCGTCCCGAACGCGCCGAGCACCAGCGCAAAAGTCGCTTCCGAGACGCGGGATGGTTCGCGACGACAGAGTTCCTTGATTTTCGCATCGAGCCACGACGTCACCCCTTCGGTCAGGCTGGCCCGCAGCTCTGCCGCCCCGCGGTCGCTGCTCCACAACTCCGCCGGCCGCAGGTGAACCACGAGGTTGACTCCGTTCGGAACGTACAGCATTCCGATCGGCTGGCCGTGCGTCGGCCTGAACTCTTCCAGCAGCGCCAGGTTCCCTTTCAGCATCTCGCGCGAATAGACAGCGGGAGCGACCACCGCAGGATCGACCGCCGTGACGCCGCCGGCACCCATCGGCGCTGCAGGATCGGCCGCAGGGCCTCGCGAGAGCGCAACGGCCGCCAGGCCGCCTCCCACCACGACCACTGCGGCCGCAGCCCCGATCAATCCGTTGCGCCGCCGATTCGAGCGAACGCGTCCCTCCGCGGGTGAACCGGAACTCGCCGCAGACATCTTCAGCCCCGGCGCTGAAACGTTGGCCGCCGAGCCAAATGGGCCGTCGTCCGAAACAGCGAAAGGGTTGTCCGGATCCGCCGCCACACTCGGCGCCGCGGAGACCGGAACCTCGTCCGGGACCCAGATGGCATTGAGACCGAATGGCGGTTCGACTTCGGTCGCCCGGACGACCTTGGGAGCGGCAGCCTTGGCGACCGGCTCCACGGGCGGTGCCGCAACCGGCTTCTTCGCAGGCCTGGCAGGAGCCGGATCCACGCGCTCTGCAGGAGGCGTCACAGGACTGGGCGCGGCAGCAGGCGGCGTTCGTGTCGCCGGTTTTTCCGCAACCGGGGCCGCTGGAGGCCTCACAACCGGTTTCGCAGCGGGAGCGGCGACCTTCGGTTCCGGCGCGGGCGTCGCCGCTGCCGCGACCGGCGGAGCGGCGGCATCAGCGCCGTCTTCAGTCAGCGTGAACCGTTGAGCGCACGCAGAACATTTCCCTGTTCGCCCCAGGAGGGAGCGATCAGGGATCTTGAAGCTCTTGCCGCAATGCGGGCAGCGCACGCGCGCGCCGGTCGTCGCCATAATTGAATTGTATTGGCCGCAAGGGAATGCCGGATACCACCAACATACGCGGTCACGTCCCGCAGATGAAACCATCCGTGGACCGGATGACGTGTCTCTCCCCCGCCCGCCCTTCTCTTCCGTAGTTGGTTCAGGGGGTTGCACCGGCGCAGGAATGCAGTCTGCTGGGGGAAAAGTCCCTGTGTCCCGATGACTGCCGGAGGCGACGATGCCCGCCTACCTTCTCCCCGATCAAGCTCCCACTCGCGAGGAAGTCGACGCGTTTGAAGGGCCGGTGCTGCTCGAGTTCGGCACCGGGTGGTGCGGTTACTGCCGTGCGGTGGCCCCGATCGTCGACCGTTTGCTTGCACAGCATCCGCAAGTGCACCATCTCAAGGTGGAAGATGGTTCCGGACGCCCGCTCGGCCGATCGTTCCGCGTGACGCTCTGGCCGACACTCGTTTTCCTGCGCGACGGAAAGGTCTTGCAGCAATCGGCCCGGCCCGAACGGAACGACATCGAGCAGGGGCTCAAATCGATCACCACGCCGCAATCGGCCGAAGCCTGATCGACGCCCTGCCTGGGCGTGCCACGGCCGTCTCGGCCGTGCGCGAACGCCAGCGCCTTCGTCGTTTTGAACCGCTACCAGTTGATCGGCAGATCTTCGGCCACCGCCGCGTCGGGGAGCGTCGCCAGCTCACGGGCCTCATGCGCGCCCAGCTGCGTGAGAAAACGGTTGAGAGCGAACTCCGCATCGGCCCAGCAATCCGTCCCCGGATGGCACACCTGCAGCCGCGCGATCAGCTGGTCGAGGTCGGCCAGCAGCACCGCCCTGCAGTTCGAAGGGGAAGGGAGATCATCCAGCCCGAAGGTGTGGTCGGCCGATTCCTCATCCTGGAAGTGAGCTTTCAGCAGCGGCCTGAGATCGATGAGACGGCGGCAGAGTTCCTGAAACGGCGGAGTCATTTCGCCTCCGCACTGCTCCCACCAGCTGCGGAGCTCATGCACCGCCTGCTCAACCTGCTGATGTCCGTCCCGGACCTGCTCGATGCAGGTCGCCACCCGGTTCGTTTGCATGGCATTGAGTCCTCGTGGCCCTCCAGCCGCCGCGTCCGTTGCGACGCGACAGCACCTGGCCACCCCTCATTTCAACGACGCCTCTCCCGTTCTCCAACTGGAATTCGACTCCGCGGGCTCATTTTTCCGCGGCTGAGACTGGCCGTTCGCGACCCGTTTCCAGCCAGAAGACGTGCCGGACCGACTCGGA
Organism: Caulifigura coniformis; assembly: GCF_007745175.1. Lineage (GTDB taxonomy): Bacteria > Planctomycetota > Planctomycetia > Planctomycetales > Planctomycetaceae > Caulifigura > Caulifigura coniformis. Next base: position 5,530,824 of record NZ_CP036271.1, on the reverse strand, counting down.
ATTCAACGCATGTGGCGAGATCCGAAGGCATTGCGAACGCATGTCGGCTGTCGCGGCCCAGTCGTTCTCCGAACCGGCGCGAAGGACGGTCATCCCCGAAGCGGGAATCTCACCCCGCCATCCCAGGGCCAGCCGGCCCATCGTCCAGCGGGCATTGATGTCCTGCAGGGGGCGTTCGCGCAGTTCGCCGTCGGCGTCGCGATACCGCATCGCATCGATGCCGAGCGGGCCGAAGTAGCCCAGGCTCTGCGCTCGCAGGGCGGCTCGTCGCGAAAACTCAATGACGGTCTGCCACTGACCGGGTACATCCGCCGTGGAAGGAATCACGCTCCCCCGGTACTGCCCCCGGTCGTCAGAGAGCAACGGCACGACTCCAACCAGATCGGGCTCCCCACCGTCAGGCGGAATCTCCCATTGGACCCCCGCTTCCTCGACCGACTCCACGAATGGCTCGACGAACACGGCCCCATCGCGCGACAGTCGTTTCTCAACCCACTTCTGCATCTCTTCCGTCGGCAACCCGCTTCCGGAGATTCGCTCCCGGCCCGACGCCCCGAAGTTCGCCTTGATCAGCCACCGCCGGAGCCGGGACAGGGCGTCCGCGACCTCCGTCGCCGTGCAGCAGACCGCCTGCCCGGCAAGCCCGCATTCCATGTCCCGTTCACTCGTGAACGAAAACTCGCGGCAATTCGCGATGGCAATGGCGTGAAGCGGCGGCGAAGACTCGGGCAGGCCGCACGCGTCGGCCCAGCCGATGACGCGACGTTCCCAGCCCCACGGAGTGACCACACAATCGTCATCAAAACTCTCGGACGCCCGGGCGAATCGCACGCCTTTGCGATTCAACCGCTCGAGCGCCTGCGGAAACTGCTCATCAGGAAGATGCTCGGTGACGATCACGTCACCAGGCCGGGCGATGGACAGCCACGCCGCCGCGAGTTCGCTGTTGCGCCGGATGGCGTCCCGGGAGGCGCACGCCGAAGGCGACACCAGCGCTGCTTCGAAATCGAAGTTGCCGAGGAACAACCGCGGGCGCTGGTCCGCCACTCGCTATTCCTCGAGCTGCGCAGCGCGGGCCTTGTCCGAAATGTCCTTCCGGCACCACGCCCCTTCCCAGCGAATGCACTTCACCGCCTCATACGCCCGCCGCTTGGCGTCCGAGATGTCGTCGCCCAGCGCCGTCACTCCCAGCACGCGGCCGCCATCGGTGACGATATTCGGCCCATGCTTGGCCGTTCCGGCGTGGAACACCTTCGTATCCGCCAGCTGCGAGGCGCGATCCAGGCCACGAATCGGCTTCCCCTTCGGATAGTTGCCCGGATACCCCTCGGACGCCATGACCACGCAGACCGATGGCCGCGGATCCCAGTCGAGATTCTGGAAATCGCGGAGCTTGCCGTCGGCCGCGGCGCACAGCACCTCGAACAGATCCGACTTCAGACGCATCAGGACCGGCTGCGTTTCCGGATCGCCCAGACGCGTATTGAACTCGAGCACCCGCGGCCCCTGCGATGTCAGCATCAGCCCGGCGTAGAGCACTCCGCGATACTCGATCCCCTGCCGCCGCAGTTCATGAACCGTCGGGATGAGGATCTTGTCGATCACCTCGTCCATCAGTTCCTGGTTGGCGATCGGCGCCGGGCTGTACGCCCCCATCCCGCCCGTGTTCGGCCCCTGGTCGTCGTCATAGGCGGCCTTGTGATCCTGGGCCGATTCGAGCGGCACAATCGTCCGCCCGTCCACCAGCGCCAGCACACTCAGTTCGGGCCCCGACATGCGTTCTTCGATCACGACCGTATCGCCGGCCGTCCCGAAAACGCGTTTCACCATCGCATCGCGGATCGCTTCGATCGCCTGCGCCTTGGTGCTGCAGACGGTGACGCCCTTACCGGCCGCGAGGCCGTCCGCCTTCACAACCAGCCCGATCTCTTCACGCTCCTGCACGAACTGGATCGCGGAATCGGGATCGGTGAACGAACGGAACTCCGCCGTCGGAACCTGCGCGGCCCGCATCACCTCTTTCGCGAACTTCTTGCTCCCTTCAAGCTGGGCCGCCGCCTTCGTCGGCCCGAACACCCGCAGCCCCGCCTTCATGAACGCATCCGCCACGCCCGCCACCAGCGGCGCTTCGGGACCGATGACCGTCAGGGCGATCCCTTCGTTCTTGGCGAACTTGACCAGCCGCTCGGCGTCGACCGCGCTGATATCGATATTCTCGACATCGAGCCCCGTGCCGGCGTTGCCCGGCGCGCAGTAAACCTTCGTCACCAGCCGTGACTGCTTCAGCTTCCAGACAAGGGCGTGTTCACGCCCTCCCTGTCCAACGACAAGAACCTTCATCCGTCAATTCCTCTCCGCCTGCGGGCGGCCGTTTCCAGGTCCACGACGCCGGTAAACGCAACGGCCATTCGTCGGCCTGCGCAAACCGGCGGCGAATGCGGTTGCAGTCAGCGAGCCACGAAAAGCACCGTGGGCGCAGCTCAAACGGCGATTTTCCGCAGCCGAAGCGGAATTTGCAATCGGGTCGAGACCGGCCAGTTCCAACACAAAGCACCCCGGCTGCTTTGGAGCAGCCGGGGTGCTTTTAACCTTGCTCACACGTCGAATCGCCCGTTCACTCCGGCTTGTCGGCGATCTTCAGCTTGTACTCATCCGCGTTCGCCTTCAGCTCAGGGGCGTACATCGCGTACGCCCTCGTCGGAAGTGCGCTGAACTGCCCGGGGATTTCCGCCCGCACGCGGTAGCTCACCGAATGCTTGCCGCGGCTGAGCGTCCTCAGGAAGAACGCCACCCGCTCATCGCGATATTCGACGTAAGCCCCTAGTCCGCCCGACGTGTATCCGCTCTGGAGGTCCACCGCTTCCACGCCGGCCGCCTTGAGGTCTTCGAAGATCACATACTCATAGTCGTTCTTCGAATCGATCTCGAGTTCGACTTCGATCAGGTCTCCGCTCGTCACTTGCGCGAGGTCTTTCAGTTCCTCGCGGTCGTACTTGAGCGTCTTCTGGTCGACCGCCTGCCCGCGCGATCCCTGCACAACGTCCGTCGCCTCCTTCCGCTGGTTCAGCCGGTAAAACTTCCGGCCGACCTTGATCTCCAGGCCGGCGGCCTTGATCGGGTCTTCCAGCGTGAAGTTGGTGAGGTACGCGTTGAAGTACAGCGGCCCCGGCTTCGAAGTCGCCCCATTCAACGGCGACTTCTTCAATTCCACGACATGCTCGCCGTCCTTCAGGTCGGCCCCGAGGACGATGAACTTGTTGTTGAAGCCGAACAGCACCTCCGGGGTGATCTCGACCGATTGCTTCCTGTCGCCGTCGATCCAGACTTCCACCTGCATGTTGGGCGTCGCTTCGCCGCTGGCCTTGAGGTACTCGGCCATCGCTTCGATGCACACCGCCGTATCGCGAGTGCTGTTCCAGTAGGTCGCGTTCCTGCGGTTGTTCAGCAGATACTTCACCAGTCCGGACGCCTTCGGGTCCTGCGGGTTCACCTTCGTCAGCAGCTTCAGGTAGTAGGCGTTGGCCTCGATCGTGTCGCCGTACCAGAACCACCAGTACGAATTGCGGTTCGGCAGGTCGAGATAGGCCGTCTGGTTCTCGTCATCCGTCTTCACGAACTGGTCGATGTTCCTGATGACCATGTCGCGCTGTTCGATCTGCTGCTGCTTGTGCAGCGCCAGGCCGAACATCCCCAGCGAGTACAGCGACAGCTTCGTGCGGTCGCGGTACAGGAACCGCTGCATCTCGGCGCTGGCAACGTCCGCATCGACGAGCACCATGTAAACGAAGGCATCCATGTCGCCCGCCTGGCTGCGAAACTTCAGCCCCGGCTCGGCCTTGATCTCCTTCTTCTCGATCCGTTCGCCCACCAGCAGCAGGCGCACCTGCTCGTCCTGGTAACGCTTCAGCCACTCGATCCCCTTCGTCATCGTCTCGGGAACGACCGCCACGCCGTTCTGCTGCGCGATCTGCAGACCATGCACCACAACGCACGTAGTATGCGGCCACGAATGCTCGCCGAAGCCGGAGAACCAACCCCACCCGCCATCCGAACACTGCATGCTCGTCAGGTCGGCCACACCCGTCTTCACCATCAGTTCGACCTCGGCCTCGTCGAAGACCGGATTCTTCATCTCGCGATGCCAGTCCTTCGTGATGCGGGCCCAGTCGGCCGCGCGGGCCGCATCGTCGCCGATTTCCTGAGGATTGAGGTTAGTCCGCTTGTCCCGGATCTTCGCCAGGTCGAGCTTCATCGACTTCAGCACGTTCTGCGTGATCACCGTCGGCAGGAAGCGGTTGAGCGTCTGCTCGGTACACCCGTACGGGTAGTCAACGAGATACGGCAACGCATCCACCATCGCCCCCGCCAGCGTCGGCGAGTAGCGGATCTCCAGCCGTGACTCTTCCGGCCGGCGATCGGCGGGAACCTTGATCGTGATCTTGCCCGAGTCTTCATTCGCCCGCACGACGCCGCTGAACGATTCCGTCTTCAGCATGCCGTGCACATAGACGGGGAAGGTCATCTGCATGGCGTCCGATTCTTCATCGGTCAGCGCCTTCATCGTGACTTTCGCTTCCCCTTCTTTGGCCACTTTGACCAGCCAGTCGATCCGGGCCTCACCATTGGCCGGAATCGTTCGCACCAGTTGCGATTGCTGCGGCGTCGACAACAGGCGATCGCCGTCCGCCCCCTTGTCGCCGTATTCAATCGCCAGGTTGTCTCCATCCAGCAGCAGTTCGACGGTCGCCGTTTTCTCATGCGGCAGATAGTTATGCACGATCGCCGAAAGCACGACCTGGTCCTTCTCCACAAAGAACCGGGGCGCCTGCAGACGCACGAGCAGGTCTTTCGACGTCGTCACTTCCTGCGTCGCTTCGCCGACGCGGGTCCCTTCGCCCATCGCCCACGTGCGGATCTTCCAGCCCGTCAGGTTCTCCGGCATCGTCAGGTCGACCTTCGCAACGCCGTTGGCGTCGGTCGTGATGTCCCCTTTCCAGAAAGCCGTGTCCGCAAACTGGGTTCGTACAGTTGGCTGCACGAGTTCGCCACCCGCGGCGCCACCCGCCGCCAAGCCGTCGGCGAGTGACAGCGCATCCATCGGAGCCGCCGCCGGCATCGGCATGCCTTCCGCAACGCCGCCAAACATCATGCCTCTCGGAGCCATCGATTTTGTCATCGCCCTTCCGCGAGTCCCCAGGTTCGATCTGTCGCGACCAAAGAACATCTCGAAATCCTGCTCGACAACCATCCCGCCAAATGCCCCCAGATCCTGCATCGCGACTTCTTTCTCCCGCAGCAGGTTCGATCCCCAGCGGGCCAGGCTGCTCTCGGTCGACGGATGATGGCTTCGCCGCCATTTCCAGAAGTGCTCTCTCAGGTCAGGGACGTTCGACCCGCCGGAGATATATTCCACTGCTTTGTCGTAAATGCTCATCACGATGGAGCCCTGGAACGGCTCGCCGTTCAGCTCGGTCAGCTTCACTTCCACTTCCGCCTTCTGACCAGGCTTGTACTTCTCGCTTGAAGGCTTCACGTCGACGTTCAGCACGCGTTTCACCGGCGGAACCACGATCTCCTTCGTGATCGAATGCACCTGACCGTTCGCAATCGTCACTGCTTCAATGAAGAAGTTGGGCATATCGGCCTGGGCGACCGCGATCGGCACGGCCGTGCTCTTGCCTTCCAGCTTCAGGAACTGCGGCTTCTCTTTGCAGACGCCGTTGACCGGACGCACGAACAGCATCACCGTCGACTTCAGCCGATCGGTATTCACGAGAAGCTGCATCGTTTCACCCGGAGCGTACTCCTTCTTGTCCGGCACGAGTTCGAGATCGCTGAAACGGAAGTCCGATCCATTGAAGTTCTCCCCGCGGACGACGAACAGATAGGCCCCTTCCTTCGTCACGGCCTCGTTCCCTTCGGCCGTGTGCGTCAAAGAGTAGGCAACGCGGTACTGGCCGGCATCGGCCGCTTTGATCTCCTGCGTCAGCTCACCCTGCTCGTTCGGATCGACGGCCCATTCACCGACGTTCTGCTCAGTCGGCTTGCCATCCTTGTCATAGGCCACCTTGAACAGCGTCAGCTTCCCCTTTCCGGAGACAGGCTTTCCGTCGAGTGTCCGTGCCTGCACCGAGGCGCGAATCATGTCCCCCGCCCGGTAATGCCCCCGATTCAGCCACACGAACACCCGGAATGGCTCGCGCGCCACAAGCACGTTTCCACCGCCGACGATCGTCCGGCGGGAAGCATCCACGACCTCGGCCGAGATCTTGTACGAGTGGTCTTCGTCGCCATGCAGCGCCTTGGCGAGTGACGTGTCGATCTCGATTTTCAAAGTGCCGTCCGGTCCGATCGGAGCTTCGGCATCGAGCACCAGCTCCGGCGGCTCGGGATTCCAGGGAATCCAGCTCAATCGCGGCGCGAAGCAGCCCCACCGCGCAAACCCCGGATACCAGGTGTCGTTCGAAGCGAACCACCAGTAGCCCGGTCCATAAAGCCAGTCCCACTCCCCTCGCGGGAACCACCGTTCCGTGTGCGCGGTTCGTTCGACCTTGTACTTCACCGTCGCCTGCGTCACCGGCGCGCCGAACAGGTACTTCGCCCTGATCGTGGCCGTCACCTTGTCCCCCAGCGCGACCGGCGCCGTCGGAGCGTCGACTTCGACCATGAACTCCGGCTTCTTGTATTCCTCGACGCGGAACTGCCCGCCGCCGCCGATTCGCGGATGATCGACGATGTTCAGCGAGTAGCTGCCGAGCTTGGCGTCCTTCGGCAGCAGATGTTCGCCCGAGAAGCCGCCGAAAGCATCGGCCGTGAACGGCTTCTTCCAGACTTCGACGCCCGTCGGATCGGTCAGCCGGATCGTGAACTTCTGGTTCGCAAACGCCTTCGACTGTTCGGGCGTCAGGTCGTAACTGACAGGACGCACCCAGAATTTGAACTCGACCTTCTGGTCGGGCCGGTAGACGGGCCGGTCGGTGATCAGCACCACTTTAGTGTCGTTCAGCGAGTCGAGGCTGTAGCCGTTCCGCCACACGCCCGTGAATCCGAGGTACGCCAGCCGCTTCCCGGTATTGGCGATGGCCATCCATTGATAGCCATCCTCCTGCAGCTTCGTGTTCGGGACGATCTGGCCGTTGGCGTCCGTCTTCTCTGCAAAGTTCCTGGTCAGCACCTGGTGGCGTTTCGCGCCGTTGCGGTATTCCTGCCGCCAGCCGAAGAACTCGACGTCCGCATTCGGAATCGGCGCGCCGCTGACGGAGTCGGCGAGGTAGTACCAGGCGCCGTCATTGATCGCCTTTTTGACGATGGCCGTGTCAGCCACCCACACCACGATGCGGCTGATGTTCCCGCCGTCGAGCTTCGCGGTCACCAGATAGGCGCCGGGCTGCTGGAGCGGTGTCGTGATCGTGGTCCGGCGGTCAAAGTGTCCGTCTCGCGGTTCAAGGTCGACCGACCACTCGGCATTGCGCGCCGCCAGGTACCGGATCTGGTTTTCCTGAACGAGCCGGTAGCCAACCTGGTCCAGCTGGATCTGCTGCCAGTCGACATTCTGCGGGTTGGATTTCAGGTGGGCCTTCATGTCGGCCAGCAGCAGGTCGACGCGGATCGGCCACGCCTCGAGCGACAGCTTCTTTCCGTTCCGGAACTTGAAGTCGAGCGTCGCCCCCTCACCGGCAGGCTGCGTCATCGATGCTTCGAACTGACCCCACGGCTTCACGATCTGGTCGAGACGGGCCTGCCGCCCGTTGTTCTCGTTGCCGAACTTCGGAATCGCTTCCTTCCAGACGGCCGCGGCCTTCGCGTACTGCTGGCGGTCTTCGTAAATCGACGCGATGCGATCGGATGCGGTGGCCGCGTACTCCTTGTTGTCTCCCGAGAGAATCGTCTTGAAGCGGGCGAGCGGATTGAACTCCTCGGGCAGCGTGAACCGCTTCGGACCCGTGGCAAGCCGGCAGATCGTTTCCTCGTCGGTCAGGGTGTGCAGCGACCACACATTGGCCCGCGGATCCCCCTTCTCACCTTCCTCCGGAGCCGGCAGGTGGAATCCCTCCTGGCGGAGATTCTGGACTCCAAACTGGCTTTGCAGGAAGTCGGCAAACTCCCAGTCCACTTCAGACCGCAGGGAGGAATCCCTGGCGGCCGCCTGTTCGAGGCAGAACCGCCAGCGTTCGCCATCGTTCCGCGCATCGTCGAACGACTTGGGAACGCTGTAGAAGACCGGATTTCCTTCGGCATCGACCGGCGCTCCTTTGTCTCCACCGCCGCCCCATCCGCCCCGCCGCCCCCAGCGGTGCGCGGGCTCGTAGTCGGGAAGCGTCTTGAAGTCGGTCAACACCTGGAGCTTCCAGGCGTCTCCACGCCGTGACGGAGAGATGATCCGGCCATACTGGCGGTAGAACCGTGCGACGTCCGTTGCCCCCGCGTCCTCAGGAATCAGCTTGCGCGCCGCTTCAAGCAGTTGCAGGCTGCGGACGTAGTCGCGCTGCTGCGCGCTGACGAACTGCCCCCCCTGCTGCGCGTATCCGCGATGAAACACGCCGGCGATGAGGTGTCCCTGGTGCTCGAGCGCCCCATATTGAATCGCCACCCCGGCCAGCGCGATCCATTGCTCGGGATGCTTTTCGACAACCTTCTCCAGGAAGGCGTCGACATCTTGAATCCGCTGCAGCCGGGCGAGGCACTGCACGGCGTTCTCAAGGTCGTGAACGACCTGGGATGTCGAGTTGGCCGGGTCGAGGCACAGCTTCTCGAACAACTTGAACGCATCGCGGAAATTGCCGTCGGCCTGTGCCTTGAGGGCCGCTTTGCGAGAATCGACGGGAGCGGGCTGTTCAGCGGTCAATGACCAGGCTCCTCCGAGAACAAAACAGGCCAGAACCAGCAGTGAAGCCGGGCGCAGCATGAGCTCATCCCTGTCAGAAAATGCA